>PEBW01000001.1 GCA_003050565.1 Brockia lithotrophica
GGGGCCGCTCCGGATGCTCCCCGAGGGCGGCGAAGACGAAATCGGGAAACCGCCGCTTCAGCTCCAGCGTCCGCTCCGCCGACGGCCGGTCGACCGACACCGCCAGCACCCCCCGCACGCCGCCCGCACGCCACCGCTCGACGAGCCGTTCCGCCCGATCCCAGTCGATCGTTCCGTCCTGCCGGGCGACGATCGCCTCAAAGTGCAGGTGCGCGTCGAACATGGCACCCCCTCCCTTTTTACATCGGTTCCGTCGGCCGACCGAACGTCGGATTCCTGAACCGGTTTCCGGAACCGCAAACCGGCTGCCGGTCCGTTCGCCGGCTTGCGGAGGCGACGACCCGGCCTGTCAATCAGTCGCCGGAACCTCCCGCCGAAACCGATTCGATCTGAATTTTTGCAATTCCGTCGTGACGGGTAGCAAAAATTCTTACAATGTATTCGTCTCCGTTTTCGATTATATTGACATAATTTTTTCCTAACTCACTTTCTCGAAATGTATATTCTTTTCCATTATAAAATTTAAACGTATAGTAGTATTCGCATCTTGAAACCTTGCCGCATTTGTATGTTTTTTCAACTTTTTCCGGGACATCTTCAATCACAACGCCGTATTGTCCGGTATGGATATCATATATGGTGGCAATAGACCGAAAGAAAAAATCTACTGAGCCCGCAGCTAAAAACGCAAAAAAACCTAAAAGTAAAATCATTTTCGGGTTTAGCAAATCTTTTATACTAAATTTTCGAAACTTGTCAAATATTACTTTTAACACACCAAAAGAAATTATAAATAAAATCGGAAGTAATAGTGCGAAAAATATAACTTCATTCCAATTAAAAATTGTAATTTTAAATTCCATTTTTAATCACTCCAATAATTTATGGAATATTTTAAAACAAATCTATTTTTTCTTCATCATATAAAACAATTCAGCGGAAGGAAAGACATTGTTTAACTTCTCTTTTTGAGACAAATTTTCATGCTTTTCAATATGTGGCTACGACTATCGGAAGAACCATGTTGAGCAGAAGTAGAATGACACCGGCTGCTTTTAGGAAAATCTAGTCTTCACAGTCACCAATCCCCCTCTACGCTATACCAAATAAAGCAGTAGTTAATTTCTTCCTTACGAGAGGCCGCCCGGAAAGCCCAACCTTTCAAGGGTGGGAGGAGGTCACCACCAGTTTTCCACTTCTTCTATTATTTTTTCGTCTATCTTTTGGCTCTCACCGATAACACCTACAACTACGAAGCCTTCGAGCATCCTCGGGTACGTCGAGTAGTGAAGCTTCTTCGGAATGACCGCTACTTCTCTAAACATTCGGAACAGTTCGTTATCTCTTAACGTCACTTTTATTATCCTTGGACGGTCGTAAACGTCAGTTATGGTGAATTCCTTTCCCTCTATCATGTTGCTGTGCTTGCCAACCGCCAGTATCGCTTTGTACCTGGTCTCCTCCGGCTTTCCCCACGGGTCAAGGTAGCACGCCGTGTCCACGCCGTACTTCGATAAAAGTGTTTTAAGGTTTTTCTTTACAATCAATGCCAGTATTCCTTGTGTAACAGCATACATCCATGCAAACATAAATGCGGAAGCAAAAAGGGAAGGCTTCATAGTATCCCATGTTATCGGCTCATTAAATCCCAAAACGGGAATCGGTAAAGTAGCAGCAAAAACACCTATCCCGCCGAGCAACCCCATGACTATAGGGAGATGTTTTATCTTTCTGTGATTATATACGAGATATCCGCCTAGCATACCGAGTAATATAATCAAAGGCATAGCATAGGCATAGAGAATAAACCTTTCTCTTTCATAAATATATACGTAATATCCGCCTGGTACAACGACTAATACAAACAAAGACATAAGAAAAACAAACAAGATAATAAGTTCTCTTCTTTCATCCAAAACCATTCACCGCCTTTCTGGGATGGTGCCTGTCACTTCCGTCCAGAAGCAGGCGAATCGTGCCGGAACTGTTGTCCAGCCTGAAACTGTCCCGCCGGTCGTGTTTGCGGCGAAACTTCGGATGGCCGACCTTCCGGCCGGTCTTCCGCCCGCGGAAGAAGTTTTGGAACGCCTTTTCCAGGTCCCGAAGCGCCTCCTGCGGTGCCCATTTGGACACCTCGTACATCCACGGGAAGTCCGCCTTCTTCAGGCGGTTCAGTTCCCGGTGGAGCTCCGTCGCATTTGTCGTGCGGCCTTCTTTTTCGTAGATCTCGATCCACCGCGCGAGACCCCAGTTGTAGGCGAAGCGGGCGGCCCCGGCGTGCTTGGCGAGGAGGATGCGTTGTTCCTTGTTGGGATCGAGCTCGTACCGGTAGGCTCTATGGATCTTCACGCTGAAGCGCCTCCAGCGCCTTTTTTGCCCGTCGTCTCGCGGAACGCTTACCATATAATCGTGCGGCAAGGGAAGTGAGCACTAAGGTCTACTCGCGCACCAGGTCGTCGTCCACCTCTCTTTCTACGACCACCAGAATGCGGCGTCCCTGCGCCCGAAGAGAAGCTTCGATGTATTCAAAGCCAAAACGCGTCAGCCGATCCCGATGTTCCACGACGATGGTCGTTACGTTCGGGTCGGAGAGGAGCTTGATGAGCTCCTTCCGCCTGCCGTTCAGACCGGAACCGACTTCTTTCACCGTCTTTCCGACCGAAAGGCCTTGGGCATTGGCAAACTCCAGAAGCCTCACCACCTGTCGTTCGAGATCGGCCTTTGGGTCGGAAGACGACACCCGGGCGTAGAGGGCGACGATGCCCTCCTTGGTCGCTTCGGGTTCGTGGACGAGGATCGTGCCCGAGGGAGTGATTTCGAACGGCACGGGCATTTTGCCCTCTTTGACCCGGCGCCACGCCGTCTTGTAGGTGATTCCGCGCTTTTTGGCCCATTGGCTGAGTTTCATGGGTACATTTTACCTGAGAAAGAGACGAAGGAAAACTATTTTTTAGCTGCTGACAACCCCATCATCGATCGGCGTGATCGAGAACCGGGCGACGAGGCCTCCACCGTATTTCGCCTCTACCTCGCGCAAAAGGATCTTGTTCGGCGTGAAGCCGACGAACATGCTCGGCTGGTCCTGCAACTTGAAATAGTTGCGGCGGTCGGGTTTGAAAAGATACTCGTAGTATCCGATATTTCCATCCACGGTTAGGGTGTCCTTGTACTCGAGTCCCGCGGTCACGAACAGGATCGCGGGTTCGTTGTTGGGAACCGTGAAGCTCACCTTGAGTCTCACGGGCTTCCCCGGCTCGAGGAACTTCACCTCGTTTCCGTTTGCATCTCGAAGCGGCTGCATTCCAAAGTTGGTGTTCGGATCCAAAAGAAGGCTCGAATCGACTTTCACGACTTTACCGGGATCTTTGAACTCGTACTCGTTCCCGTACACGTACCCGAGATCTCCGGAGTCGATGAGCTGTCCGGAACGGGCGTTGAACAGGTAGAAGCGCACGGGGAAGTTCGTGAGGGGAACGTCTCCATAGTTCGTGAGCGAGATGTACGCTTCCACCCGATCGCCGCTCCGCAAAAGCTGCGTGTACCGGGCGTCGAGCCAGAACACTTCGGGCTTTCCAAAACCGTCATCCCCATAATCGTAGTTTCCGGCAACAAAGGTGTCGACGCCTTTCATGAGTTCATCATACACTATCTTGTTCTTGTCCAAAAGAGACGTATCCTCACGCCATAAAATCCATGCAGGATACTTCAAATTCTTAATTCCAAGAAAGTATCCGGTTCCACGTACTTCATCTTCCTGCTTCATGCGAAGATGTACGCCTTTGATGGGTTGCACAACGTTGAACCAGAGACCAAGCGCATTGTCCAATCCATACGTTCTCATTAACAGGTTGCGAACATCACTTCCAAACATTCTAATGTACTTCTGTTTGTCGAAATAGTTATCAGCATTACTCCACAACGTGTTGTATTTGTCGTAAATTGCTAAGAACGAATTCATATCCGTGATATACCTGGAATACACGACGGCCTTCTCGTTAAAAGCTCCCTCACTCTGGTTCGTTACGGTTTCGTTCTCGTACGTATCGCGAAGAACGCTCACGATCTTCAGAGCAAGTTCCGACGCGAGCGCATCGGCAAGGTTGTCCGCAGAACCGAACGAAAAACCGACCTTCCCTCCGTACGCCTTCTCGAAGGCGTACGGATCGATGGATCGTACGTCGTTGAATGCCGCCGTGGCGATCGGCATGAGCTCGGATTTGAGAGATTCCCGAAGCTTCGCCTCAAAGGCGTCCATGCCGAGTTCTTTCGCATCGTTGTAGAACGCTCGGGCGTTCACGAGGACGCCGGCGTACGTGTACCCGCGCTTGATCGGGTTCTCGAGGCGACTGAGCGGTACCTTCTCGGGAAGAAGGGCCACAAAGGTATCCGAACCGGTGGAACCAAAGTTCCTATCGCGGATGGAGTGCAAAAACTTGATGTTTGTATCGCTTATGCCATCTACGATGGTGTCGTTCGAAAAGGTGAAGGTGAACACCAGCGTAGGGATGGGAAGCTTCGCCGCGGCTTTTGCCGGAATCTCTCCGCCGGCAACACTTCCCGAGAGATATCTCCCCATTACCTGAAGATCGAGCTTGTCCCCCGGACGGACGTAGTCGAGTTTCGAAGCCACGTCCGAGATGGATTGTCCGGACACGTACGCCGCCACGCGGTCGGGCTTGAACACCGTGAGGTCGGGCGTGAAAAGCTTCAGGTCTTCCTCGTGCGCGGCTATGGCGTCGATCGTGGCGGACACGACCATGCGGAGGGTGGCGGAGGAGAACCTTTGAAGCTCCGGCGGAGCATTGGAGGAAGTATCTCCGCTGGGGGTGCCGTAGAGGTCATCTCCTCCCTGTTGTCCTCCTGTTTCTGGGTTTCCAAGGTCGAAACCCACGGCTTTGAAAGTAACCCTCATAGACTTGATCACGGCCGAACCGCTCACGCCGTCGGAGTCCACCGTCTTTGCGGCAAAGTAAAGCGGAACGTTCTGGACCACAAAAGTCACATCGCGCAGGCGATCCCAGTGGATGGCTTGGTATTTAGTTTTCCCAACCGGGCCGATAAGTCTTGGGGCGAGCGCGGAAAAGTTTTCCTTGACAAATTTCTCAACGACTTCTGATAACAACGCAGCCCCGTTGCTATTTGCGGGATCTAAGACGCGATGATTTATTATACTTCCTGCTGTAACTCCACCAAAACTTTCTGGTTCAATTAGAGAAATATTAAAGCTTTGATTTCCCCGGACATCAAGATACGTATATCCTTCCAATCCCACAATGTCAAACGGCAACTCTACCGTAGCAAGATCCTTGTTCGGGCGAAAGAAGGGAAGACCCGGATCGGCGTTTGCCCCCGAAATTGTGACGTACATCACTTCCGCGCCTACTGCATCGGGACTTACGGCAGAAACGAGCGTGAACAAAAGCGCCGCGACGAGAACGACGGCAAGCGTGCGCTTCCACCGCACGGTGATCCCTCCTTCCATCCTTCTCAAAAAAAGAAAAAGGCCGCCGCCGGAAAAATGCGGCGGCAGACGAAGTCACTGGATTCCCCCGCTGAACAAAAACCCGTGATAGAGGGCGAAGCTCTTTGGATTTTCCTTCCACGCGGGATTGTTTTCGTACGGGTTCTTGATCGGGCCGGTGTATTCCTTGATTCCGGTGAAGGGGGGAGAAATCAAAGTCAGAAGGTCACGATTGCTGTACCTGTAAACATACTGCACACGACCGTCCCTACGATCCGCCCAAACAACCTCGTCCTCGTACTTTTTCTGTTGTTCGACCAAAGAAGGATCTTTCTCCAGCTTCTCCTCGAACAATTGCGGTTGAGCTTCCTTCCCCATTACTGAAGCAAACATGCCGGGATACAACATGGCTTCCTCAGAAAGCTCAAACACAAAATCCCCGCCGTAGTACACCTGAACGAAGGCCTTCGGGTTATCGGCCCTAGGAATCGTGGCTTCCATTACGACCTTGTTGTCAGCCGGGTCGTAGATGCGAAGGAAGTCTTCGTGCGTTTTCCAAAACTCGAGCTTCAACGGAGTCTTGCGCACGAAATCGTCGTTCAGGTGAATCCACACCGGCTGGCGGTAGCGGATGAGGTCTTGGAGGTACTGCTCGTTCGCCTTGTTGGCCGGAAGCATGGCTACGGTGTTCTTATCGTATCCCGGATACCCCGTCCAAAATCGGTTCATGATGAAGCTCTCGATCGGGTTCGAGATGTGCACCCGGAATCCCTCGCGGCGGCCGACGGGACGGAAGGTGAATTCCTTGAGATGGCCCTTCTCGTCGAGCTTGTAGTCGAGAAGGATTACGCCTTGGAAGCTGGCTTTATCGAAGTTCAAGTAACTAGCATATTGCTCGGAAGGCGAAAGTTGATCCCATAGGAGTTCCATCTCGGGATCGTAAGCATCCGGTGCTTCGGCCAGCGGACGCCCGTTAGAACGACGGAGAAACTCCGGCGACCAAGCGTTGGGAAGGTCTGCTTTTACCAAAGCATAGCGCTCCATGAGCGCTTCTTCCACGCGGCTTCCGGGAATCGGACCCTTGTAGTAGTCCGGGCCGAGGTACTCGAAGCGAATGCGGTCGACGTAAGTCTGTGGATCGTAGTGGGCAAGAATCATGTTTACGTCAACCTTTTCCCGGAAGAAACGTACTACGTCATGGTTTGGGTCGGGCTCTAATACGTCCGACATCAAGTCTTCTTTCGAATTCTGAGGCTTAAGACCTTCCTTCAACTTGCGTTCCTGATACACCTTGATTTCCTCCGGCGTGGGAAGATCGCGGGTGGCCCAAATGGACTTGGAGAAACGCGTGGGAAGCCAGTCTTCAGGGGGACGAAGCTCGTTGGCGAGGCAATCACAGTAAGGTTCCTCGACGCCGGGGGGAAGCGTCTTGTTGAAGCTTACCTCGACGCCTTCGGGTGTGACGACGGTGACCTTGTCGCCAACTTCTTCCACAACCCCCTGCCGGGGGGGTGTGGTCTTCTTCCATACGACGACACCGGCTCCGGTGGCCAAAAGAAGCACCGCCGCCACGCCGCCGATGACTGCCTTCTTCCGGTTCTGCCCGAGGTATTCCCTTACACTTTCCAGAAATTCCTTAAGACGCTCACGAAGTTCCATGTCTTTTTCCCTCCTCTTTTCCTTCGTCTTCCAGATTTGAGTATATACCAAAACCCTCTCCTTGTAAATAGTCTACTCTCTCATCGAAAGGCAACCGGTATTCTATTGCTCTCCCTCGAAAGAGCTTAACGAAAAGGACGGGTAACCTAGGAAGGTTGTACACGTTAAGCATGGTGAGCCAAAATGCAGAGAACCAGGTGAGAGGTGTGTCGGATTCTTTCACTTCTACGAATCCCAGCTCTCTAACTATCCCGTGTACGGTTGCAGTCCTGAATACGATCGGGAAACCCGGAACTCTGGACTTTGCCTTTTCTATAGCGTCTTTAAGTGTCTCGATGAACGATTCCCTGTCCATCTTGTACAGAAGGCATACCGGGGAGTGATGAAGTTCCACTACTCCGTCGTGCAGGGACATCACCCAATGTCGGTTGAGGCGCTTCTTACGATCAGGTAGATATGTCGCCGCGCATAAGGAAAATACTGTGATTAAAACGCCTATTATCGTTTGCCGAAAGGACTCACCAGCCGGACGGTGAGGGAGTCCCTCGCTGGCGACCTCCCCTCGGCCGTGATCAACCAGGCGCTTCGGGACGTCGCTGTCGTCAACGAGGGCGGTGAGACGCTGTTTTTCCCCGGCGATCAGGCGGCCTACGTCCACCGCCGGTATCCCACCTGCACGCAAGCATCGCCTCGCCAAACGACACCGTGTACACCCTAGGAAAGAGCGTGCGGGCCTCCTCTGGCAGATGGATGCCGGCCAACACCCCTGGCTTGAGAACAAAGGCACCAAACCGATCCTACACGCCTCCAAAGACGACGCCACCGACCGCGTCGTCGGGGCTGTCTTTTGCGCTTCGGAGTCCTCTAAAGCTACTTCTCTGTAATGATATTTTCTAGATTTGTCATATATTTCTCAATTAGCTTAAATGTTTCATCGTTTTTAATCCTTAAGTTTATATGCTGTTTATATGCTCAGTCCATTTCGAGTAACTTATCAAAGCATGAACATAATCACGTGCAAACTTCATTTTGTCATATAAGATACTTTCATATATTTTGTTTGTTTATATATCAACGGCATCGGTTTTAATTTTACCGTTCGGAGATGTGAAAACGTAATCATGAATAGAACCAAAGCCTAAAACCTTAAAGGAATACTTTTCGTTATTAAAAAGCATCTTAGATAACTTGTTAGCAATATTAATAAATTGCGTGCTATGCAAAGTAGCAATTTCAACAGTAAGTTGTTTTGAACCGCTATTAATGATCATTTGCATCTCGCCGCTGAAAAAATCGGTAAAATAACCAGATCTCAAGTTTTCTTCCCAATCATAAAAAAAAATCTTAATAGACATATAGATCACACCTTATTTTTTAAAAAACGCTTGTTCCTTTGGTTGGATAAGATGTCCGAATTATTCCGTTCTTGTCAACGACCGCAAGCATTTCGTTGATTCCATACTTTTTTAGTCTATACAAATACACCGTTGTGCCATCGAGGTGTATCTCAACAATCCTACCTTTCTTCCCTGTTCGGAGGATTCAAAGAGCTCAGCGCTTTTTCCAGGAGGTCAAGCTTTCCCCTTAAGAGGGGATTCGCCGGGGTTTTTGCTTTGATCGAATTACTTCCTTCCGTCGGTCGTCGGACACTCCCCCGCGCCGTAGGAGCGAACGAGTTCCCCTCGGACGATCAGGCGGTCGGGATGAATGGCTCCTTTGGGCGTACACGTCACGAGCGTAACGACCGCCTTGCCCGGGACGGGATCGAGTACCCAAACCTCCGTCTCCTTCACCACGCGCACGTCGAAAACGCGGTACGCGTAGGCACCCTCGCGGGTAAACACGAGGAAAGAGTCCCCCACGGCGTACTCCTCGAGGCGGTTGAACACCGCCGCGTAAAGCGCCGTCGCGTGCCCCGCAAGGCCGACGTTTACCCCCTCCTCGTCCCACCTACCGCTCCATGTGCGAAGGGTGTCCCACGGAATAATCCCCGCGGCGGTTTGGAGCTTTTCCGCTTCCCGAATCGTCGCCGCCTTGCGAACCGGGATGAGTTCCTTCGTCTTGGTGAGGTAGAGGGCAGCAACGACGCCCGGGGTTTGCAGGTTTTCCTCGAGCTTAGGCGGGAGGGTAAGGCACGGAGGCGATCCCACCCCCCCGGCAAACGCCTCCGCGGGAATCTCCCTTTCCAATTCGTCTGCCGCCTCGCGCCAGGGCGCGAGTTCGCGCTCCCCCAACCACTTCGCCACGCCCGCGTAGCCGAGAACGAGCACTCCTACTACGATGAGACCTACGCCGACGATGCGGCGCACCTTTCCCTTCATGTCCTGTACCTCCTCAAGCAACCTACCCCTGCTGCCCACATGGTTCCTTCCTCCGGGAGGCGGAGACTTTCACTAAATCTCCGATCTCCCCTCCGAACGCGCACCCCTTCCCTAGGTTCAGAATGCGGCAGAATCTACCAACGCCCTGAGGCGATCTACGGTGAGTTCGCGCAAGTCCGAGACCACGAGGTCTGCTCCGGGGAGTTCTTCCGATCGACCGACCCCGACGACGCGCGCACCCGCGCGGCGGGCGGCCTCTACCCCGGAGGCCGCATCCTCGACGACGACCCCGTTCCGCGGGGAGACGCCGAGCCGACGGAAAGCCTCGAGGAAGATCGTCGGGTCCGGCTTTGCCCGTAGCACCGCATTCCCATCGACGACGACGGAAAAGCGCTTCGCCAATCCGGTGCGCTCGAGCACCAAGCGCGCGTTCTTGCTCGAAGAGGCCACGGCCACGGGAACCCCGTAGGAGGCAAGTCCGTCGAGAAGCTCGACGACTCCGGGAAGCACGTCGCGCGGAGTTAGATGTTCGAGGCTTCCCACGTACCACAGATTTTTCTGCTCGGCAAGGCGTTCTCGTTCCGCAGTTCCCACTTCCGTCCGCCCACCCCACTCGAGGATACGGTCGAGGGAGTCCATACGGTTCAAACCCCGAAGCGAACGGAGAAACTCTTCGGAAAGGGAGATCCCAAGTTCTTCAGCGAGGCGCCGCCACGCCTCGGCGTGGAGTTTCGCCGTATCTACGAGGACGCCGTCCAAGTCGAAGACGACCGCCCACAATGTTTCCCGCCCCCCGGAGCAATCCGAATTCTCAGCCGGGCCACCCGGACCTATTGTCGCAAAAAATTCCCGGAGAAGCCATAGATGAGGCGTGTGCCCGCAGTTCGGCAACATCTCCTCCGGGTATGAGATCGCATCCGGAATTGCTGCCTCGTCAACCCTCGAACGAAGACGAGAAGTTGCCCCCAGATGGGTATACTTGGCTCGACACGACGTCGAACGCGCGGACGAAGAATTTTATAGAAGACCCCAATGGAGGACGGGACAACGTCCACGGCGATAAGATCGTGGTGGAGAAGTACGGTCCCGGCACCCCCGAGGAAAACTTCGTTGTGGGTGCGCAGGGCTAAGGATCGCCGCACGAGGTGAACACCGATCATGGAACACGTTTTCCCTCCAAGACAAACACCCTCCAATCCTCCCTTGGGACTTCACCCGTGGAAGATCGTGGAAGGCGAGGACTACTTCGCCGATCGCGAGGCGCGCGGCTCGCTCTTCGCCCTTGCCAACGGCTGGTTGGGCGTGCGCGGCCACCTGGAAGAAGAGGAATGCCACGGAACCTTTGCCCGCGAAGTGTACGAGATCTACCCGCTTCGCTACCCCGAGGGAGGCTATGGTTACCCCGTCCAAGGGCAGGCGATGGTTCCCCTGCCGGAGGGGACGGGACTCGTCCTCTACCTCGACGACGAGCGTGTAGACCTCCGCCGTGGAGAAATCCTCGCGCACGTGCGCGAGCTCGACTTTCGAAGCGGTACGCTCGTGCGCACGACGCACTGGCGTTCCCAAAGCGGCAGGGAAATCGTCTTCCGCACGAAGCGAATCGTCCCCTTTTCGCCTTCCAACGTACTCGTGGTTCGCCTGGAGGTCCTCGCGGTGAAAAACGTCAAGCGCGTACGCGCTCGCTCTCTCCTCTGCGGGACGGTGCATCCGGAGGCCGACGAACGCGATTTCCGCCTGGGCGCCAACCTCCTGGGGCCACTCTACCAACTCATCGAGGAGTTTTTGCACGACGTCGGAGAGGTCCCCGAAGACGTCCAAACTCTCCCTTCCGTATTCGAACTCCTCGAAGAAGAACGGAGGGCGGCGGGTCAAAGAAGTGAGGGCGGCCTTGTATGGCGCACGCGGCGAAGCGGACACCAGGTCGCCGCCCACGTCGTCCACACCGCGCTCCCCGAGGCCAAGCGGCGCCTCTCCGGAGAAAGCGGCGGAATCGAGTGGTCCTTCGCCTGGGAAAACATCGAAGAGAACCAAGGGATTCTACGGACTGCGGCGGGGAATTCCCCGCCCATCCACCTCACGAAGTTTGTCGCCTACGCCGTCGGTTCGGGCGATGCCGAACCCAAAGCCCTCCGCGAGGCGGCGCGCTACGCCGCCTGGAATGCCTTGGCGATGCACTCCGAACGCCTCGAAGAAGAGCAGCGCGCCCACCTCGCGACCTTTTGGCAAGACGCCACCGTGCACGTCGAAGGCGACCCGTACGTTCAGCAAGGCATCCACTTCTCCCTCTTCCACCTCTACCAGGCCGCCGGTCCGTCTCCCGCTTGGGGGATCGGCGCAAAGGGACTCACCGGACCGGGATACGAGGGCCACGTATTTTGGGACATGGACGTGTACGTCCTCCCTTTCTTCATCTTTACCCACCCGCACATCGCCCGGCGGCTCCTCGAGTACCGCTATCGCCTCCTGCCCTACGCGCAGGCGCGCGCCCGCGAACTCGGCTACCCGGGGATTCTCTATCCCTGGCGGACGATCGACGGGCCCGAGTGTTCCGCCTTTTTCCCGGCGGGCACGGCGCAAATTCACATCAACGCCGCCATCGTATATGCGTTCAAAAAGTACCGCGACGTCACCGGCGACGAGACGTTTTTCCGCGCATATGGACTCGAAATCGCCGCGCTTGCCGCGCGCTTCTACGCTCACCGGGCGAGCGCCATGCCGCGCCGCGGCGGCGCCTACGGGTTCTTCACCGTCACGGGTCCTGACGAATATACCGCCCTCGTAGACAACAACGCCTACACGAATGCCATGGCCGCCTTTACCCTGGAGTTTGCCGCCCGAGAGGTGCGGCGCCTCGCCGAAGAAGACCGGGAAGCCTTTCGTCTCTTTGCCGAACGGACGGGAGTCACCCTTTCCGAAGCAGAAACCTGGCTCGCAATAGCCGAAAACATCTACCTCCCTTGGGACGAGCGCGAACAGATCTTCGCCCAAGACGACTCCTTCCTCGACAAACCCAGACTTTTGGCCCGCGACATCCCCTTCGAGCGCCGGCCCCTCCTCTTGCACATGCACTACCTGGACATCTACCGCTTCCAGGTGGCGAAGCAGCCGGACGTACTCCTCTGGCTCTACCTTTTCCCGCGCAAATTTTCGCCGGAAGAAATCCGGCGGCATCTCGCCTATTACGAACCGATCACCGTCCACGACTCCTCCCTTTCCCCTTCCGTATTCGCCACACTTTGGGCACGAGCGGGAGATGTGGAGCGTGCCCACGCTTACCTCCGGTACGCCGCCCGGATCGACCTGGAAAACCTGCACGGCGACGCACGGCACGGGGTACACCTTGCCGCCATGGGCGGCGTATATCAGGCGTTGCTCGAAGGTTTTGGCGGCATCGTCGCCGATGAGGAAGGGCTCGACGTCTCACCCCGCCTACCCCGGGCGTGGAAGAACCTCGCCTTTCGCTTCCGCTACCGCGGTCGCCGTTTCGAAGTTCGCGCCACGCACGAACGTACGGACGTCCACCTCCTCGCCGGCGAACCCCTCTCCGCCTCCGTGCACGGCACCCGCGTCGAACTCGTTCCCGGAAAACCCCAATCGATCCGCCGCAATTGGTAAAAATCGACAATGTGCACCCGGAAACTTGACCCTGCGGAGAAAATGGGAAACCCTAGAACTCAGAAGGTGGGAGGGGCTGAGGGCCGGCGGAAGGTGAGGTACGGGCTTAAAGAAAAGCGCTTCCATCTTTCCAGGAGGTGGTCGATGTGCTGTACGGGGGTACAAAAGGCGAACGTAGGGGCGTGCGCAAAGCGTTCCGCGGGAAGTTTGCAGACGGCGGCGGGCGGCCGATGTGGGGCGTTGCCTTCGCCTTCGTCCTTGCCCTGCTTCTCGCCGTGAGCGGTTGTGCAGGTCAAGCCACGCAGCCGGGAGGAACGACCAAGGAAACCCCAACTCTTACCGTCATCGCCGGGTGGTCCGGAGACGAGGAAAAACAGTTCCGCCCCGTCCTCGAAGAAGCGGAAAAGGAACTCGGGATCAAGATCAACTACCAAATCCAACGCTTGGAAGACCTGCAAAACGTGCTGCCCGCGCAATTCTCCGCGAAAAAGACTCCCGGGGATGTGATCTTCGTCTCCTCGAGCTGGTTCGTAACGTCCAACGCCCAGCACTTGGAAGATCTCCGGAGCATCTGGACGGAACCGGATAAGTTTCGCCTATCCGCGGTAGAGGCCGACGGGAAAATCGTCGGCGTTCCCTACGCTCTCTCCGTGAAACCCGGATTTTGGTACCGGAAATCCTTCTTCCAGGCCAACGGACTCGAACCGCCGAAGAGCTGGGACGACTTTCGCAACCTCCTCACCAAGATGCGGGGTATCCCCGGTGTGAAAAACCCCATCGTCTCCGGCGACAGCGTAGGTTGGCCGCTCTCGGACGTGGTCGAACACTTTCTCATCACGTTCGGCGGACCCCAACTCCAGCTCGACTTGATCGACAACAAGGTGAAGTGGCAAGATCCGAAGGTCAAAGAGATCTTTGCCGAGCGAATTGTTCCGCTCCTTCAAGACAAGTCCTTTAGCGCCCCCACCGACTGGACGAGCGCGGTCGATTTGTGGTGGAACGGCGAATACGGCCTCTACTTTATGGGCAACTGGATTACGGGGATGGTCAAAGATCCGAACGACCTGGGGGTATTCCCCCTCTCGGGCGACAAGGGAGTCGTAGGCGGTGCGGACTACATCATGGTCCCGACCTACGGCGCCCACAAAGACGAGGCCAAAAAGCTCGTCGAGTTTCTCATCAGCAAAAAGGGCATGGAGATCCGGGTAAAACAGGGGGGGAAGCTCTCCTCCCGAACGGATACACCCGTGGACATCTACCCTCCGGCCGACCGCGCCGTCGCCGAGGCCATTCAGGGAATGGAAATCCTCCCCGACCTCGACGACACGATCGGCGGCAAGTGGCAAAACACGTTTTGGGATCAGCTCAAACTCCTCTGGGTGAAGCCGGGAGACCTCGACTCCGTGCTCAAGACCTTGGACGACGCGCGAAAGTGAGCTCTTCCCCGCGGTCGATTCAAAAATCGCCGGAGAGGTCAAGCACGAGGTGAGGTGAGCGTCGTGATACGCAGGGGGTTCGCACGAAAACCACCCGACGGCTTTAAAACGGGAGTGGGGCAGAGGGGCTCCCTTCTGCCCCGTCCCTTTATTCCCAGACTCTCGCCCGAACAGGAGCCCCTCTGGTTCGCGGTTCCCGCCCTTCTCCTCATCTTCGTAGCTGTCGTGGTTCCCTCTGTATCCACCTTGCTTCTTGCCTTCCAGGGGCCGAACCACGAATTCGTCGGCCTGGCGAACTTTCGAGATGTCCTACAGGACCCGGAAACTCTCAACCTATCCCGCTTTCCCGGGCACTCTCCACCGTGGGGCGCCCTCGTCCACAACGCTCTCTGGATCCTCATTCACCTTCCGGCAAGTGTCGGTCTCGGTCTCCTCCTCGCCCTCCTCTTCCAAGACATCCCGGGAAACCAAATCCTACGTGTGTTCATTTACCTCGGAATGATTCTCCCCATGGTCATCGGCGGCGTGCTCATTCGCTTTCTCTTCGACGAAAACGCTGGCATCGTAAACGGCGCGCTTGAACTCCTCGGACGAAGCGATCTCGTGCGCACGTGGACGGCGTACCCGGAAACGGCGCTTTTTGCCCTGATCTTGGGCTCCGTGTGGTTGTGGGTGGGATTTCCCCTCGTCCTCTTTTCTTCGGGGCTTACGACCATTCCTCGGGAGCTCTACGAAGCGGCGGATATTGACGGTGCGGGGACGTGGGCGAAATTCCGCCACATTACCTGGCCTGGCCTTGCCCCCGTAACGAGCGTCGTCGTCGCCATGACCGTACTCTGGGAACTCAAGATTTTCGACATCGTGTACGTAGCGACTCAAGGCGGACCCGGAAACGCGTCCTTGGTCTTGGCGCTCGAGATGTACTTCGCCGCCTTTCGTGCTCTCGATTACCCCCACGCTTCTGCGCTCGCAACAATTCTCGCGTTGCTCGCGCTTCTCGTGGGAATCCGCTTCGTACGTACGGCAAAAAACGCGTAAGAAAAACAGCTGCTCATGAAAAGGAGGCATCCCACACATGGGAAAGCTTTTTTCCTCGCGGCGAACGGCCGAATTTCTCCTTTTCGCCCTGCGAACGGCCCTCGCCTGGGGAATCGGCCTCCTGTGGGTGATCCCCTTTCTCGGGGTGTTCATGAGCGCCGTGCGCCCGCAGGAAGAGCTCCTTCACGGTTGGTGGCGATTCTCCCCCTTCACCTTCACCCTGCAAAATTTCTCCCGCGCGTGGACGCACTCTACGGCGTCCATCGCACAAGGCCTGTGGAATTCGCTCCTCGTCGCCCTACCGGCAACCCTGCTCTCCGTCTTTCTCGGCGCCCTCGCCGCATACGGATTTCTCCGGGCGAGAACGGGGATTGCGACCTGGCTTTTCCTCGGCGTAGTCCTCCTCTTAGCTCTTCCTCAGCAAATGGCGGCAATTCCCCTCTTTCAGGGACTTGCCGCCCTCGACCTGATCAACTCGTACGTCGGCCTCATCCTCGTTCACGCCGCCTGGGGCTTACCGTGGATCACGATGTTCCTCCGGAACTTCTTTACAACCGTGCCCGTCGAACTCGAGGAAGCGGCGCGTATCGACGGTGCCTCGCGCACCTACACCTTTTTTCGCATCCTCCTTCCCGTAAGCCTACCTGCCCTCGCTTCGGCCGCGGCGCTCCAGTTCAACTGGGTGTGGAACGACTTCTTCCTCGCCCTGATCCTCATCTACAGCCCCGACAAGCTTCTCGTCACCCAGCGGATCCCGCTTCTTCGGGGACAATACTACGTGGATTGGGGTCTCCTATCCGCCGCGGCGCTCCTCGCGATGTCCGTACCCATCCTCGTCTTTCTCCTTCTCCAGCGCTACTACGTGCGCGGACTCGTAGGCTGGAACGTAGAAAAGTGATCCCTTACGTCCGCGTCTTCCCGACGGCGCCCGCGAAAATCTCGTTCGGAGGCTCCTTACCCGCCCATCTCGGGCCTGGATCGCCGATATGCGACGCCGCCGGCGGCGAGGAGCGCCCCGCCTACGACGAGGAGGACTTCCGGAGGCAAGGCACCCGTCCGGGGGAGAGCCCGCGCGGGTCCGGACGGGGGAGCGGGCGACGGTTCGGAAACCTTGGTTCCCGCAGGTGCGGGAGAATCGATCGACGGAGGCGTATTCGCCCGCGTGTCCGAAGTCGGCGGAGCGGCGCCTCCTCCGTCGTCAGGAATTGGAGCGGAGGAGCTTGTCTTTTCGGTGTGGCCTTCTCCATTCTCGGAGCGCGCCTCCTCCGATTCGCCCGGCTGAGGCTGCGGCGCCCCCCCTTGAGCCGGCGGCACGAACATCGCGAGCAGCTGGCCGCCTTCGACGAGCTCCGGATCGGTGTGTGTGAAGTGCGCCTGAACGTCGAAGAGGTACCAGCCCTCGCCGAGGATGTCGGAGACGTCGATGATGCCGGACGACTCTTCGTCGAAGGTCAGGAACTTCTCGCCGCCCGGGGCGAAGCGTCTCGGATCGTGCTTGGCGACTTCTTCCAGCTTGCCGTCGGCGAGCGTGTAACGCCAGATCTTGGCGATATGATCGTTTTTGCCCGGGTCTTCTTGGATCAAGATTTCGCCGCGGCGGGTGACGGTGAGGTTGTCCATCATTTTCTGCCCTTCGTCGCCCTTAAGGAGCATCTCGATCGTCCCGCCGAGCTCAGGCTGCGTCACGTCCTTGAAGGTGAGCTTCCACAGCCGGCTCTTGTTGTTCATCGTGGCGGTGGTGACGAAGTAGAAGACGTTCGGGTCAAGCGGGTCCCACGCGCCGTCTTCCGGCCGCTGGAACTGGGTAACCCCTCCGGCGATGATCTCCTGGGCCAGCTCGGCGCCGGTCTTGTTTCTGGCATCGCCGAACGAATACAGCGAGAACGGCTTCGGTCCCTCCCACTGGGTGTCGTCGCTCTCTAGCGGCAAGCCTTCCACCTTGAGCCCGTATAGAGTCCCGTTGTTCAGCCCGGCTCGTTCGGCCGGATTTCCTTCGGACTGCTTTTCGCCGATATAGACGAAGACCGTCCCGGACCCTTTTCCAGGGGGAGTATCATCCAGCCCGATGACGACCGTCTTTTCGCCCGTCTTGGGATGGACGAGGATGTTTTCCCAGCTGGCCTTCCCCAGGGCCGGAAGTTCATAGCTCGTCCCGTCCAGGGCGTGGGCAAAGGCGCGGCCCTCACGGCCTTTTTCCTCGCCGTTCATGAACAAGCGGTCCGGATAGCCCTTGCCGCTTTTTTCATCATAGAAGGCTCCGATCGGCGGCAGGTCGGCCGAGCACAGGCGGGACAGTTCGACGCTCTGGACCGGCGCATCGTATTGATTCTTTTCCTTATTCCACAGCACAAATCGCTGAATCAGGTCTTCTCCGCGTTTGACTTCCAGCGTCGTTTTATCGATGACCCACTTCGAGACGAAGGCGCCCTTCGCCCCGTGGGCGCGGACCGCTCCCGCGGTGCCCGGATTTTCGAGGTAAATTTCGTGGTTCATAAGGAGCGTAAACGTGCCGTCGCCGTTGTCGTAAGCGCCGAGGCCGTCGGGGATCCCGACCATCCGGTAAGGCTTCCCGTCCTTCCCGGGGACCGCGTCCCCGACGGTCAAAACCGACTTGATCTCGACGCCGTCCATCGTCGGCACGAGGTACGGCGGCTTCGAGCTGCTCGGCCCGCGGTTTGGATCATCTTCAACGACGGGGACAAAGACGGGAATCGTATCCGGGGACGTGGCGCCGATGTTCACAACCCCCGGATAGCGGTAGTCTTTGCCGTCAACGGTCAGCGTGATGCCGTACGTCCCCTCCGGGAGCGTGACCGTCGCCTGACCGCCGGTCACCGCGATCCCTGCATAAACGTCCTCGCCGACGGTCTTGCCGTCTGCGTCTGTCTTAAAAATCGTCATCGTCGCCGCCGGCACCGGGCGCTGCTCGACGTCGGACACCGCAAACGTCACCGTTTTCCCGGGCGCCTCCGCCTGCGCCGCCGGGAGGCCGAACGGCGGCACGAGCAGCGTGACGACGAGCGCCAGCACCAAAGCCACCCTCAGCGGTCGCATCTTGCGCATGACTCGGTATCCCATTTTCTCCCATCCCCTCCTCCGCGGTTTTCCTGCTGCCCGGCTGCTTCCCCGATTCTCTCATCGCCTCAGCCTGTCCGCGGTCGCAAGCCGCTCTCGCCTTCCGCACCGTCACCGGACGGCGCCGAACCGCCCGGCGCATGGCGATGCCGCGTCCAATTCCGTTCTCCCTCCTTTACAACGTGCGTGAAATCTGACGCCATGCCGAACCCCCGAAAAGCACCCTGGGTTCGAGATCGCGTGCATATCCAAGTTTACCAGACGTCTTTTAACGGCCCGTAAATGTTTTGTTAAGTTTCGATGAAGCTTCGTATCGTGTCTATAAATGACGCTGCATCTGCTCTGCCGGTGGGCGGCCGCTTTCGCATCGGGGCGTCGAAGGCTGCCCGAAGGATTCCTTGCAAATCTGCGATCGCAACAATTCTCACGTTGCTCGCGCTTCTCGTGAAAATTCGCTTCGTACGTGCGGCAAAAAACGCGTAAGAAAAAAGTTGCTCATGAAAAGGAGGCAATCCACACAGGGGAAAGCTTTTTTCTCTCGGCGAACAGCCGAATTTCTCCTTTTCGTGATGCGCACGGACTCGTAGGCTGGAACGTAGAAAAGCGATCCCTTACGTCCGCGTCTTCCCGACGGCGTCCGTGAAAATATCGTTCGGAGGCTCCTTACCCGTTCATCTCAAGCCTGGATCGCCGATATGCGACGCCGCCGGCGGCGAGGAGCGTTCCGCCCACGACGAGGAGGACTTCCGGAGGCAAGGCACCCGTCCGGGGGAGAGCCCGCGCAGGTCCGGACGGGGGAGCGGGCGACGGTTCGGGAGCTTCGGTCGCCCCGGATGCGGGAGCGTTGCCCGACGAAGGCGCATCCCCCGATTCGGCCGAACCCGGCGGAGCGGCACCTGCCCCGTCGCCGGGAGTCGGAGCGGGGGAGGTCGCCGTTTCCATGCGTTCGATGCGGCCTTCCACACGGGGGGAGACTGGAGAGTGGGCTTCCAGGTATTCGACTAAGGCGTCGTGGTCGACTTCGTAGAGTTCGACAATCCGGCCTTCGTCTTTCGCGCGCTTTAAGACTTCGTACCCGTCGCCGCCGTCGGCGACGAAGTTGTTCGTCACGAGGAGGTACGTCGCGCGGTGATCGAGGGGGCGGTACGTCCGCGCCTTTTCGTCCCAAACCTCGACGCGGAGGATGCGCTCCCCTGCGGGGCGAGCGGGATCGAAGGCGTAGCGCATCCCCGCGACCTGGGGAAACCTTCCGTGCTTGTCCTCCACCTTGGAGACGCCGTTTTCCAGGGCTTCCAAGATTTCCGCGCCCGTGAGGCGGAGGATCACGAGCATGTTGTTGAACGGCATGACTTCGAGGACCTGGCCTAAGGTGACGTCCCCGGCGGGGATGGACGCGCGAATGCCGCCGCCGTTGACCAACGCGAGCTGCGTCTCCGGAATCGCCTTGCGGGCCTTTTCCAAGTAGGCGTCGGCGATCAAGTTGCCGAGGTTGGTCTCCTGCGTGCGCACGCGCTCCCGCGCTCCGTCCAGGTCGACGAGCGTCTTCCCCACTACGCGCCGTTTGATCTCCTCGAGGGGGGCGTCGTACGACTCGAGGAGCTGTTTGAGTTCCGGATCCGGGGGGACGTCATTGAGGGAAAGGAGTTCTCCTTGGGCCTGGGAGAGCCGGGTCTCCCCTCCGGACTCGAAGGCAAACGACAGGTCGAGACGCCCAAGGTATTTCCCCCACTCGCCGGCCTGAGCGACCCACGTCGCACGACCGTCGGGTCGGGCAAGGGCGACGGGCGGATTGAGCGCGGTGTGCGAGTGGCCCCCGACGATCACGTCGATTCCCGGGACGGCCTGGGCGAGGCGCCGATCCTCGGCGTAGCCGATGTGGGTGACGGCTACGATCACGTCGGCTCCGCGCTTCCCGAGCTCCTCCACCATGCGACGCGCCGTCTCCACCTCGTCGCGGAAGGTCACACCGGGGCCGGGGTTCGAAAGAATCGCCGTCTCCTTGGTCGTGAGGCCGAAGATCCCTACGCGCACTTCTTCCAGATCCCAAACGGCGCCGGGGTAGATCTTCCCGGCGTAGTCCTTCTTCGTCGCCGGGGTGATGACGGGGATCTCGTTCGCAACCACCTCGGCGAGCTTCGCGTCGGGCTGGACGGAGAGGTTTGCGGAGAAGACCGGGAACGCGAGTGCGCGGACGAACGCCGCGAGCACGTCTTGTCCGCGGTCGAACTCGTGGTTTCCGAGGACGAGGAGGTCGTAGCCCATGCGGTTCATGAACTCGGCGTCGGCGAGTCCCCGGTAGTGCGACGAGTAGAGCGTCCCCGTAAAGACGTCCCCCGCGTCCACGAGAAGGACGCGCTTTCCGGAAGCCTCCGCCTCGCGGCGAATCTCGGCGATCTTGGTCCCCCGGGCGGGGGCGTTCTCCAGGTGCCCGTGGGTGTCGTTCGTGTGCAGGAGGATGAGATCCGGCGGAGCCTGAGGCGCTTCCGCCTCGGCGCGAGTAAAGCCCAGACCTCCGAGGGAAACCGAGAAGAGCAGGACGGCGAGGATCACCCTCGCCAAGCCGGACCGAAATCGCGCACGCGAGCGGATTTCGTTCATTTGCTTATGCTTACCTCCTCGTCTTCCCGTGCACGGGAAGCGTGCTTCTCTTAGCCGATACCCGATCCACGGGCGATCCACGGGTCTCTCGGTAACCCGGAAAAAGACGCGAGATCGTCTCTCTCTCGTGCCATTCTAGTTCACGAGGATGAATTTCCGGTTAACTTTGCGTAAAGATTCTGTTAGGATTCGAAACAAAGAAGGGGCGGAGAAACTCCGCCCCTTGCTCGGCTCTGAACGACCTCATCCCGGCCGCTTTCCCCGTACGGTGCGCCGGATCGCGTCCCCGCACACTTCGGGGAAGAGGGCTTCTCACGATTCCGGTGGCTCTTCGGCGAGGCGACGCTTCAGGTAGGCGACAAAGGCGCGCAGGGCCTGCCCGCGGTGACTGACCGCGTTTTTCACCTCGAGGGGTACCTCGGCGAGGGTCTTCCCGAGGTCGGGTACGAAAAACACGGGGTCGTAGCCGAAGCCGCCCGTCCCCCGCGGTTCTTCGACGATTACCCCGTCCAACCTGCCCTCGAAGGTCTGCACGGGTTCTGCGGGGGCTGCAAAGGCGATCACGCTCACGAAGTAGGCTCGGCGGTCGGCGACGCCTTGCATCTCGGCGAGCAGCTTGGCCACATTTGCCGCGTCGTCCGCCTCTTCTCCCGCATAGCGGGCCGAACGAACGCCCGGGCGTCCCCCCAAGGCGGGGACGACGAGACCGGAATCGTCGGCCAAGCTGGGGAGTCCGGTAGCCTCCATGGCCGCCACGGCCTTGCGCACGGCGTTTTCTGCAAAGGTCTCCCCCGTCTCAGGGGGAAGCTCCACGTCGGGAAACCTCTCGAGAGAGACGATCCCCCAAGCGAGGGGGGCGAGGAGTTCCCGCACTTCCCGGACTTTTCCGGGATTTCGAGAGGCGATGAGGAGGAGACGGGTGAGGCGGGGCCGACTCACGAGGGACCACCGTCCTCGGAAGCTCCGCCTTCCGCGGGGGGGCCTTCGGGAACAACGAAGGGCCCCTGCTCGTCGAAAGCACGATCTCCGGCCTCGGGCGCGCGCCGCGCCAGATCGGCGATCCGCTCTCCTATCGGGCCCAGTACTTCCCGTTCGATCTCCACGAGGCGCCGGATCCCACGTTCCGCGAGGGACAAGAGTTCTTCGAGCTCTGCGCGACGGAAAGGAGAACCCTCGCCGCTTCCCTGGATTTCGACGAACCGCCCGCTCCCCGTCATGGCGATGTTCATGTCTACGCGCGCCTCGGAATCCTCGGCAAAGTTGAGGTCGAGGAGGGGGACGTCGCCGACGACGCCCACGCTCGTCGCCGCCAGGAAATCCACGAGAGGGATTTCGGCGATTTCCCCGCGTTCGCGCAGACGTTCAAAGGCAAAGGCGAGGGCGACAAAGCCGCCCGTGATCGCCGCCGTACGCGTACCGCCGTCCGCCTGCAGGACATCGGCGTCTACGATCACCGTGCGTTCCCCGAGGCGTTCGGGGTCGACCACGGCGCGGAGCGCCCGTCCGATGAGACGCTGGATTTCCATCGTGCGCCCCTGGAGGTGACCCCGCACGGACTCGCGCTGCGTGCGGGTCTCCGTTGAACGGGGGAGGAGGCTGTACTCGGCCGTCACCCACCCGCGCCCTTGCCCGCGGAGAAATGGGGGAACCTTGTCTTCTACGGTAGCCGTCACGTAGACGCGCGTGTCGCCGACCTCGATGAGGACGGATCCCTCGGCGTATTTGTTGACGTGGGGGGTGAGTCGAACGGGCCGGAGTTCGTCGGGGCTGCGTCCGTCAATGCGCACATGTTCCACCTCGCTTCGAACCGCACAAGCCACCTCCTCATTATACCGTTCCGCAACTCATAGACAAATATCCCAAGAGAGGGATACCGTCCGGTTGCTTCCTGCTTCATCGGCGGGGTGCTCGTAGACCGGATTTCCGTTCCGCCGCAGAGCCCGTCTCCACAGGCTTCTCTTCCCGCGGAACTCGCGGTAGGGCAGCCTATGTGCCGACTGCCAGGGCAAATTTGAGCAGATTCTTCGCCGCGTTCTCGTCTCGGTCGTGGTGTGCACCGCAAACGGGACACGTCCACGCCCGGACGGAAAGCGGAAGTTCGGGAAGAACATGCCCGCAGGAAGAGCACGTCTTCGACGTCGGCTCGTAGCGGTTCACCTTCGCAAGCCTCACTCCCCGAAGCTTGGCTTTCGCTTCGAGGAGCGCCCGGAAGGTGCCCCACCCGACGTCGGCGATGTGCCGCGCGAGGCGGTCGTTCTTCAGCATCCCGGCGATGTTCAGATCCTCGATCGCGATCACCGGATGCGTCCGGACGAGTTCGGTCGTGAGCTTGTGGAGGAAGTCCAGCCGGATGTTTCGAATCCGGCGATGAAGTCTGGCAATCTCGAGACGCGCCTTTTCGTAGTTCTTCGTCCGCATTTTGAGCTTCCCGTGCTCGTCTCTTATGCCTCGACGGGAAAGTTTTCGCTGAAGTCTTTTCAGACGTTTGAGCGCGCGCCGAAGCGGTCTCGGAGCATCGGTCTTTCGGATTGCCCCCGTTTCATCCGCCAGCGTCATGAAGCTTTTCAGGCCGGCGTCGATCCCTGCAGCCGGCCCCTTCGGCGGAGGGGGACCTAAAATCTCTTCTTCCACCGTGAGGCTCACGAACCACCGATCGGCCTCGCGGCTCACGGTGGCGTGAAGGATGCGCCCCTGCGGAAGATACGTGCGCACGGCTCCGCTCTTCTTCCGGCGGACGGGCTTTTCTTTGAGGCGGACGGCGCCGATCCGGGGCAACACGATGTGCCGCGCCTTTCCGGGATGGCGTAGGTCTAGTCCGTCTACGAGGAGCCGGATCGTTCCGGAACTGTTGTCCAGCCGGAAGCGGTCCCGGCCATCTTTCTTTCGCCGCGGCTTGGGGTAGCCGACCTTCCGGCCGGTCTTCCGCCCGCGGAAAAAGTTCTTGAACGCCTTTTCCAGATCCCGCAGCGCCTCCTGCGGCGCCCACTTGGACACTTCGTACATCCACGGGAAGTCCGTCTTCTTGCGGCGGTTCAGTTCCCGGTGGAGTTCGACGGCGTTTGTCGTGCGGCCTTCTTTTTCGTAAATCTCCTTCCACCGCGCGAGGCCCCAGTTGTAGGAGAAGCGGGCGGCCCCGGCGTGCTTGGCGAGGAGGATGCGTTGTTCCTTGTTGGGGTCGAGCTCGTACCGGTAGGCTCTATGGATCTTCACGCCCGAGCACCTCCGACGCCGAACCAAGCACCACGCCGTCTTGTAGGTGATGCCGCGCTTTTTTGCCCATTCGCTGAGTTTCATGAGTATATTTTACCCTAGAAAGAGACGAAGTTAAATTATATTTTCGGCTGCTGACAACCCTAACCTCCGCCGGCTTCCGCTTCCCCTCCTGACGGGCAACCGCCGGCGCGCAAAGTCGCATCGCCTCTGCCCAAAGCTCGGATCGGGTACCCGAGACGCCTAAAAGCCCAAGGGGTTCAAGGTTCGGGGGCGCGCCACGGGACGCGTGAGGTCGAAGTCTTCCCCGACCTTGATCGCCTCCCCGTTTACGAGAATCTGCGCCTCCTTCGTCCCCGCCATCTCGGTCGCCGTGAGTGCCAAAGCCTGCACGGATCGCGCCGCCCAGGCATCTGCCTTCCCGTCTTTGGCGAGGAGGTGGGGATCCACGTCCACGACCGCAACGCCGCCGTCGACGAAAGCGCGGTGAAGACGCACGGAAGGACGCACGGTGGGAAGGAGGGCGCTCCCTCCCAGGGGACCGCGGATGAGCTCGCGGATCGCCGCCTCGAGCGGCCGCTCCGTACGGGGGACAAGGCGCGTCACGGGCACGAAGTAGGTAAACGTGCCGTCTTCCGACTGGGATTGGAAGTACAGGCGCACGGCGGTGGTATCGCCGGGCGTGGCCTCCGGCGCGAGTTCGACGTTGATCCCCATCGACCGATCGAGGGGGGAGAATACGGGAAGCTCTCCCTTGCCGAACTTCTCGAGCGGATGGCCGGAAACGCGCAGAGACACGCGCTTCACCGTGGGGAACTCCGTGAGCGTCCAGACGACGGCCTCCAGGGCGCGCGCGGCGCGTTCCGCCGCTACACCTTGCACCTCCGGGCTAAAGTCGACGACGGCCTCCCCTTCCGGGGAGACGTCTACGGTAAACGTCGTCCCTTTGGGGAGAGGGACGTGAAAACCGCGGGGGAGGATCGCTTCCCCGGGGCCTCCTTCCACGAGGTACGCAAGCGCCTGCTTTGCCACGCCCTCGACGAGCGGCAGGCGGGCGGTGAAAGGAACGACGTACCCGTGGGCATCGAGTACGTACAGCGTGTAGGACGTAAGGGCGAGCTCTTTCCCGGAAGTCGTGGGCTGCAGGAGAGAAGAACTCTCACCGCCCTTGGACGCCGAAGATGCGGAGGGCGTGGGGGGAGCCTCCGAAGGGGATGAACTTCCGGTCTTTTCCGCCGTCCTCCCGCAACCCGCAAAGGAAAGAACCGCCACGACCAGGGCGAGAACGAAGGCAATCCCGCGAACGTAAGGGGTGGGATTCCCTGCCGACCGTGTTCTCCCGCGCATCCGTAAGCCCCTCCTTGCGGCAACTCCTGAGGTACCGTGTAGTCCTAGGGCATGTATACGGAGGCGGGGACAACGGTAGACCGGCAGTTCTCCAAAGCGCAGGCGGAGGTCATCCGCCGAAACCGGGGAGCGGCGCATCTTCGGAGCTCTGGAGGACGGACAGGGGGAGGTGGACAACGCGCGCAGGGCGGGCGAGGACCGCCTCCGCCCAGCGCGAGAAAAAATCAGGCTCTCCCGTCGTGTACAAAAGAACGTCCCCAACCGCGGTAGAGGGATATAAACGGGCCACTTCCTCGGCGACTTCTTCCGCGGGGTTGAGCAGGTAAACCTCTTCGCCGAGGCACTCCCGGATGTACGCGGCGAGGAGCGGATAGTGCGTGCAGCCGAGGAGGACGGCGCGAAGGCGGCGCCTACCGTTCAGCCGGGCCCCGTTCCAGAGGATCCGCACGGAGGCGAGCTCTTCGCATACCGCGCGTCGAAGGCGCGCCGGAGAGGCACCGCCCTCGAGCAGGGGAACCCACGTGGGACAGGACTTCGAAAATACGGAAAGCTCGGGCCGCAGGTGGTAGAGAAGGCGGGGGTAGACACCGCTGGCCACGGTCACGGGGGTGGCGAGGACGGCGATTTCCTCCGCGCTGGCCCGAGCCGCGAGCCGCGCTCCGGGCTCTACCATCCCGAGGACGGGAACGTCCGCCCGGCGGCGAAGGACATCGAGGGCTACGGAGGAAACGGTGTTGCACGCCGCAACGACGAGGGCGGGACGAAAGCGCAAGAGAAACCTCACGATCTCGAGGGAGAACGCCTGGATCTCTTCGCGCGAGCGCGTTCCGTAGGGGCTTCGCGCCTGATCCCCCACGTAGACGAGAGACGCCCGAGGAAGGCGAAGGAGGATTTCCCGGACCACGGTTAGACCGCCGAGCCCCGAATCGAACACCGCAATCGGCCCGGTCATCTGCTTCTCGCCCCTTTTTCCACGTGTCCTGGCAGAGCTTAGATCCCCATCTCGTCTACCCCGACTCTGCCGAAGGGCTTCGGGAAGACATCTTAGTCATCTCTATGCACGGGACGGCCGCTTTCGAACTCGCGGAGCATCTCCGCGTGCAGGCGGGCGAGGAGTCGGCGCAGCTGTTCCGCTTCCTCGGGAGAGAAGCGGCGGAGGAGCCCCGCAAGGTACGCCTGTCGGCGCCGGATGACCTCGTCGATGATCGTGCGTCCGGCCTCGAGAAGTTCCACGCGCACGACGCGGCGGTCGTGGGATGCGCGCACGCGGCGCACGTAACCGCCGCGCTCCAGCCGGTCCACGAGGTCGGTCACGGTGCTGTTCGCGAGGTACATTTTGGCGCTGAGCTCGCCGATCGTGAGATTCCCGGCTTCTTTGAGCCACTGCAAGGCGATGAACTGCGGAGGTGTGAGGGGGGTTTCCTGAAGGAGCTCCCTTCCCTTCTGCTTCAGAAGGGCGCTCACGTGCCGAAGGTGCCACTCCACTTCCTCGGCGATCGCCCATCCGCCGCCCTCCCCGGCCTCCCGGCGATCCGCCCGTTCCCCTTCTTTCCGCGGAAACCCTCCCCTTGCGTTCCTCTCGTCCACTCCCATTCGTCCCCTCTCGGTCCGGCAACCGGCCTTCCCTACCCGACTTTGCTTGCCTCTATCAAATCGAAAGGGCAAAACCCGTGTCAAGGGGAGCCCCGCACCGGTATGCAACCTGTTCTTGACGGGTGGTACAATAAGACGCACCGATGCAAGGCAGAGGGGGCGACGAATTTGGGCAAACGCTACGCGATTGTCGGCGGCGACGCCGCAGGGATGAGCGCGGCGACGCAGATCCGCCGTCTAGACCCGCAGGGCGAAATCGTGGTCTGGGAAAAGGAAGGCGTAATTTCCTACGCGCAGTGCGGTCTCCCCTACTACGTCGGCGGCGTCGTCCCCGCACCGGAGCGACTCCTCGCCCGAACGGCGGACGAGTTTCGCGAGCGCTACCGGATCGACGTACGCCTGCACCACGAAGTCCTGGCGATCGACCCCCGGGAGAAACGCGTGCGGATCCTTCGCCGCGACACGGGTCACGAAATCGAGGAGGGGTACGACGTTCTCCTCCTCGCGACGGGGAGCGCCGCCGTCCTTCCCCCGTGGGAAGGCATCGACCTGCCGGGCGTCTTCCCCCTCAAGACGCTGGCGGACGCCGAGCGGCTGATCGCCTGGCTCTCCCGGCGCAACCCCGAGCGTGCCGTAATCGTCGGCGGCGGGTACATCGGCCTGGAAGCGGCGGAGGCGCTCGTGCGCCGCGGCCTTTCCGTCACCGTGGCGGACGTAGCCCCCCAGCTCATCCCGAGCTTCGACCGCCCGATCGCCGAGCTTGTCCACCGGGAACTCGAACGGCACGGCGTCGCCGTTCGCCTGCAGGAAAGGGTACGCGGTTTTTCCGGCGACTCCGCGGGCGTGCGGGAGGTCCTCCTGGAACGCGGAACCCTGGCGGCAGATCTCGTCCTCGTCGCCGTAGGCGTAAAGCCGGCCAGCGAACTCGCCCGCGCCGCGGGGATTGAACTCGGCCCTAGGGGTGCCGTCCTCGTCGACGAATACCTGCGGACGAGCGCACCCGACGTGTACGCCGCGGGCGACTGCGCGACGCACTTCCACCGGATAAAAAACGCCCCCGACTACGTTCCCCTGGGCACCACGGCCAACAAGCAGGGGCGGATCGCGGGAGCGAACATGGCGGGAGCGAAAATCCCCTTCGCCGGCGTGCTGGGTACGGCTATCGTCAAGGTCTTCGATCTCGCCATCGCCCGCACCGGCCTCGGGGAGGGCGAATGCCAAGCTTTGGGACGGACGTGTCAGACGGTGGCAATTCAGGCTCGCCCCGTGAGCCACTACTACCCGGGAGCGGAGGATACGCTTACGCTGCGGATCACGTTCGACCCGCAGACGCGTGTCCTCCTCGGCGGACAGATCGCAGGCCGTCGCGGCGTAGACAAGCGCATCGACGTCCTCGCCACGGCGCTCTACGCCAGTCTTACGATCGACGAGCTTCAGGCCCTCGACCTCGCCTACGCGCCGCCGTTTAACGGCGTGTGGGACCCCTTACAGCAGGCGGCCACGGTGGCGCAAAAGAAAGCATAATGCGCGGAGCGGTAGGGGCTCCTCGGTCGACGTTCCGCCTACGCCAGGGGGCGAGCAAATCGAAACTTCCCCGGCCAGCTAGATCTTTAGTTCCCCCATGCGCACGAGCTCTACGACGGCCTGGGATCGTCCCTTGACGCCCAGCTTCTGGATCACGTTGGAGATGTGGTTCCGCACGGTTTTTTCGCTGATAAAGAGCTCGCGCGCGATCTCCTTGGTGGTTTTATCCTTTACGAGGAGTTCGAAGACCTCCCGTTCGCGCGGTGTGAGGATCGACGAACGTTCGAGGTTGGGGGCCACCCCTACCCCTCCCTTCCGAAGCCACCCGAGAAGATGCGGTGCCGGATGTCAACGCATCGTATGTGGAAGGGACTGGGGGGGTGTAGGCCGGTATCGAGGGCTTTTCGAAATTCCCCCTGCGAACTAGGTCTCCCGCCTTCCGCCCTGGGCGGATGGGGCGCCTTCCGCCTCGGACCTCTCGTCGTCGAGGCCGAACGCCGAATGCAGGAGGCGGGCGGCGCGCCGCGCCTGCTCGCGTTCGACGACGACGGAAATCTTGATCTCCGAAGTGGAAACCATCTTCACGTCGATCGCCGCGTCGGCGAGGGTGCGGAACACGCCGGCTGCTACCCCGGGACGCGACGCCATCCCCGCGCCCACGACGGACACCTTGGCCAGCCCGCTTTCCGCATCCAGGCGGTCGTAAGCGAGGGAGCTCCGCCGCGCCGCGAGGAGTTCGACGGCGCGCTCGAGGTCCACCGCCTCGAGGCTGAAGGCGACGTCCAGCCCGTCGGGGCCGGCCGCGCTCGTAATGATGATGTCCACGTTGATTTCCGCCTCCGCCAGAACGCCGAACAGGCGCTTGAGGGCCCCTTCCGGCGGACGAACACCCCGAAGCGTCACGCGGGAGACGGATTCGTCTACGGCGACGCCGGTGACGACGCGACCTCCTTCCACTTCCTGCGCCTCCCCTCCGATCCACGTCCCTTCCCGATCGTCCAACGAAGTGGCCACGTAGAGCGGTACTCCGTAGCGTTTGGCGAGTTCCACGGCCCGGGGGTGCAACACGACGGCACCGAGGTGGGCGAGTTCGAGCATCTCGTCGTAGGTGATGCGCGCAAGCTTGCGCGCCTTGGGAACGATCCGCGGGTCGGACGTGTACACGCCGTCCACGTCCGTGTAGATCTCGCACCGCTCCGCTCCAAGGGCAGCTGCGAGCGCCACGGCCGTAGTATCGCTCCCCCCACGGCCGAGCGTGGTGATCTCTTCTTCGGCGGTAACTCCCTGAAACCCCGCGACGAGGACGACCCTCCCGCCTCCCAGGTGGCGTTCGAGGCGCGCCGACTCCACGGACTCGATGAGGGCCCGACCGAAGGAAGGCGTCGTACGGATTCCCGCCTGCCATCCCATGAGGGCCACCGCCGGTACGCCGCGGTCGCGCAACGCCATTTCCATGAGGGCGATGGACACGACCTCGCCCGTAGACAAAAGGAGGTCCAGGGCATCCGGGTGGGGACGCGGGGAGACCTCGCGGGCAAGGGCGAGGAGCTCGTCCGTCGTATCGCCCATCGCAGAAAGCACGACGACCAACGGTCCGTGTTCGCGGTACGCCCGCGCGATACGCTCGGCCACGCTCAGGATCCGCGCGGGCGTCGCGAGGGATGAACCACCGTACTTCTGCACAACGCGCACCGGCGTTACCCCCTACGCGACCGAATTCGCTCGATCCGCTCTTGCAAAAGCTTTATCTATTCTACGGAGCCGTGATTTTTCCCGCAAGGTCTCCGACGCCTGCATCCCTCCCCCGGCAAAGACACGAGATCCCCCCGAAATCCTCAGGAAGGGCCTCCCACATCGGCACCTTCCGCGGGCGGGCCGTCCACCTCGACGTGGCCGGTTCCTTCGCCCGTGCGGTACTCGACGGAGGGCTCGGCCACCCCGTAGGCCGTGAGGACGCCCTCCCCGTGCCCGGCGGACGCCAAAAACGCCCGCAATGTTGGGGCGAGCTTCTTTCCCACTACGGCGGCGAGCTCCTCCTCGCTCGCCGTCCGGATGCGCTCCAGGGAACCGAAGCGGCGGAGAAGTTCGCGCTTCCGTTTGGGACCTATGCCCGGAACCTCGTCGAGAATCGAGACGAAGGCCTCTTTCTTCCGCCGCCGTCGGTGGGTCGCCACGGCAAAGCGGTGGACCTCTTCCTGCATGCGCACGAGGAGGAGGAAGGCCGCACCGCGCCGGGAGAGGGCGAGGGGACGCGGCGGATCTCCGGCCAGCGCCACGCGCGTCTCGTGGCGCTCGTCCTTGGCCAGGGCGAGGAGCGGGGTGGGCCGCCCGAGCTCTTCCGCGAGCACCTCGCGGGCTACGGTCAAGTGTCCTCGGCCTCCGTCCAGGACGACGAGATCCGGCCAAGGCCCGCCTTCCTCGAGGAGCTTGCCGTAGCGACGCCGGAGGACTTCCCGGAGGGCCCCGTAGTCGTCGCCTCGGGTTGCCTCGCGGATCCGGTACGTCCGGTAGTCGTGTTTGGACGGACGGCCGTCCACGAAGACGACGACGACGCCCACCGCCTGGGCGCCAAAGAGGTGGGACTGGTCGAGGACGTCGACCCGCCGGGGAGCGGGAATGCCCAGGGCGCGCCCGAGTTCCTCCAAGGCCGAGGCGATGCGCTGCGCGTCCCGCGTCTCCAAGGCGACGTGCTCCTCCAGGGCGTGCCGGGCGTTTTCCTGGGCCATCTCGAGGAGGCGCCTCTTTCCCCCGCGCTTCGGGACGTGGACCCGAACGCCCAACGCCTGCCCGAGCGCCTCGGCGTCTTCGATCGGAGGGAGGAGGAGGAGGCTGGGGCGGTTGGCGGCGTCGAAGTCGAGGTAGTACTGACCGAGGAACTGGACGAAGGCCTCCTCGGGTTCGCCGTAGTAGGGACGGATGTCCCGCTCTCCCTCTAAGAGCCTGCCCGCGCGCACGTGAAAGATCTGAACAGCGATGCGACCGTGCTCCGCGGAAAAGGCGGCGATGTCCCAGTCCTCCGAACGGTTCGGGAAGAGCACCGCCTGTTCTTCCTTGAGGTGACCGATCTCCCGCAAGAGGTCGCGGAGCTGTGCTGCCCGCTCGAAGTCGAAACGTTCGGCCGCCTCCCACATCTGCGCCTCGAGACGCCTCTCCACACCTTCGGTCTTCCCTCGGAGGAACGCGGCGATCTCCCGGATCATCGGCTCGTAGGTACCCGAGTCTACCGGGCGGATGCACGGCGCAAGGCATTGCCCCATGTGGTAGTACAGACACGGCCGGTCGGGAAGGGTCCGGCACTTCCGAAGGGGGTAGAGCTTGTCGAGGAGGCGCTTCGTGGCGCGCGCCGCCTGGGCGTGCGGATAGGGGCCAAAGTAGCGCCCTCCGTCCGGCTGGACGCGCCGGGTGATCTCGATCCGCGGGTGTTCTTCGTGCGTGACCTTGATGTAGGGGTAGGACTTATCGTCCTTGAGGAGGACGTTGTAGCGCGGCGCGTAACGCTTGATGAGGTTCATCTCGAGGAGGAGCGCCGCCGTCGGGTTGGGCACGACGATCGTCTCGAAGTCGGCGATCTCGGCAATCATCCGCTCCGTCTTCGCGTCGTGGGCGCCCGTGAAGTACGAGCGGACGCGTTGTTTGAGGGAGTTCGCCTTTCCGACGTAGATGACCTCCCCCCGGGCATTCTTCATGAGGTACACGCCCGGTCGTTCCGGCAGAAGCTCCACTTTGGCCCGAAGGCGTCCGCGATCCCCGGGGAAAGACCCCTCGATCGGTCCTTCCGCCACCCGCCTCACCACCCTTCCCTACCTTTTACTTTTTCCCGAAAGCGTGGGAAGACGGTCATCCGGATTCTCCCCTGCGAAACTCGCGGGCGAGCCAGGCGAGGACGAAGGCGAGCAAGAGGAACCACCCTGCGTCTCCGCCCTTGGGGGCAAGCGGCCAAGCGAAGGGAAGAACGTCGGGAGAGCGCGTGAGGACGCGCGCGACAACGTCGACGAAGAACGCCGCGCCGACGAGTGCGTATTTTTTCCGTACGACGGCCAGGTAGAGGAGGGCGGAGAGGGCGACGTCCCAGATGTACCAGAGGAGGGGAAAGAGGCCGTAGCGGTAGGCGAGAATCCAAGGAGATTCGAGGAAAGCCCGAAGGATCTCCGAGGGAAAGAGTCCCCAGAGGGCTTCCGGAGAGAGTTCTCCCGAGAGGCGGGAGCGGATCTCCCACGCCCGCCCGAAGTTCCAAAGCGTGGCGACGAACGTGAGCTGGAGGAGCGACATCCCTCCGTAGCCCATCCCGAACGAAAGCGCCTCCGAAGGGGAGCCTTCGAGCCGATCGCGCGCGAGGGCGAGGGTGCCCGCCCGGCCGAAAACGCCGTAAAAAGCCAACGTCCCGGCGAGGAGCGTGATCTCCGCGACGTTTCCTCCCCCGCCGAAGGCCGTGAGAATCCCGAGAGAGCCGAGGAAGATCTGGCGCGTGAAGATCTGGCCGAGCATGAGCGCGAAGAAGAAGTAGGCAAAGGCGCCGTAGCCCACGGCGCTCCAGGAAAATCCCAGAGTTCGGCCGAACCACAGCGCCGAACCGAAAAAGATCCCGAGGACGAAGACGGGGACGGCGACGAGCGTCACCGCCGTAGAAAGAGGGAGCATGGGCACGCCCTCCGTTTCCGGGCCGTTCGGAAGCGGAAAGGCCGCGATCTGCCAACGCCCATCCGGACCCGTGCGGCCTCCCGCGGGAAACCTCCCTTTTTGAGTATAGCAAAACGCCGGCAACCCGCCGGCGTGCCCTTCGGGTGCAGCCTTTCCGAAGGATACCTCGCGCCGTCCCTTCCCCAAAAACCGAAGCCGAGCTTCGCCCTTTCTCCCCCTTCCGCGTCGGGGTGCGTACGCGAAGAGAGCCGCGAGAAAAGAAGACCGCAGGCCGACGCCGGCCTGCGGTCGAACGACTCCGTTCCTTCCCGCCGTCAGTCCTCCAGCGTGGAGAGGTCGCCCGCGGGAAGCCCGAGTTCCCAAGCCTTGAGGACCCGGCGGACGATCTTCCCGCTCCGCGTCTTGGGAAGCTTGTCGCGGAATTCGATCTCCCGAGGCACGGCATGGGCGGATAGACCCTTCTTCACGAAGTCCATGAGCTCTTTCTTGAGTTCCTCGCTCGGCTGATAGCCCTCTCGGAGGACGACGAAGGCCTTGATGATCTCGCCGCGCTCCGGGTCGGGCTTGCCGATGACGCCCGCCTCCATGACCGCCGGGTGCTCTACGAGCTTGCTCTCGATCTCGAAAGGACCTACGCGGTAGCCCGACGTGAGGATCACGTCGTCGGCGCGGCCGAGGAACCAGTAGTACCCGTCTTCGTCCTTCATGGCCACGTCGCCGGAAATGTACCAACCCGGGAAGCGGAAGTACTCCTGGTACTTCGCCTCGTTGTTCCACACCTTACGGAACATGGAGGGCCACGGCGTCTTGATGCAGAGGTTCCCCGGCGTATTGGGCGGCAGCTCGTTCCCCTCGTCGTCGAGGATCCCGATCTCCACCCCGGGGATGGGTTTTCCCATGGAGCCCGGCTTGATCGGCAGGCAGGCGAAGTTCACGCAGATGTGGGCTCCGGTCTCCGTCATCCACCACGTGTCGTGGATGCGCTGCTTGTAGACGCGGTACCCCCAGCGTACGACTTCGGGGTTCAAGGGTTCCCCGACGCTCAGGACGTGGCGGAGAGAGCTCAGGTCGTACTTCTTGGCAACCTCCTCCCCGGCGCCCATGAGCATGCGGAACGCCGTCGGCGCACTGTACCAGACGGTGACGCGGTACTTCTCGATCGTGGCGTACCAGTCGTCCGGGTTGAAGCGCCCGCCGCGGACGAGGTTGGTCGCCCCGTTGAGCCACGGCGCGAAGATCCCGTAGCTCGTCCCCGTCACCCAGCCGGGGTCGGCGGTCGTCCAGTAGACGTCCTCTTCCTTGAGGTCGAGCACCCACTTCCCCGTGATGTACTGCTGGATCATCGCGTTGTGCACGTGGTAGATGCCCTTGGGCTTGCCCGTCGTACCCGAGGAGTAGTGGAGGATCATCCCGTCTTCCCGCGTGAGCCACACGGGCTCGAAGTCCCGTGGTGCCTCGGCGACGAGTTCCTCGTAACGGAGGAACTTCGTCTTGCCGTCGGACGGCGGCAAATCCTTGGCGCCGACGACGATCACGTGCTCGAGGTCGGGGAGATCGCGGTAGGGGACGCGCGGGAGGAGATCGGCGTTCGTGATGAGGGCCTTGGCGCCGCTGTCCATGAGGCGGTCCTTGACCGCGGCCTCCATGAACGCCTCGAAGAGGGGACCGGCCACCAGCCCCGCCTTGATGATCCCGAGAATCCCGATGTAGAGCTCCGGCGAACGAGGGAGAAAGACAAAGACGCGATCTCCCTTCTGGAGGCCGAGGGAGGTGAGGGCCGCGGCGACGCGTGCGGTGTGCTCCTTCATCTCGGCGAACGTGTACTTTACCTCGCGCTCGCGGTCCACGTAGATGAGGGCGACCTTGTTCTTCCGCCAAGATTCGGCGTGGCGGTCGATCGCTTCGTAGGCCATGTTCACCTTGCCCGTGCGGTACCAGGTGAATTCCTTTTCCACGTCTTCCCACTTAAACGTCCGACGCGCTTCTTCGTAGTCCTTGAGGTTCGGGTTGGGATTTTCGGGTAGGAGGATTTCCTCCCCCTGGCGGAGCTCCTGTACCATCGCACCTTTCGCCTCCCGTAAGCTGTTTCGGATACGAAAAACTTAGCACAACTGCTCGACCCATGCAAAGGATCCGGCGAGGCAAATTTCTGGGCTCCTGCAACCTCACTCGGCTCCGACGCCCGTGTGCGCCCGAAACACGAGCTCGTCGTATCGGTCGGAGTACTCGGTCTCCGGCCGCGTGGCCAAGCTCACGAGCACGGAGGCGAGGAACCCGACGGGAATGCTCACGATGGCGGGGTTGGAGAAGGGGAAGAGGGCTCCCTCGCCCATCACGTTGGGGCCTACGAGCACCAGCCCCACCGAAGTGAAGAGGCCGGCGAGCATCCCCGCGAGGGCCCCCGCCGTGTTGAATCGCTTCCAGTAGAGGGAGAGAAGGATTGCGGGCAAGTTCGCGCTCGCGGCCACGGCAAAGGCGAGGCCGACGAGGTGGGCGACGTTTTGCCCTTTGGCGGCGATCCCGATCAAGATGGACAATCCACCGATGGCGAGGGCCGTGTATCGGGCGACGAGGAACTGCTTCCGCTCGTCCACCTCTCCGCCGCGGATCACGTTCGTGTAGATGTCGTGGGCAAACGCCCCGGAGGCGGCGATCACGAGCCCGGCCACCACAGCCACGATCGTCGCGAAGGAGACGGCGGCGATGGCCGACATGAAGAGCTCCCCGGCAAAGCTCCCCTGACCGCCCCCGAGGACGAGGGCGAGGAGCGGAGCGGCCATGTTGCCGCCCTTATCGGCCGCCTTAATCGCGTCGGGACCCACGAGCACCATGGCGCCGAAGCCGACGTAGGTGATGAGGAGGTAAAAGACGCCGATCACACCCATGGCCCAAAGGACGCTCTTGCGGGCGTCTTGCGCCGTAGGAACGGTGTAGAAGCGAATGAGGATGTGGGGCAGACCCGCCGTACCGAGGACGAGGGCGAGGCCGAGGGAGAGAAGGTCGATGGGGTTCTTGTACAGCACCCCGGGGCTCAGGTACTGAGGCCCGTACTTCTCCGCCACCTGCCGGAAAAGTTCCGAGGGGTTGAAGTGAAAGGCGAGCCCGACGAAGAAGACGAGGAGGATCGTCCCCGCGAGGAGGAGGACGGCCTTGACGATCTGCACCCAGCTCGTGGCGAGCATGCCGCCGAACACGACGTAGATCACCATGAGCACGCCGACGATGAGGACCGCCCACTCGTAGGGAATCCCGATGAGGAGTTGGATGATCGCGCCAGCACCCACCATCTGCGCCACGAGGTAAAAGGTGCTGATCGTGATCGTCACGAGGGCCGCCGCGCTTCGGACGGGACGGGCGTTGAGGCGAAAGGCGAGCATGTCGGCGACGGTGAACTTCCCGGAATTCCGCAAGGGTTCGGCGACGAGGTAGAGGACGACGATGTAGCCCATGAGGAACCCGATGGCGTAGAGGAAGCCGTCGTAGCCGTTCAGGGCCACGAGGCCGGCAATCCCGAGAAACGACGCGGCGCTGAGGTAATCCCCGGCAATGGCCAAGCCGTTTTGCCAGCTCGTGAGCGACCGCCCCGCGGCGTAAAACTCGTTCGTGCCGCGGACGCGTTGGGCTGCCCAATACGTGATGTAGAGCGTGAGGAATATAATCCCCAAGAAGAGCAAAATCCCCAGAACGTGGGCCATGCGCTCCGCTCCTCCCTTTGGGTTTCGGCGTGCTCGCTCCAGGCGGAAATCGTGCTTTCCCACGAACGCGCTTCCCCGTTGTCGACCACGAGGAGGGGAAAGCGCCTCCCCGTCGCCCTGCGCCGCCCCCTCACCTCACGGCTTCGGCCGAACGAGCACCGAGCGTCCCCGGAAGCGCGGAAGCGGTTTCCGCCGCGCCGTTCGTGGCCTTCTCGGCAAAGGCTCGCGCGTCCCGGTCAAAGCTGCGGGCGAGAACGACGTACACGAAGGCGAGACCCCAGGCGACGAGGTAGTAGAGAAGCCCAAAGGCGTAGCCGAAGGTGACGAAACCGAGGACGTACTTCGCCATGAGCGGCTTTGCGTACCCCGCAAAGATGGGGAGGAGCATGTAAAACACGAGAAAGAGGACGACCACCGTCCAGAGGGTGAGGACCTTCTTGCGCAGGAACGTCCGAAATTTCGGGTCCTCCACAATTTGCGCCACAGCGGTACGCATGTACACAGCCTCCCTCCTGTACCAGTACGTTGTATAACAGAAGTTTGGCGTTATTCTACAGGACGGCCCGGAAAAACGCAAGGGGGAGGACAAAAAACAACATCCCGGCAACGGATCCGTCGCCGGGATAAAAAATTCATTTGCACTGTAGATTACATGTAAATTTAACGCGGTCGGGGTCATCCGCGCCGGGGCGTTTACGAAAGGCCGATGAGGCGGGACAAGAACGTCCGCACCTCCTCTTCGGGGTGGTACCCGAGGAGCTTCCCCCGCACGCCTCCTCGGAAGTATACGCACAGAGCGGGAACCGCGTACACGACGTACCGCTCGGCGACGGCCGGACCGCGATCGACGTCGTGCCGGACGAACTTGCACGCACCGGAGGAAAGAAAGGGATCGACCGCCCTGCGGACGACCCCGGAGAACATCCGGCAGGGGATGCACCACTCCGTGGAAAACTCGACGACGCACCACCCCGAAAATTCCTCGACTTCGCGGGAAAAGCTCGCGTCCGTGGTCTCGACGGGTCGCACCCGAGTCCTTTCACCCTCCCCTTCTCCGAACGCGCCCGACAAGCCCCTTCCCCCCCATCCCGTAAAAAGTTGACGTGCGGGAGAGACCGGTCACGCCCGTTTGGGACAGACGTTGCTCATCGTCGCCACGAGGACGATCCGTCGGCCCTCTGCCGCAAAGGTGAAGAGCTCGCGCACGGCGCGCCAAACGAGGTCCGCCTCTCCCGCGATGAGCGTGCTCATGGGGCCGACCTCGACGCGCAAGCCCCGGTCTTCGTAGGCGCGCAGGCGGTCGATCGCCTTCCAGATCACCGTCCCGTAGTCCTCCTCGGCGAGCGGGTAAAGCTGGAGTTGTGCGGAAATTTCCACGGCACGTTCCTCCTTCGGTGTATTCGGTGTAAAGTCCACTTTCCTCTTTTTTCCTCGACACGAGAGATCCAGATCTCAAAACACTCCCGAAGACGAGAGCGGCTCCAACCTTGGGACGGAGACGGCGCAAGGGCATTCCTCTGCCTTACCCTAAGAGTGCCTTAAGGGACGAGTTCGACAACCGTCGCGCCTTCGCCGCCTTCCCCCTCTCCCCCGGCACGAAAGGCCCGGACGTACGGGAGCTCCCGCAGGCGTTCCCGCACGGCACGGCGGAGGGCACCCGTTCCGAGCCCGTGGATCACGCGCACGCGCGAATACCCGGCGAGCAGGGCGCGGTCGAGGTAGTGCTCCAGAGTGTGCAACGCCTCTTCTACGGTCATCCCCCGAAGGTCGAGCTCGGGTGTGACCGCGGCGTCCGCCCGAAGGAAGTGACCGCCCGCCGGTTCGGCGCCTTGTTCCCGGCGAGAAGCGCGCTCCTTCCGCCCGGGTACGGATGACGGTCCGCCGTTCGTTCGTAAGCTCACGACCTCGTCCGGCGGGACGCCGATGCGCAGGGAACCGGCGCGGACGACGAGTTCCCGGGGGGTGACCTGGACCACCTCCGCTTGAAGGTTGTAGCGGGGGAGGTATACGCGGTCTCCGGGGCGAGGAGAACGGTCTTCCCCTTCCTCCCGTTCGGCCGCACGGGCTTCTCCCCTTGCCGGATCTTCCTTTTGTCCACCGGCAAATGCCTGCGGGAGCGCTTCCTCCTCGTGGGCGAGGCGGCGGTAGGCTGCCTCGGCCGCACGCAAGAGCTCGCTCGCCCGCAGCTCGGGCACGCCCCCCTCTCCCCCCCGCGTCTTCTGGGCGTGGGAAGCGAGGCGAACGAGTTCATCGCGGAGGGCGCGCAGTTCCCGGAGGATCGCCCGGGCTTCGCTCCGCGCCCGGCGGACGTGTTCTTCTGCCTGCGCCCTCCCTTCGGTGAGAATTCGCTCGCGTTCGCGGCGAAAGTCCTCGCGTTCGCGCCGCAAGGCCTCGAGTTCCGCCGCGTATTGGGCGCGCGTGGCTTCCGCCTCTTCCCGCGCACGCTCTTGGGCAGCGCGGGCGCGCTCCAGCTCCGCGATACGTTCCCCTAAGAGTTCCCGTCCGGTCCGAAGGTACCGCTCTGCGGCGGCGAGGATCCCTTCCTCCAATCCCAAACGGCGGGCGATCGTCAGGGCGTGGCTTTCACCGGGAATCCCGATGCGCAGTTCGTACGTCGGTCGAAGCGTCTCGAGGTCGAAGGAGACACTGGCGTTCACGATTCCCGGACGGGAGAGGGCATAGGCCTTGAGCTCGCCGTAGTGCGTCGTGGCGACAACGTGTGCGCCCCGGGCGAGCAGGGCGTCGAGGATCGCCTGGGCGAGGGCGGCCCCTTCCGCCGGGTCGGTCCCCGCCCCGATCTCGTCCAAGAGGACGAGGCTGTCCTCCGTCGCCCGTCGGAGAATTTCTACGATGTGCCCCATGTGCGCGGAAAACGTGGACAGGCTTTGCTCGAGGCTCTGCTCGTCGCCGATGTCCGCGTAAATCCCGTCAAAGACGGGGAGCTCTGCCTCCCGGGCCGGGACGAAGAGGCCGGACTGCGCCATCGCCGCGAGAAGTCCGACCGTCTTCAGGGTGACCGTCTTACCCCCTGTGTTCGGACCCGTGAGGAGGAGCGCCCGCACCCCTTCGGGAAAGACGATGTCGTTGGCCACGGCGCTTGCAGGGGGCAAAAAGGGATGCCGGGCACCCCGAAGCACGATGCGCCCCCGTGGGCGCAGAGCGGGGCGTGTCGCGCGGAGCTCTGCTGCGTAGCGCGCCCGCGCAAAGATCGCGTCCAGGGCGCCCAGCGCCTCGTGCGAGGCGAGGAGTTCGTGGGCGCGCGCGCCTACCTTGCGGCTCAGCCGGCGCAAGATCCGCTCGATTTCCCGCGCTTCTTCGGCGACGAGCGCCTGCCTCCGGTCTCCCAGGGCCACGACGCTCTCCGGCTCGACGAAGATGGTGTAGCCGGACTGGGAGACGTCGACGATCCTCCCCCCGAACACGGGTGCCGAACCGCTCTTTACGGGGAGAACGGGACGCCCCGCGCGGAAGGCGATTACGGGTTCTTGGAGGTGCTGGCGAAATTCGGGGCTCCGCACGTAGTCCTGAAGGATTTCCCGGACGCGGGCGTCGAGTTCCCGCAGGCGGCGGCGAATCTCGAGGAGGTCGTCCGAGGCGCGGTCGAGGACCTCCCCGCGCTCGTCGAACACCCATTCGATTTCCTCGACGAGTGCGGGTAGCGAGGCGAGGCGCTCGGCGTACGCCAAAAGGTTCGGGAGCGGCCGCTCGCGGGAGACTTCCGCGAGGGTGCGGCGGAGCCGTTCCGCGGCGCGGAGGTGCGCGCGCAGGGCGAGGAAGGCCTCGGGGGGGAGGACGCCTCCCTTCCCCGCCCGCACGACCCACGGGTGGATGTCCGCCACGCCGGAAAGGGAGGGGACCTTGGGAAGGCACACGAGCGCCTCTTCGGTCTCCGCGAGGCGGCGCACGGCTTCCCCCGCGTCGGAAGTCGGAAGGAGCACCTCGACGATGCGGCGTCCCATCGGAGTATCCGCCAGTTCGGCGACGCGCGCGCGCAGGCGATCGAATTCGAGGCGCTCCAGCTCGCGCACCTCCACCTCGCTCACCTCCTCACCCCATCTTTTCCACGCGGACGACGAGAAAGCCCGGGCGCTCCCTCCCCTCCCCCTGCGCTTCTAGCTCGTCGAGACATGCCCGCCCGGCGGGCTCGCGGACGGAGGGCGAAACGTAAAGCCCCCGGAGGACCCAGGGGCGACCGGCGCCGGGCAAGTCTCGAACAAGCGCCCGAAGCTCCGCCTCCGTAAAGAAACGGGCTCCGTGGTACACGCTTTCGGGGTCGCGGCCTTTTTCCCGGTAGAGCTCTCCCCACGCCCCGTCGCCGGCGATCGCCCCGACGACGAGCCGCCCGCCGGGTGCAAGCACGCGCCACATCTCCCGCACGACTGCGGCAGGATCGGCGACGAATTCGAGGGCGGTTACCGCGTAGGCGGCGGAAAAGCTCGCTTCCGAGAAAGGGAGGCGTTCTCCGACGCCGGCGAGAAAACGCACGCGGTCTCGGACTTCGCCGGGAGCACGGGCGACCTTGCCTTCCGCCACGCGGCGCATGGCCGCGGAGGGCTCCACGCCCACGACGCGTACGCCTCGGGCGGCGAGCCACAAGGCATGGTGGCCGGTCCCGGAACCGACTTCGAGAAACTCTTCGCCGGGCAGGGGGTCCAAAGCCTGGCGAAGGAGGGTCTTTTCCACCCGGTCGGCGTACGCCCCGAGGGGGGTAGAAAACCACGCATCGTAGGATTCCGCAAAGGGGGCAAATGGGTCGTGGGAAAATCGTTCCGCGTCCGCCACGGCTTTCCTCCTTTCCTCGGGTCATCTCGAGGGAGTCCGGCATGCGACCGGACTACACTTCCCGGCCGCGGTAGGGAGAAGGTCCTCGATTGCGCCTGAGGTACGACCACAGGCGCGGGAAGTCCCAGGTGTTGATCACCGACTCCCGGAGAACGTACGCCTTGCGCGCCGTGGCCACCCCGAAGAACATGTCCTCGAGACCTTCTACGTTGTGGGCGTCCGTGTCGATGGCGATGCGGACGCCGTGTTCCCGCGCAAGGGCGAGGTGGGATGGACCGAGGTCGAGGCGGTACGGGTGAGCGTTGAGTTCCACGGTCACGCCGCTCTCCTGCGCCGCCGCGACGAGGGCCTCGACGTCGAGGGCGTAGGCGTCCCGGCGTCCGTACACGCGCCCCGTAGGGTGACCGATGATGTCCACGTAGGGGTGGCGGGCGGCGCGGACGATCCGCGCGGTGATTTCCTCCCGCGACTGCTGAAAGTGCGTGTGCACCGAAGCGACGACGAGGTCGAGCTCGCGAAGGACTTCGTCCTCGTAGTCGAGGGAGCCGTCGGGAAGAATGTCCACTTCGGCACCGCGGAGGATGTAAAACGGACGGCCCGCTTCTTCGGAAAGCCGCTCCTCCAAACGGCGGATCGCTTCTCCTTGCTCGCGCAGGCGTTCGAGGGAGAGGCCGCCGACCACCTTGAGCGAACGGGAGTGGTCGGTGATCGCGATGTACGCGTACCCGCGGGCGAGGGCAGCACGGGCCATAGCCTCCAAGCTGTCGCCGCCGTCGGAGTAATCCGTGTGCATGTGCAAATCGCCGCGGATGTCTTCGAGACGAACGAGGTGGGGAATCCGCGCCCGATTTTCCGGACGGAAGGGCGTGTCGCCGATGCGGAGTTCCGGCGTCGGAGCGAAGAGGCCCAAAAAGCGGTAGACGTCCTCCTCTTCCGGACAGAGAACGCGATCGGCCTGATCCGCCTCGCGCTCGAATCCCCACTCGCTCAGGTGGTACCCGCGGGCCTTGGCCAGCCGCCGAAAGTAGATGTTGTGTTCCTTGTCCCCCGTGAAGTAGACGAGCCCGGAACCGAAGACCTCCGGCGCAAAGAAGCGGATGTCCACGCGGATGGGCCAGAGGAGCTCGTACCGAAAGGAGAGGGCGTCCTCTCCGCGGGCGAGGATCTCTCGCACGCCCCGAAGACGGGTGATGCGCTCGGAGACCTCCTCGGGTACCGTCGTCTTCACGGCGATGTCGATGTCGCCGACCGTCGGCTCCAGCCGGCGGATGCTCCCCCCGACGACCGCCTCGAGCACCCCGGGAATCCGCCGGATCCGGGCGACGAGCGCCTGCGCCAGAGGGTAGACCTCGGCGAGGGGCACACGCTCTCGGCGCTTCCCCATGGCGCGAATCCCCTCGAGGATCCGCCCTTCGAGTTTCCCGCCGAACCCCTTGAGCGTTCGGATCTTCTTTGCCTCGGCGGCGGCCCGCACTTCCTCCACGGTGGTGAGCCCGAGTTCGCTGTACAGGCGATAGATCGTTCGCGGCCCGATGCCCGGAACGTCCAGGAGGCGCAGGAGGTCGCCGGGGATGCGCTCCTCGAGCGAGCGGAGAAGCCGCGATTCTCCCGTAGACAGAAGCTCTTCGATAACCGCGCGGATGCTCTTCCCCACGCCGGGGAGATCTTCGAGCACCTCCGCGACAGGTCGGTCGAGGCGCTCTACGGTCTCCGCCGCGCGGCGGTAGGCGTTTACGCGGAATACGCTCTCCCCGAGAATTTCGTAGGAGTCGGCGATGCGCGAGAGGACCCAGGCGATCTCGAGGTTGTCCACCCCGCCACCTCCTCACCCTTCGGGTGCGGAACCGCCGCTCTGGAATTCATCTTACCGCAGACGCCGCCGGGGAATCCAGAAACGCCGCTCCGCACCTCGCACCGTGCGCCACGGGCGCTTTGCGGGTACAATCCATGGAGGGGGCGAAGCGCGTGCCCCGAAGAAGCCGCAAAAAGGCGGGAGAACACATCCCGACGGGGAGGGGTTCTTCGTGGATCCTAAGGCACGGAAGACGGCCCTCCGGGGCATCGTCTACGGTCTGTACGTCGTGGGGACGAAAGGCGAACACGGGCCGAACGCCTTTGCCGCCAACTGGCTCACCCAGGTGTCCTTCGAGCCGCCGCGGGTAGCCCTAGCCGCGAAGAAGGGCTCGCGCTCCGAAGAAGAAATCGCTACCTCCGGCGTCTTCAGCGTGAACTTCCTCCCGGCGGGTGCCAAAGAGTTCGCCCAGACGTTTTTCGGGCCCGTACGCGAAGAGGAAGGAAAGCTCGGCGGGTACGCCTTCCGACCGGGGATTACGAGCTGCCCGATCTTCGATGACGCCGTAAGCTACATCGAGTGCCGCGTCGTGGAGCGCGTGGACGTCGGCGACCACGTCCTCTACGTCGGAGAGGTGGTCGACGCCGGAGTCCATCGGGAGGGCGTAGAGACGCTCACCCTGCGCGAGACGGGGTTTTTCTACGGAGGCTGACGCGGGCGGCTGCGAACGACCCTACGTCCGTTCCACGGGAAAGCCATCGTCTTCTAGGGCGCGAATCGCCGCCTCGATGTATTCCGGCTCTTCCGCCACGAGCGTGTGGTAGTGATGGCCTCCGGTGATTTCGCTGAGCAGAGGAAGGTGACTCCCACGCCACTTCTTCATAAAGGTTCCGATGTCCTTGGGCGTTCGGATTCCCAGTTCCGCTCGGAGCGTCCCGTACACGGGGTGTTCGATGATCACGTCCGCCACCTCGACGTGGTGCGCGACGAGGATCTCGAGTTCCCGCCGTAGGCGCTCGGGAGGGTGGGAGATTCCGATGACCTCGTGTTCCTTCGGGGGTGCCTCTTCGAGGAGGTACCCCCGCGTCGTCGAGAGGATGCGGAAGCCGTCCTTGCGCAAAAACGCGATGTCCTGCACGAGCGTCTGGCGGCTTACGCCGAGCGCTCGGGCGAGCTCACTCCCCTTTACGGGCCCTTGGGCCTGGCGTAAAAGGGCGAGAAGTGACTCCTTGCGGTCCATCCCAGTTCCCCTCCAAGTCGCGAGACGAGGGCGTTCGCGGGCCCTTCTCTTCGGGCCGTTCTCGTGGTCGGACGTGCGCTCCCTCTAGCTCCGGAGGAGCTCCAGGAAGACGCGCTTCCCGCTCTCCCACACTTCGCGGGGAGACTTCCCGCGCAGGGCGAGGAGTTTCCGCCACCCGCGCCCGACGACCCGCCGCACGGTAGGGTCGCCGAGGACGTAGAGTAAGAGGGCGTACAGGGCCGCACCCAGGGCGATGGCGGCGAGGAGGAGGAGGAGCCGGACGAAAAACCGCGAGTCGTAGGGAAACACGTACGGAACGGGGAGAAGGGCGAGCGTGAGCCCTCCGGTCGCCAAGAAGGCCCGCAGCAAGGTGGTGCGGAGATTTTCGTCCCACAGCGGGCCGATGCGCTTCTGGAGATCGCGATGCATGAGGTAGGCGGCCACGGTGAAGCTCAAGGACGTCGACAACGCCAACCCTTGGGCGCCCAAGGGACCTACGAGGAGGAGGTTCAGGACGATGTTCAGGGATACGGCGAGCACGCTGTTCCACATGGGCGTACGCGTATCCTGCAACGCGTAAAAGGCACGCATCCACAGGTCGCGAAGCGAAAGGCCGAAGAGACCCAAGGAAAAGAGCGCAAAGAGGGGAGCGGTGACCGTCGTCGCCTCGCGCGTGAAAACCCCCCGCTCGAAGAGCACTTGGACCACGGGAAGGGCGAGGACGACGCTCCCCGCCGTCACGGGGAGGAGGAAGAGGATAAGTCCCTCCAACGTTCGCCGCAAGGTGCGGGAGAGCTCTTCCGTTCCCTCCCGCGCGGCGATGCGGGTAAAGTGAGGGAAGAGGACGACAAAGAGGGACGAGGACAACACGCCGTACGTGAACTGCATGAGCTTGTTCGCGTAGTTGAGCGCGGAAACGCTCCCGGCGGGCAAGCCCGAAGCGAGCATCCGGTCCACCAACACGGCCACTTGAGAGGCCGCGGTCCCGATCACGACGGGGGAAAAGAGGACGAGCGTTTGGCGAAAGCCCTCCTCGCGAAAGTCGAGAACGGGGCGATACGGAAACCCAACGCGGAACAAAGGAAAGACGAGGAGGAGAAGTTGGGAAAAGGTTGCCACGACGGCAATCCACGTAAAGCCCACGATCCCGATGCGGCTCCCCACGGCAAACAAGGTGCCAACGAGGATCAGGTTAAACGGGATCCCCACGGCTGCGGGAAAGAGGAATTTCCCCTTGACCTGGAGGTAGGCAGAGAAGAGGGCGATGTACCCCAAAAAGAGGACGGTGAGGAGGAAGATGCGCTCGAGCCGCACGGCGAGGGCAAAGGTCTCCTCGGGAAAACCCGGGGCAAACAAGCGAACCAGGGGTCCGGCGAAGAGGTAACTCACGAGGAAGAGGAGGAGAGAAAAAAGCCCGACGATGGTCGTCATGTTGGCGAGGTAGCGGTCGCGTTTGTCGCCCTCCAGGCGTTCGTACACCGGGATAAAGGTGGTCCCGATCGCGGCTACGATCGTCGCCAGGAGCACGCCGGGTATGGAGAAGGCGACGAAAAAGGCGTCGGCTTCGGACGTCGCCCCAAAGTACTTGGCAATGGCCGTCTCCCGCAAGAACCCCAGGAACTTGCTCACGAGCGTGATGACCATGATCCAAAAGGATGTCTGGAGAATCCGCGTCATCGCCCGACCTCTTTTCTCATCCCACCCCTGCAGGGAACAGGAAGCGGAAAGCGGTGCCGACGCCCATTATACTACTCCTCGCCGCTTTTCCGAAAAAACGCCCGCCGTACGGCGGGCGTTTTGCGTTCGAAGGAACGGCAAGGAAATGCCGACCGAAGGTCTTTCCCGTATGTTCCGCGTATCGCGCCCGGGCCTTTCGACCCCGCAACCCCGCGCGAGGGCCTTCGCTAAGATCTCGGGGCGGCACCCCATCGCCGCGGCCTCAACCGCCCGACAACCGCAACCCCGCGCGAGGGCCTTCGCTAAGATCTCGGGAGCGCGGACCCCGACGCGGGTTCGTCCTCCAGGACGAATGCCTCCAGAACCCGGGCGAGTTCCTGTGCGCTTCGCCGCAAAGCCTCGCCTTCGTGCCGAAGCTTTTCGGCGAATTCCTTCTCGGAGGCGGCGAGGGTCACGAGGTCCTCGGCGAGCCGGGAGATCTCTGCCTGCGCCTTGCTCATCCGCTCGACCTCCACCGCCGTATGCGTGGTCCCGTCGGCCATGCCGTGGATCGCCTGGGCAATCCCCTCGGTCTGCTCGGCTACGCGGTGGAGAAAGTCCATGAGCAAGGAGAAGACCTTGAGCGTCTCGTCGAGCACGTCCTTGCCGTCCAGAACTTCGCGTACGGTCTCCTCGACGCTCTGCGAGGCCGCCTGCGTCTCCCGCAGGACCGTGAGGATCTTCGTGCGCACTTCGTCTACGGAGCGTCGGGTTTCGTCGGCGAGCTTGCGCACTTCCTGGGCGACGACGGCAAATCCGCGCCCTTGCTCGCCGGCGCGCGCCGCCTCGATCGCCGCGTTGAGGGCGAGGAGGTCCGTCTGGTTGGAGATGTCCGTGATGAGGTCGATGATGCGCGTGATGTCCTGCGTCTCCCCTTCGAGGACGCCCATCCGACGGCGTGCCTCTTCCATGGAAGCGACGAGGCGCTCCATGCGTTCGCGGAATGCCCCTACCTTGGCCTCGCCTTCATGGCTTCTGGCGTCGGCGCCTTTGACATCTTGCCGGAGGGCATCCGTGCTCGCGGAGATTTCCTCGTAACTCGCCGCAAGCTCTTCCATGAGCCCGGAGACGCTCTCCAAACCCGCGTTTTGCGTGCGCACGCCGTCCTCCAGCGTCTTCGCCCCTTCGTCCAGGTGCCCGGAAAGCGAGACACCGTCCACGGAAAGGCGCAGGAGGTCCTCCGCCACGCGCACGAGCCTTTCGTTCGTTTCGCGCAGGCGGCGAAAGAGGAGGGCGATCTCCTCCACGGCGCCGTCCAACGCCCGGGCCAAGAGGCCGATTTCGTCGTCCTGCCGCACGCCGCTTCGCGCCGTGAGATCGCCGCGGGCGAGTCGCTCCGCCATCGCCTCGAGGGCGAGGATGGGGCGCGTGAAGGCACGCGTGACGCCGAGCGCGGCGAGCGAGGCGATGAGCGCGGATAGCCCCGCGAGGAGGTAGCCGTTTTGTTTGAGGCGGGAAAGCTGGGAGCTAAAGGCGTCCTCGCTGACCGTGTCCACGAGGACCCAGTTCCAGGGCGCGAACTGCGTCACGTAGGCAACCTTGAGCTGTTCCGGCGCGTCCGGAGAGGGCTTCCACCGGTACGAGTAGTACCCCTCGCGCAGATCGAGGATGGGGCCGATCACCGGGTCGCCCTTTTTGTTCTCCCCTTCCCGAAAGGGGTGCATCACGACGTTGCCGTCGAAGTCGAGGGCGAAGGGGTAGTCTCCCTTTCCGAGGCTGAAGGCAGGGTCGAGCTCGTCGCGCTTTCCCGAAGCGTCCTTGGGTCCGAGGACGACGCGGCGAAAGAGTTCCTGGGCTTCCTCGCGGGAGAGCTCGCCGTTCTGCACGCGCTGCTCGAACTGCGCCGCCAGGAGCTTGAGGGAGAGGACGTTGGCGCGGAGCTGGGTCTTTCCCGTATCCAGGAAGAGGCCACGAGCGTACTCGTAGTTCACAAACGTCCCCGCGAGGAGGGGGACGAGGGCGAAAAGGATGAGGGCGGCGAAGATCTTTCCGCGGATTCCCTTCCACCAGGGGACGGAGTTGTTCCCTCCCTGCCCTCGCCGGCGTTGGGATTCGCCCCCGCGGCGCGGAAGGAAAGGCTCGTCCCCCGCCGCGGAGGCGGCCGAAAACCCGTGGTAAGGGCCGCGCTCAATCGGCTGTCCTCCCAACGCGCGGTCTTGGAAGCGCGGGCGCCCGCTTCCTCGGGAAAGGCGGTCGGAAGTAGGCTCGGAGTGCCGCGGGAATTCGTGCGAAAAGGGCGCCTCACCCACCGAGAACGACCTCCTTCGTTCTTCGGAAACCTTTCCCTGTTGGGAATCGGCGCCCGGATTCCCCTCTCTCCATAGGTGAATCCACCTAATCGAGGTCCCAATTTCGCATTCCGAAAGATGAGGTCTCCTTGCCCGAGGGGAAAGCACCGTCCTCCGGATCCCTACTCTTCCGCCACCTCCGACGCCCGGCTCCCCCAAGCAAAGACGGCTATGGCCATCCAGACGAGGACGAAGCCGACGAGACGCCCGGGGCCCAGCGGCTCGTGGAAGACGAACACTCCCAGGAAGAACTTGAGCGTCGGCGCGAGGTACTGAATAAACCCGATCCACGTGAGCGGAATCCTTCGGGCGGCTTCCGAGAACCAGAGAAGAGGAAGGGCGGTGACCACACCCGCTCCCATCAGCCAGAAGACGTCCGCACCCGTACCGGGCGCGGCCGACGGGCCAAACCAGGCGAGGTAGACGAGGGCGACGGGCGTGAGGTAGACGGTTTCGAGGAAGATCGAGGCGCGGGCGTCGGCCCGCAGGACCTTCTTGATGAGGCCGTAGAAGCCGAAGGAAAGCGCCAGAAGCAAGGACACCCACGGCGCGACGTGGGCCTCAACGGCCATGAGGAGCACCCCGACCGCCGCGAGGGCGATGCCGTAAGTTTGCGGACGCGTGAGCGTCTCCCCGAGGAAGAGCGTCGCGAGAGCCACGCTCACGAGCGGGTTGATGTAGTACCCGAGGCTCGCATCCAAGACGTGGCCGTTCTCGACCGCCCAGATGTACACGCCCCAGTTCACGGCAATGAGGAGGCTCGCGAGGAAGAGACCTCCGGCTACGCGTCGGTTCCGAAGAGAGCTTCGGACGGAGCCCCAGCCCCGCGCCGCGGAGAGGTACGCGGCCATGAAGAGGGCGGAGGCGGCAAAGCGGTAGGCGAGGAGGACGAGGGCGGGATAGCCTTCGAGCTGCTTCCAATACAGGGGGAGAACGCCCCAAGAGGCAAAGGCGGCCACCGCGTAGGCGACGCCCAGGGTGGCCGTCCGGTCGGGTTGGTGTTGGGTCCGAACGTCGTGCTCCACGTGCGCTTCACCGCCCTCGGGAAAAGGATGGTGGCAGCTCAAGCTTCGCCGGGGGTGGAGGACGTCCCTCCGGACGACGGGCTTTGTGTGCCTTCCGTGAGGAGGACCTCCTGAAGCGGCGGCTGGGCGGAGACGCCGTACTTCCGCAAGAGTTCTCCGAGGACGAGGAAGTGCTCGCTCCGGTAGGCAAACCACTGGGAATAGTCTGCCGTGCGCACGTAAAAGCGAACGTGAACGGCGATTCGCCCCCCGTCGAGCGACTCCACGCCGAGGATCCGATCCTCCAGAACGTTCGGGTCGCGCCGGAGGAGCTCCTCGAGTTCGGCGAGAAAGGCCCGCACTTCGGAGGCGGCGAGCGTCGTCGGAAGGGAAAGGGTGTAGCGGACCATTCGGTGGCGCACGCGCCCCCAGTTTTTGATGTTTGCCTGGGCGAGGACGGCATTCGGCACGGTGATGAGCGAGTCGTCCTGGGCCCGGATCTTCGTGCTCCGGAAGTTCATGGTCTCTACCGTTCCCGACACGTCGCCGAACTCGATCCAATCGCCCACGGCAAAGGTGCGCTCGCCGATGAGGACGATCCCGCCGAAGTAGTTGGCGAGCGTGTCGCGCGCCGCCAGGGACACCGCCAGACCCCCGAGGCCGAGCCCGGCGACGAGAGTGTCGATCCGGTAGCCGAACTCCTGGAGCACCATTCCCGCGCCTACGAAGGCGAGAAAGAGGCGCGTCGTCCAGGAGAGGATGGGCACGAGGAGGGCGCGGTGCGCCTTTTCTTCTTCCGTCGCCCCGAGATGTAAAATGCGCTCCCACAGGGGAACCAGTCCCGCGATGGCGTAAAGCCCCCAGAAGACGAAGACGATCGTGAGCACGCGGAAGGAGCCGCGGACGTACGGGTGAAGCCACAACCCGGGTTCGAAGAAGGAAAGGAGAACGGCCGCCCCCGCGAGAAGGACGAGGGCGAGGGCGGGGCCGCGAAAAGCGCGGGCGACGAGGCTGCGGAGAGAGGACGAAGTTTCGCGCGGGTCCACCGAACCGCCCACCTCCCAAAACCGCCGTACCGAGATGCGAAGAGCGCGGGCGACCCTGGCTCCGGAGAACTCGCGAGGCGGACGCCTACCCGGAGAGGATTTCTTCGCCTAGCTCGTCCGCGGCGAGGGCGCTCACGATCCGGTGGCGCACGTTCTCCTCGTCGAGGGTGGGAAACATCCCGGCCTCCCGTACCCGGCCGTACAGGTCGTCGAAGGGCTCGAGCTTGGCCTTCTTCGCGCGAACGGCCTCCCACCCTTCGAGGACGAAGGAGCGGAGCGAAGAGATCCCCTGCTCGGCGAAAAATCTTCGAAGCGCCTCCACGTCGCGGACGAACTCTTCGCCAAAGCGGCGGCGCGCCCAACCGGCGAGGAGGGCGATTTCCGCCTCGTACATCGGCCGCTCCTTGCCCTTCGTACCCACCCAAGGCGTCTCCAGGATGAAGGGCCGACCTGCGAGGGCCGGGTGGTGGACGACGCGGTAGGGCGCCGCAAATCCCAGGTATCCCGTCCCCAAAACGGCGTGGCGGTCGCGGCGCGATCCGAAGGGAAACTTGCTGTCGTTTACGTGCACGCAGGCGAGGCGCTCGAGGCCGAGGACGCGGTCGAAGGTTTCGAGTACGCCGTCGAGGTCGCGGAGGATGTCGTAGCCCGCGGCGAAGACGTGGCAGGTGTCCAGGCAGATCGTGAGCCGCGGATCGCCCACCTCGTCGAGGAGGATGCGGAGCTGCTCGAAGGTCCTCCCCACCTCGCTCCCCTGCCCCGACATCGTCTCGAGGGCGACGCGCACGGGATGGGGCACGCGCAGGACTTCCTTGAGGCCGGAGGCAATCCGCCGGAGGGCCTCGTCTTCCGTTTGGCCGACGGCGGCACCCGGGTGGACGACGATGAGGTCCGTGCGCGCTTCGTGCGTCCGCCCGATCTCCTCCTGGAGGAAACGGACGGTGAAGGCAAAACTCTCCTCTTTGGGCGTCGCCAAGTTCACGATGTAGGGGGCGTGGACGAGGAAGTACCGAAGCCCCGCCCGGCGCATGTACGCCCAGCCTTCCTCGACGAACTGCTCCGCCATGGGCTTGCGCACCGTGTTCTGGGGAGCACCCGTGTAGATCATGAAGGCGGTGGCCCCGTAGGAATGGGCTTCCTGGGCGGCGTTCAAGAGCCCTTTCTTGGAAAATGAGACGTGGGAACCTACCAGAAGGTCGGTCGAAAACGCGACGTTCACCGAATGCCCCCCTCCCAAAACCTTTCGCAAGCCCCGCACGGAAGCGAACCGCGGTCCCAAGCGTTCTTCCGCGGGTCGAAAAGTTCTCACCGCCGCGGCAACACGTCCAGCACCCCCGCCCCGGTCTCCACCGTCAAACCCGAGTTCTATGCTACCATACGGTGGAGTTCAGGCTCACCGGCGAAACTTCCGGGCAAAGGCGGGAAGGTCGCGCAGGAGGTTGGCCATTTCCAACGCGGCCAGGGCGGCTTCGGTGCCCTTGTTCCCCGCCTTGCCCCCCGCCCGGTGCACGGCCTGTTCGGCGTCGTCGAGGGTGAGGAGGGCAAAGCCCACGGGAACCCCGGTTTCCCACGCGACGCGGGCGAGGCCGGAAGACGCTTCGCCGGCGACGTAGTCGAAGTGGGCCGTCTCGCCCCGCATAACGACACCGAGGGCGACGATTCCGGAAAAGGCCCCGCTTTCTGCCAGGCGCTTTGCCGCCAGCGGGAGCTCAAACGACCCCGGAACCCAGATTTCGGCGATGTCCTCGGGACGAACTCCGTGCCGGACGAGGGCCGATCGCGCCCCTTGGACGAGGGGGCGTACGAAAAACTCGTTGAAGCGCGAGGCGACGAGGGCAAAGGTGAGTCCCTCTCCCCGGAGCCGGCCTTCGAGCACCGCTTCGGAAGGGGACAGGTGTGTGCCGTCGTGGTCGAGCACGCAAAACCCTCCTTCGCTCCAAATCCGATTCGGACAAAAAATGCGCAAGCCGATGCAACCCTCCACCGGAGGAAGGCTGCGGCTCTTCACAGATGGGAGAGCAGGTGCCCCAGGCGGTGCTTTTTCGCCTCGAGGTAGCGGCGGTTCTCCTCCCGCGGGGGGATTTCCAGGGGTACGCGCTCGACGACCTCGATGCCGAACTGCCGCAGGGCCTCCACCTTCTCCGGGTTGTTCGTGAGGAGGCGCACGCGCCGAACGCCGAGGTCGTGGAGGATCGCGGCGGCCACGTCGTAGTCGCGGGCGTCGACCGGATGCCCGAGGACGAGGTTGGCGTCTACCGTGTCGAAGCCGCGCTCCTGCAGGGCGTAAGCGCGGAGCTTTTCGTACAGGCCGATCCCCCGTCCTTCCTGCCGGAGGTAGACGAGGATGCCGCCTTCCGCCTCGATGCGCGCAAGGGCGGTCTCGAGCTGAGGACCGCAGTCGCAGCGGTACGAGCCGAAGACGTCCCCCGTGAGGCACTCCGAATGGACGCGCACGAGGATCGGTCGGTCGGAGGAGATCTCTCCTTTCCACAGGGCGATGTGTTCGCGCACGGCGCAGTTTCCCGGCGCAGGGAAGGCGATCGCCGACTCCCGGTAGGCGACCGCGCGGAAGGCCCCGTACTCGCTCGGAAGGTGCACGACGTCGCTCCGCTCGAGGCGGGGAAGGAGGGCGGAGGGGGCCACGTCGGCGGCTTTTGCCGAGGAGGGCGAGGCGGGCGGCAGCCCGACCGTGCCGCTTCTTTCGCCGTGGAGTGCCGCGACGACGCGGGCGATGTCCTCGACGGTGAGAAACGGGAGGTTTTCCCGCGCCGCCAGGCGCTCGAGGTACGAAAGCGAGGCGGGCTCCCCGGAATCGTCCAGAATTTCGATGATCGCCGCCGCCGGGCGCGCGCCGGCGAGGCGGGCGAGCTCGATCGCCGCCTCCGTGTGTCCCCGGCGTTCTCGTACGCCACCGGGGCGGGCTACGAGGGGAAAGACGTGCCCCGGACGGCGAAAGTCCTCAGGTCGGGCGGACGCGTCGGCAAGGGCGCGCAAGGTGAGCGCCCGCTCGCGTGCGGAAATCCCCGTCTTCACGGAGACGTGGTCGACGGAAACGGTAAAGGCGGTCTCTTTGGGATCCTGGGAGTCTGCCACCATGGGCGCCAGGGCGAGTTCGCGGGCCCGCTCGACGTCCACGGGGGCGCAGAGGAGGCCGCGCCCTTCTCGCAGCATGAAGTGCACGACCTCGGGAGTGGCGTGTTCGGCGAGGAGGACGAAATCTCCCTCGTTTTCGCGTTCGCGGTCGTCGAGGACGATCGCGGGAAGACCTCGCCGGAGGGCGCGGACGGCCGCCTCTACCCGCGACTGCGCTCCCCACACGCGCGGACACCTCCTTTAAGGCCGGACGTTTGAAAGGCCGGAGCGGCGAGAAAGAGAACCTGCCTGCAGGCTACGTTCCCGCAGATGTCGTGAAGCGCCGCACGGCCTCCACGACGTAGCGGGCGAGGATGTCCACCTCGACGTTCACGCGGGATCCGGGGCCCTTCGTGCCCAAGGTCGTGACGGCGAGGGTGTGCGGAATGAGGCCGACGGAAAAGGAAACCTCATGGCCGACAGGCGCCTCCACGCCGACCACCGTGAGGCTCACGCCGTCTACGGCCACCGAACCCTTGGGGGCGAGGTAGGGGGCGTATTCCGCGGACAGGACAAATCGGACGAGGCGCGAGCCGTCTGCCGCCTCCTCCACCTCCGCGACGCGGGCGACCGCGTCGACGTGCCCGGTCACGATGTGCCCCCCGAGCGGGTCCCCGACCCGGAGCGCCCGTTCCACGTTGACCCGCATGCCGGGTACCGCGTGGGCAAAGGTGGTCCGCCGGACCGTCTCCGGCATGAGGTGGAAGACGAGCGCGTCCTCCTCCACGACCTCCACCGTGAGGCAGACGCCGTCCACGGCCACGCTGTCTCCCGGCGCGGGAAGGTCGGACCACGGAAGTTCCGCGAGAACGAGGCGCGCGGCTTCTCCCTGTTCCCCAGCCAGGCGCTCCAGGGAACGAATGCGGGCGGTACCCTCTACGAGGCCCGTAAACACCTGCCACTCCCCCCAGCTTCCTCAAACTTTCGAACCGTCGTGGTCGGGCTTTACCCTTCTTCGGTCGTAGGACGGCCCACGAAGACGAAGTCCGCGCCGAAACGCGCGACCCCCTCCCACACGAGGGGGAGCCCTTCGGCGAGCGTGGCCGCTCCTTCCCCCGCCAACCAGCCGGGAGCGCTTCGCCCGCCCAAAAGGCGCGGGGCGGCGAAGACGACAAAACGGTCCACGAGGCGGTGGGAGACGAACCGGGCGATCGTCTCCCCGCCCCCTTCCACGAGGAGGGAGTTTACCCCGCGTTCGGCGAGGAGGGCGAGGAGCGCGGCGAGGTCGACCTCGCCCTTCGCGCCCTCGGCCGGCAGGCGAACGACCTCCACACCCGAATCCTTGAGCCGCCTCTCGGCTTCCGAGTCTCCCTCCGCCCCCGTGGCGACGAGCGCGGGGGCGAGGCCGTCGCGAAAGAGGACGGCGTCGGCGGGGAGGTCGAGAGAGCGCGAAAGAACGATGCGCAGCCTCCCGATTTCCTCGTTCCCGCCTCCCAGGCGCACGGTGAGGCGGGGGTTGTCGCGGCGTACGGTGTTTGCCCCGACGAGCACGGCGTCGTGGCGCAAGCGGAGGTAGTGCACCGCCCGGAGCGCTTCCCCGCCCGTGATCGTGCGGCTCTCCCCCGTTCGCGTGGCGATCTTTCCGTCCAAGGTCATGGCCACCTTGACCGTCACCCACGGCCGACCCCGTTCTACGCGGGTGAGGTACGCGGCGTGGACGCGACGTGCCGCCCGCGCGCACACCCCTTCCCGGACTTCCACCCCCGCCTCCCGGAGGATCCGCACTCCCCCGCCTGCGACGAGGGGGTTGGGGTCGCGCAGAGCGACGACCACGCGCCGAACCCCCGCATCCCGCAGCGCTACCGCGCAAGGCGGCGTACGCCCCCAGTGGCTGCAAGGTTCGAGGGTGACGTAGCACGTGGCGCCGCGCGCCGCCTCTCCGGCCATGCGGAGGGCTTGCACTTCCGCGTGCGGTTCGCCCGCTCGGAGATGCGCGCCGAGGCCGACGATGCGCCCTTCGCGCACGAGAACACAACCGACGTTGGGGTTCGGCGCCGTCTGTCCTTCCGCGGCGGCGGCGAGGGCGAGGGCGAGGCCCATGAAGTGACGGTCGAGGGGCGAAACGTCGGGGCCGTCGCAGCCGTCCGCGCCCACCGCTTCTGCCGCCGCAGGAAGCGGAAGAAGAGGGGCGAGGCCCGGCGAAATCAGAAAGGCGAAAGCACCTGCGCCGAAGGGAGCGGCCGCCCCACGGTCTCCCAAGCCGGACACGGAGCCACCTCCTTCGTCGCCCGAGAAAGTCCCCGGGTACGAAAAAACCCGCCACGTCCCTCCGTGGCGGGTAGGCTGCAGGAGAACGGAGAACGCGCGGCCTTCGACCCGAATACGCACCGCCGAAACCCGGACGTACATCCTCGGAAGTTCCCGAGGCCTCACCGCAGAAGCGGCCGCGGCAAACTTCCCGGGTGCGCGCCCGGCCCGGAAGCGATCTCGGGCCACGAGGAAAACCGCCGTTCGTTCCTTCTCCCATCCGGACTTTCACCGTCGGCTCCGGAATTTCACCGGATCCTGCCCGTCGGCATTCCTGCCGGCAGGCTCGCGGGCTCCGGCCGAAGTCCGGCCGCCTTCAAAGGCGCGGACGTCGGCGCATCACCGCCGGTCGGGAATTTCACCCTGCCCCGAAGGAACGTCCCCGCTTCCGGCACGGGCGTGCCGGAAGACGGAGCAACCTAAGTGTACCTTTCTTCCACGTCGGAGGCAAGAAAGGAAGCGCCGGACGCCGGCCCCGGCTCCGCGTTCGGAGGACGATCCCCGCCGTCGGACGTCGGACGTTCGCCGCCGGGCGCATGTTCCGCAAGCTCACCCGGCACGTCGAAGGCGCCGCGTAAGCGGCGGGAGAGGCGCTCGCGCTCAAGTTCGGCGGCGTCCACTGCGCGCAACGCCTCGTCGAGCTTGCGACGCGTGCGCGAGAGGAGGTCGGCGAAGCGGGCGAAATCCGCCTGAACGCGGCGGAGGAGCTCCCACACCTCGCCCGCACGCCGCTCAATGGCCACCGTGCGCAGGCCGAGGGACAGGCTGTGGAGGATCGCCGCGAGCGTCGTCGGCCCCACGAGCACGACCCGCCACTCCCGTTGGAGGGTCTCGAAGAGCCCCGGTTCGCGCAACGCCTCCGCGTACAGGCTTTCGAAGGGCAAAAAGAGGAGGGCAAAGTCCGTGGTATGCGGGGGGACGATGTACTTTTCCCGGACTTTCTGGGCCTCTAGGCGAAGGCGCTCGACGAAGCGGCGGCGCGCCCGCCGCACGGCCTCGGGATCTCCCGCTTCTTCCGCCGCGAGGTACGCCTCCACGTCGGCGAGGGGAAACTTCGCGTCGATCGGCAACCATATCCCTTCCCCCGCCGTCCGACCGGGCAGGCGGACGGCAAAATCCACGCACTCCTCCGAGTTCGGGTTTACGCGGACGTCGCGGGCGTACTGTTCGGGAAGGAGGATGTCGGCAAGGATGTTCTCCAACTGGACCTCTCCGAGGACGCCCCGGCGCTTCACGTTTGCGAGAATCCGCCTGAGGTCCCCCACGCCTTCCGCAAGGGCGCGCATCTCCCCCAACCCGCGGTGGACTTCTTCCAGCCGCTCGCTCACGAGGCGGAAGGAAGCCCCCAGGCGCGCTTCGAGCGTCGTCTCGAGCTTCTCGTCGACCGTTCGGCGGAGCGACTCCAAGGTACGTTCGTTTTCGTCCCGGATTCGGTGGAGCTCTTCGGCGACGCGCGCCTCCAGGCGTTCGAGGCGCCCTTCGCTTCCCGCGACGAGGTCCATGAGCCGCTCGCTCAAGAGGCCCATCTGCTGGACGAACGTCCGCTGCTCCGACTCGAGGGAACGCGCAAGACGATCGAGGGTGCCGAACACGCGGTCTTCGGAAGCCCTGCCTCCGAGGGAAAGGCGCCGCGCCGCCCACCACCCCGATCCAAACGCAACTACGACGAGGACGAGGACGGCTCCCATGGGAACGTGCATCCCCCACACCCCGTCCGGCACCGCCGTCTCCCCCTTTTCCCGTCCTTCCGACCGCCGCATTGGCCGAAGGAAAGTCCTTTGCCTGCGGGAGGAAATGTTGGAGGTCCGAGGAAAAATTGAAATACGAGAATTTTTGACAGTAAATTTAGAACTTGATAGACTCAGGGTAAACTCCGCTTCGGAGGTGACCGACGCGCCGGAGGCTCTCCGGGCCCGTACGGCGCAGAGGACGGATGGTAGAGGATCGCACGCGAGCCCGAATCGAAGCGCACCTCGGGATCCTGAGCGCCGTGGGAAACGCCTTCCTCGCGCTGCTCAAGCTCGGCCTCGGGTGGGCGGGGCAGAGCCGCGCACTCTTTTCCGACGGAATCCACAACGTAGCGGACCTCCTCGTCGGCGGCGTCGGGGCGCTGAGCGCGCGCGTTGCGGAAAAGCCGCCGGACGAAGACCACCCGTACGGACACGGCAAGGCCGAGGTCCTCGTCGCCGCAGGCGTCGCCGCCTTTCTCGGTGTTCTGGCGCTCCTCCTCGTGGCGCAGGGCATCGCTTCTTTCGGGAACCCCGAACCGCCGATCCCCTCGTGGGAAACCCTCGCCGCCGCACTTTTCTCCCTAGTCCTCAAGGTAATTCTCTACCGCACGACGATTCGCGAAGCCGAACGGCTCTCGAGCTACGCCTTGCGGGCGGTAGCCCTAGACCACCGGTCGGACATCTGGAGCTCTTTGGCGGCCGCCTCGGGAATCCTCGGGTCGTACCTCGCGTGCGCCACCCCCTACGCGTGGTTCCGCCACGCCGACGCGGTGGGGAGCATCGTCGTGGCCGTGCTCATCCTCCACATGGCCTACGACCTCCTCCGGGAAACCGGCGACATCCTCATGGAGCGAACGCTCCCGTCGGAAACCCTCGAGAGGTACGCCCAAGTCGTCCGAAGCTTCCCCGAGGTTCGGCACATCGACCGCCTGCGGGCGCGCACGCACGGCCACTACATCCTCGTCGACCTGCGCATCGCCGTGGACGAAGACCTCACGGTAGCCCAGGGGCACGAGCTGGGTCGCGCCGTAAAAGATGCCCTCATCGCCGGCGATCCCCGCATTCGCGAAGTTCTCGTCCACCTGAACCCGTATCCCCGCCCCGCCGCCGGTTCGATCCCCGACGCGGGCCGCCCTGCGACATCCGGGCTTCCCCGAGCCGAGGACGAACGCGAGACGAGCGGGCGGTCTCCGTAGGCTAGGTCCCCTCTTCCCCGGGCGGATCGCCTTCCGAAGGTTTTTCCCCGGAACGCGAACTGTCGGTTTCCTCCTCGAGGAGCTCATAGACCTCGTCGAGCTCACGGCGAAGGCGGAGCACTTCGTCGGCAAAGGAAAGGGCGGCCAACACCGCAACCCTTGGGACGTCGAGGTGGGGACTCCGCGCGGCGATCTCCCGCATCCGCTGATCGACCATTTCCGCCAGGCGGTGGAGGTGCTGCTCCGTCGTATCTCCCTTGAGGTGGTACGTCTCGCCGAAGATCTTTACCCGGGCCGTCGCGGTCCGCTTCACCGCCTATCTCCCCCAATCTCCTCGTGCGGTAGGCGATGCGGCGCGCACGGGCGGCCCGCCCTTCCTACGCCGTTCGCCACTCCACGGGAAAGTCGGCGTCCAAGGCGCGGCGAATCGCCTCCATCCGCACGTCGACCTCTTCGTCCGTGAGCGTTCGGTCCGGTCTGCGGAAGAAGAAGGCGAAAGCAAGCGAGCGCTTTCCCTGCGGGACCCCTTCCCCGCGGTAGACGTCGAAGAGGACGATGTCTTCGAGTTCCTCCCCGGCGGCCGCGCGGGCGACGCGGAGGAGGGCCGCCGCGGGAACCTCTTCCGGCACGAAAAAGCTCAGGTCGCGGCGCACGCCGGGGAAACGGGGAACTTCCTCTGCCTGAACTTCGCGCGCCGCGAGCGGGAAAAAGCGCTCGAGGTCCACCTCGAGAACCACCGGGCGGGAAAGACCGTACACCTCGGCGATTTCCGGATGGACTTCCGCCACAAGGCCAACGGGTTCGCCGCCCACGCGAAGCTCTGCCGTCCTTCCCGGATGCAAGCCCGGGAGGACGCGGGGAACCACGTCCCACGCGCCCCGGACTCCGAAGAGCGTGAGGAGCGCCTCGAAGACCCCTTTGGCGTCGTAGACGTCGACGCTTCGGCGGGAGCCGCGCCAGTGAAAGGGTTCCTTTTCTCCCGCGAGGAGAACGCCGAGGTGAAGAACTTCCCGCACGGGGGTGTGGTGAGGACGCGGCGCGTGGTCAAACGGGTCTTCCCCCTCCCCGCTTGGAAAGAAGACCGGACCTACCTCGAAGAGGCGAAGATCGCGCTCTCCGCGACTGGCGTTGTACTGGGCGGCAGCGAGGAGCGAGGGAAGAAGGGTCGGGCGCAGGTACACGTGGGCGTCGCTCATCGGATGGAGCACGCGGAGGGCTTTCGCGGGATCTACCGTCGCCCACCCGTCTCCCCGTCCGGAAGGGAGGAGGGCCGGGAAGCGCCCGAGCTCCGCCTCGGACAGCAGGCGGTAGGCGTAGAGTTCGAAAAATCCCCAGCGAACGAGGGCGTGGCGAAGGCGGCGGCGGAGTTCCTGCGCGAAGGTCCTCCCCCGCCCGTCGACGACGCCGCCCGGGGAAGCCGCCGGAATCTCCTCGTACCCGACGAGGCGCGCGATCTCCTCCACGAGGTCTTCGGGAATGCGCACGTCGAGACGACGCGTAGGGACCTCCACCGTCCAACCCTCCTGGGTAGAGACGGCGGAAAAGCCAAGGCGACGAAAGATCCTCTCCACCTGCTCGCGCGGAAGGCGCGTCCCGAGCAAGGTGTAGAGCTTCTTCTCCGAAAGCGCGATGCGCGCCGGTTTGGGTAAGCCCGCCCCCGAATATACCCCACCGGCAATCCCTCCGACGACGCGTCCGCCGGCGATCTGGACGATGAGCCCCGCGGCGCGATCGAGGGCGGCCCGCACGCGCTCGGGGTCGACCCCGCGTTCGAAGCGCCGCGAAGCTTCGGAGCGAAGACCGAGCGCCTGGGCCGTGCGGCGAATCTGCGCCGGGCGGAAGTAGGCGGATTCGAGAAAGACGCGCGTCGTCCCCTCCCTGATCTCCGAGTTCGCGCCCCCCATCACGCCGGCAATCCCAACGGGGCGCCCCCCGTCCGTGATGAGGAGCATTCCCTCGCGCAGCACGCGTTCCTTCCCGTCCAGGGTGACGAACCGTTCGCCCTCCCGGGCCGGACGGACGCAAACTTCCCCGCTCGCGATCGCGTCGGCGTCGAAGGCGTGAAGCGGTTGGCCGAACTCCAGCATCACGTAGTTCGTGACGTCTACGACGTTGTTCAGGGGGCGAATTCCCGCGGCGAGGAGGCGGTTCACGAGCCACTGTGGCGACGGGCCAATGCGCACCCCTTCGATGAGGCGGCCGAGGTACAGAGGCGCGTCTTCGGGAGCCTCGACGCGCACGCGGACGTCCTCGTTCGGTTCCTCGGAAAAGAAGGGGACCTTGGGCTCGTACACCTCGCGGTCCGCAAGCGCCGCGACTTCGTATGCCACACCGAGCATGCTCAAGGCGTCGGCACGGTTGGGCGTGAGGTCGAGGACGAGAACGGTGTCGTCGAGGCCTAAGGCTTGCACCCCGTCCATCCCGACGCTCGTTCCGGGAGGGAACACGTAAATCCCCTCCCTGAGCTCCCGGGGAAGAAGGTCGTCGTGGAGACCGAGTTCGCGGTAGGAGACGAGCATCCCCTGGGAGAGGACGCCGCGAAACTCTCGGGTTTCAAGCGTGTGACCCGGGAGCTTGGCCCCGGGCGGGGCAAAGAGGACGACGTCCCCCACCCGTACGTTCGGTGCCCCGCTCACGACCGTGTACGTGTTTTCTCCCGTCTCGACGCGGGCGACGACGAGCCGGTCGGCGTTGGGGTGCGGGGATACGTCCGCCACCCGCGCGGTGATCACCCCTTCCACCCCGCGATTGCGTACCTCGACGGCATCCACTTCGAGCCCGGCCATGGTCAAGCGTCGGGCGAGCTCGCGGGGTTCGATGTCCCAGATGTCCACGTAGTCCGAAAGCCAGGAAAGCGAAACGCGCATCCTCTGCCCACCCTCCGTCGGAATGTCGCGCCTTCAAGCATGTACGCGGAACGGCCGCAGGAAGCGCACATCTCCCGTGTAAAAAGAGCGAATGTCCTCTACGCCGTACTTGATCATCGCCAGACGTTCGACGCCGAGGCCGAAAGCAAAGCCGGACACGCGTTCCGGATCGTACCCCGCCCCGCGGAGTACCTCCGGGTGCACCATCCCCGCGCCCAGGACCTCGATCCAACCCGTAAACTTGCACACGTTGCACCCCACGCCTCCGCACTTGTGGCAAGAGACGTCCACCTCGACGCTCGGCTCCGTAAACGGGAAAAAGCTCGGCCGCAGGCGGATTCGCGTACCTTCGCCGAAGAAGGCGCGAGCAAAGGCGAGGAGCGTGCCTTTGAGGTCGGCCAAACTCACCCCCTCGTCGACGACGAGCCCTTCTACCTGCGTGAACATGTGCGAGTGGGTGGCGTCGTCCTCGTCGCGACGGTACACCGTACCCGGGGCGACGATGCGCACGGGCAGTCCGCCCCCGCGGGCGAGGAGCGTGCGAACCTGCACGGGCGACGTGTGCGTGCGGAGAAGTACGTCTTCTGCCAGGTAGAAGCTGTCCTGCATGTCCCGCGCCGGGTGGTCAGGGGGGATGTTCAAACGCTCGAAGTTGTACAAATCCCACTCCACCTCCGGTCCCTCGACGACGGAGTAGCCGAGGTGGAGGAAAATCTCTTCGATCTCTTCGATCACGCGCAGGATGGGGTGTGCCGCTCCGAGGGGATACGGTTCCCCGGGGAGGGAAAGGTCGAGTCGTTCCGCTTCCAGGCGCCGCTTCGTCTCTTCCGCCCGAAGCGCGGCCCGGCGCTCCTCGTACGCCCGCTCCACCTCTTCCCATGCGGCGTTGAGCGCCCGACCTGCGGCGGGACGCTCTTCCGGCGGAAGCTCCCGCAGACGCTCGCGGGCGAGCGAAAGAACACCCCGCTTTCCGAGGTATTCGACGCGCAACCCCTCGAGGGTGGCTTCGTCGGCGGCCAAGGCGATGCGCGCACGCGCTTCCGAAGCGATCCGCTCTAATTCCGAGGTGTCGAGCTTCTGGAAATCCATCGGGGAAACCTCCTCACCTGTCGCACGGCACCGGCGTCGCACAAGTCTGACCGCATTATACCAAACTCCGCCGCATCCGCGCTCGCGCCCCGCCGGAGGGCGGACGCGCCATCCCCTCGGGACCTCGGGTCGTCACTCCTCTCCCTCGCGCACCGGACGCTTGAGCGTGTGCGCGCCCACGACGTCGTGCACGTTCTCCACGACGACGATGGCTTCGGGGTCGTAGTCGAGGACGAGGGATTTAAGACGCTCGATTTCGAGACGCGTGAGGACGATGTACAAGGCGGTGCGCGGTTCCACCCGCTCCCCGACGCAGGTCACCGCAAAACGGGTCACCGTTCGGCCGAGCTCGCGCCCGACCGCCTCGGCAATTTCCGCGCCGGCGCTCGTCACGATGAGCACGGAGCGCGATTCGTCCAAGCCCTGCAGGACAACGTCCACCGTGCGGAAGGCGACGTAGTACGCGAGGGCGGAGTACATCCCGCTCTCCGGCGAAAGGAGGAAGGCCGCCAAAGCGAAGACGACGGCGTTCAAGGCGAGGGCGATTTCTCCCACGGAAAAGTCCGTCCTCTCCGAAAGAACGAGCGCCAAGAGGTCCATCCCGTCGACGGAGCCCTGGCCGCGGAGGATGAGGCCGATGCCCAACCCTACGAAGAGTCCGCCGAAGATGCTGGCGAGGATCGGGCTCTCGGTGAGCGGAACCGGCGGCGCCAAGACGCCGAGGAAGAACGCCAACGCGAGGAGGGCGTAGCCCGCCCCGAGCACGAAGCGACCGCCAAACTCCCGGTACCCCAAGTAGAGAAAAGGGGCGTTGAAGAATAAGACCAAGGCGGGCAAAAAGAGGTGCAGGCGGTAGGCGAGGAGCATCGCCAACCCGTTGACCCCCGCGTCGATGATGTGGTGCGGCAAAAAGAAGCGGGAAAAGCCGAAGGCGACAAAGAAGGCGCCGAGGGTGAGCGGAAGAAAGCGCCAAAAGGGGTGGCGACAAGGGCCGCACCGGGGTACCGTGCCCGAACCCATCCCCGGCTTCTGGGGAACCGACATACCCATCCCTCCGGTTGTCCGACTGAGGTCTACCTCGGACTACCCTCTGCGCTCCGCGCGTTCGCGCGCCTGCCGCCAGGCATAAAGGAGAACGGCGGCGGCGGCAGACACGTTCAACGACTCGGCCCGCCCGTAGATAGGAATTCGCACGCGGACGTCCAAGAGCGCCCCGATCTCCCGGGGGATCCCCCCTCCTTCGCTCCCCAGGACCAGGGCGAAGCGCGGGGGCCAAGCCACGTCCCACACGGTCGTGTCTCCCCGCGGATCGGCGCCCAAGAGGACAACTCCGGACCGGCGAAGGGAGGCGAGCGTCTCCTCCGTCCCCTCCCACAGGGGGATGCGGAAGTGGGCACCCATGCCCGCCCGAAGGACCTTGTCCCCGTAAGGATCGACAGAACCCCGCAGAACGAGAACTCCGTCGACACCCGCTGCTTCTGCCGTGCGCAAAATGGTTCCCGCGTTACCCGGATCCTGCACGCCAGCGAGGACCGCGAGGCTGAGGGAAGGGCGAGCGGCGAGCGCGGACAGCTCTTCCGGAGGAGCGAACGTGCGCGCCGTGGCAAAGATCCCCTGGGGCGTCACGGTCGCCGCGAGGCGGCGGACGACGTCCGGCGCGAGCACGAAGACGGGGACCCGTCGGTCTGGCGCGGCGGCGAGGACGGCGGCGAGCTCGAGATCGGCTCCGGAAAGAGCCCTGCCGTATACACCTTCTTCCAAGAGGAGGGAAGTCACCGCCCCCGCTGCCCACGCGTCGAGGACGAGACGCCTCCCTTCTAGGAACACCTCCCCCGTACGGCGGCGCCCGGACCGCGAGAGAAGTTTGCGCCACGCTCGAACCCGAGGATTTCCTGCGGACGTAATCCTCGTGACTTTGTACACCCTCCCGTACCTCCCGATTTCCTGCCCGCGGTGGAAAAAAGTCGTTCTCCTGCGCCGCCCCTTTGCCAGGTATGCCTGAGGTACTCCCTCCCATCCTAAGGAGCGGGAAAATCCGCAGAAAGGGAGGTGCGGCCTCGATCGTCCGGTTCTCCCCTCGGAAACTTCGGACGGTTCGGCCGAAACCGATGGCACCGATTTCGGGAACGATCAACCTCCGCCAAGCTCTCGAAGCGAAGCTGAGCGGCGCGACGCACCAGGAACTCCGGGAGACGATCGAAGATGCGATTCAGAGCCGCGAAGAGATGATCCTCCCGGGGCTCGGGTACCTCTTCGAGATCCTTTGGAAACACGCGGACGAGGCAGAACGCTCGCGAATCCTCGACGTCCTCGCCCGTCACTTCTCCTAGAGCGAGTGAGCCGTTCAGGCGATCGTCTGGTCGCGACCGCGGGGAGGGACTTCATCCCTTTGGGGTTCGCCCTCTTCTCCCGGGGTAAACCCCGACGCCACGAGGGCTTCGCGTACGGGAGGTAGGGCCGTGTAGTTGGCGATGAGAAAAAGGCCGGTGTCCGCGTGGAAAACCTCCGCCAGGGGGTACGGGGACCCGAGGAGGCGGGCAACTGCCGTGCGCGGTTCCGCCTCTACGAAAAGGCGCTCTGCCGCAAATCCCTCCTCCCGAAGCACCCGGGCGAGGTCCTCGCGCCGCGTACCGGTGACGACGACCGCCTCTACGTCCGACCGCACGAGCGCGGACAGACCCGCATCGGCAATCCAGCTCGCATCCTCACCGTCGGCCGGGGCGTTGTTTACCGCCAGGAGAAAACGTTTGGGCCCCTCCCGTCGGAGAAACTCAGACAGGGTAACGCGCATCCCCGCTGCATTTTTGGCCAGGTTGAGCGTCGCCCGAACGCCCGAAGCGCGAAGCACTTCCATCCGTCCCCGGGGAAGGCGAAAACGCGCGAGGGCTCGGGCAAAGGCATCGGGAGAAACGCCGAGGGCAGAAGCGGCGCTCCAGGCGGCGAGGACCGTGTAGGCGTTGTAGGTACCCAAAAGTGGCACGGCAAACGTCCGACCGGAAACCTCGAGGAGAAAGCCCCGGGTGAAGGAATCCGGAGGGAGGATCCTCCCTTCCCGCACGTCCGCGTCCGGCCGCCGAAATCCGCACACCGGGCAGCGGTAACGCCCTAGGTGGGGCCCCAGCGCCTCGGGAAGGCGTACGGTGTACACGAGGGGGGCCCCACAATAGGGACAAGCCTCCGAGGGCGCCTCCCCCTCGTCGCGTTCCTCGCCGGCTTCGAGCCCGAAATACGACGGAGACCTTGCCCCCTGGGCGGCGTACACGGTGAGCGGCTGGTCGGCGTTGGCTACGACGGTAAAGCGTCCTTCGAAGCTTCGGTCGAGCTCCGCCAACGTTTTCCGCAGGCGTTCAGAAAGCTCGCGCGGAGACCCGTAGCGGTCGAGCTGGTCGGGGTAGAGGTTGAGGAGGACGACGACGTCCGGCGCCAGTTCGCGGACGAGCGCAGGGAGGCTCCCCTCGTCCACCTCGAAGACGGCGTAGGCACCCCGAGGCAACCGCCCCGAAGGATCTGCCGCGTTCACAAAAGCCGTAGCGAGACCCGAGGGCATGTTCGCGCCTTTGTCGTTCGTGACCACCGAGATCCCGCTCTCGCGCAAGGCACTGGCGACGAGAGCGGTGGTCGTCGTCTTGCCGTTCGTCCCCGTGAGGAACAGGACGTGTGTCACTTGGTCCGCCCAATGGGACAATCCCCGAGGGCAAAGCTTCAAAAAGACGTAGCCGGGCAAGCTCGACCCGCCTTCCGGCCGCAGGCGCAAAAGAAGTCTTACGAGCCGGGCCGCGCGAAAGGCTACGCCACACAGAAAGTCGCCCATCCACCCAGAGGACTTCGCTTTTAGGCTGTGCTCCATGGGCTTTCCCGTCCCCGCGATGAAGTCGTCGTGCCCCTTGTCCCCATTTCCATCTTACCCGGAACGTCGGCCCTTTCCTCGTGCTTTCCGCCGAAATTCGCCTGCAATCTCCGCGCGAAGGGATCGCAAGGAGAAAGGCGTCTCCGACGAGCGGGCGGTTCCGAACGGGTACATCTTACGGCAAATTGCGCTCTCCCACAAAGCGCCGCGGGGCAGCCCCGTGGACTGCCCCGCAGAAAAAAATACCCTTTGCTCTGATCTGACGAGATTCTAGAGGGAAAAGGCGCACCTCAGGCGAGGGCCGCCTTGGCCTTTTCCACGAGCGCGAGAAACGCCTGGGGATCGCGGACGGCGAGGTCCGCAAGCATCTTCCGGTTTACCGCAACGCCCGCCTGCTTCAAGCCGTAGATGAAGCGGTTGTACGTGAGGCCGTGCGCCCGTACGGCGGCGTTGATCCGCACGATCCACAGGCGACGAAAGTCGCGCTTCCGCTGCCGCCGGTCGCGGTACGCGTACACGAGGGACTTCATGACCTGTTGCTTTGCGACGCGGTACAGCGAGTGCTTGGCTCCCCGATATCCCTTGGCGAGCTTGAGGATCTTCTTGTGGCGCCGGCGCGTGACCGTTCCGCCCTTGACGCGCATCGTTTTTCACCCTTTCTCGTGGCAACGCGTTCTTCCTCGCAGGCGCGAAACCTGCCTTCGGCTCGAAACGTCCGTGACCGCTTACGAAAAGGCCGAGTTCCTCGGAACCCCCCACCCGAAACTTCTCACTCGAGATACGGCGCGGCGCGCAAGATCCGCTTCGCCTGGGTTTTCCCGAACACGGCCTTGCGGCGCAGGCGGCGGAGGCGCTTCCGGGACTTGTGCTCGTTCAAGTGCGAACGGTTGTTGCGCCAGTGGACGACCTTCCCGCTCCCCGTACGCTTGAAACGCTTCATCGCACCGCGGTGGGACTTCATCTTGGGCATCTTCGAACCGACCCCCTGTCTCGGACGAAATCGCGCAAGATGGTCTGTGCAGACGACGGACCCAGAAAACGTGCCTCCTCGGCAGTGCGCCCTTCCTTCTTCGCCAAAAGGCTCACACGTGAGGTTCTTCTTCCCGAACTTGGGCCTCCCGCGCCGGTGGCGCTGCAGGCCGAGCCTGACGCGGGGCGAGGATCATGATGAGCTGCCGGCCTTCCATGAGCGGTTTCCGCTCGACGGTGGCGAGATCGGCGACCGCCTCGGCGATGCGCTGCATGACCTCTTGCCCCAAGTCTGCGTGCGTGATTTGGCGCCCGCGAAAACGAAGCGTGCACTTTACCTTGTCGCCGTCCTCGAGAAAGGAACGGATGTGGCGGAGCTTCGTCTGAAAGTCGTGCTCGTCGATCGTGGGGCTGAAGCGAACTTCCTTGATCTCTACGGTCTTCTGCTTCTTGCGAGACTCCCGCTCCTTCTTGCTTTGTTCGAAACGGAACTTCCCGTAGTCCATGATCCGGCACACGGGCGGCGTCGCCTGCGGTGCCACGTTCACGAGATCGAGGTTTGCCTCGCGGGCGATGCGCAAGGCTTCCCGGAGAGGGACGATGCCGATTTGTTGGCCGTCGGGCCCGATGAGCCGCACTTCACGCGCGCGAATCGCCTCGTTCACCTGCACTTCGTCGCGATACCGGCTGCTAATGGACCGCACCTCGCTTTGCAGAGCTAGAATTTGCGCGAAGGGAAAAAGAAAAGCGCGGCAACCGCCGCGCACCCTTTTCGGTAACCCTACCGAACTCCCACGGCCTCCGGCGTCGCAAACGCAACGCCCGCCTTTCCATGGGAAACGATCTGGGATTCCGAAACCTCCGGCCCGTAGGGCGCGAGGTGAGAAGCGCGCGGCTTCTGCTTTTCCAAACCACCGCAAAGGTATCACACGAAACCGGGGGATGTCAAGGCGAGGACTACGCCGAGGAGGCAAAAGACGCCCGCGCCCCCTCGCTTCCACGGAAACGACGCCCTCGAACGTCCCCCCTTGCGGCATCAGAGACGACGCGCCTCCTCGCCCCCACGGAAACCGCCGCAATCCGTTTCTCTGGTCAACGCCTACGACCCGAGAGACCCACCCGGACGGCACGAAACCGCGGCAAGAGAAGAAAATCAGTCGAGGTGCACGATCGCGTGGCCTGTCTTGAGGAATTCCGACTTGATGATGAACTCCAACCCCTTTGCGTCTTTGGGCACTTCGAAAACGACTTCACCGCGGAGCTTCTTCCCTGGGGCAACCTCGCCGTCGGGTGTGGTTTTGGAGCCCGCAAGAGTCCGGTTGTAACGATTCCCCTCCGCATCTCGCAGGTCAAACATCATGAGAGACGACACGGGCTCCGGCTTCTCCCCGACGTTCTCTACCGTGACGTCTACGGCCAAAAAGATGTTCCCGGGGTTCGGGTTCATGAACTCGTCTTTTACCTCGCGCGTTCCGTTTACGACGAACACGAGGTTGCCCATTTTAATTCGGTCGCCCACGCGAAATTCGGGATACGCGGCCTTCCCTCCGTCGGATTCTCCTTGGGCGGGTTTTTCGCCGCTTTCCGCCGCCGCGGATGCCGCCGAGTTCTTCTCCCCAACCTTCTCGGGTGTGACGCTCCCTCCGCACCCCGCGGCAAAGACGCCGACGAATAGGGCGAGGCCCAGCACCTGGGCGATGTGACGAAAGCGCACGTGATCTCCCTCCTCGACGCGATTTTAAATTCCCCGGCTCCGGCAACGCACCTGCTCTGCGTTCTCGTCCCGCGCGTGCCGCCCGCTTCGTCCTCATCCTACCTCCTTATCCCTGTCATCCGAGGTCGCATACCCGAAAAAAACAAAAACGCCCGGTCCACAGACCGGGTGCAAGGAATCCGAGAATCCGAAAATCTCCTTGCCGGGAAAGTCGTAAAGCGTTCGGTATCTCCTCCTTCACGTCCGGGCAATTTGTTGGTCGTAGCGCTCCAAATCCCGCGGCACCGCGTACATTCGGTACATCTCTTCGGCTTCCCGCTGCAACTCCTCGCGGAATTCCGTGGGTTCCAACACTTCGGCCTGTGCCCCGTACTGGAGGAGCCATCGGCGAATCTCGTTTGTCCCCAAGACTTCAAAGCGAAGGACGAGAGATTCTCCGTCGTCCGCGAGGACGGTTTGCGAAGGATGCCACCGACGCTCGCGGACGTAGCGGGCGGCAGGAGGGAAAAAGCGCGCGACCACGCGAACCCTTTCGCGGTCGCGCTCGATCCTCCAGGATTCGTCAAAGTACTTCTCGGGATCGAAGGTGTCGGCATCGGGGGAGGAAAAGGGGCGGTCGGTGATCTCCGCATGCCGAATCCGATCCAGGGCAAAGGTGCGCACTTCCCCGCGGAGATGGCAGTACGCGACGAGGTACCAGACGCCTTCGTAGTACCGGAGGTGGAAAGGTTCGACGTCGCGCTCCGTCTCCTCCCCGCGGTGCATGGTGTAGTAGCGCATGTGGACGATGCGCTTTTGGACGATCGCCTCCTGGAACAGGTCGAGGTACTTCGCCACCTGGTCGGCGTCTCCGCGCACGATGGGAAAGCCGAAGCTCACGGCTTCCTGAATGTCGGCATACCGCTGGACGCCCACCTCTTCCGGAAGGAGGTGCGGGAGCTTCTCCTGAAGCGTCCGAAGCGAGTCTCGGAAGACGTGCATCTCCAAGCTCTCGATAGACCGGAGGGCGAGGAGGAGGGCGATGGCCTCTCCTGCGGTGAGACGAGCCGCGGGAAACTTGGGCACCCACGTGGAATCCGTGAGGCGGTAGGTCTTGCGTCTGCGGTCGAACTCGATAGGCGCCTCCCAGTCGTCCCGAAGGAGTTCGAGGTCGCGGTAGAGCTGACGCTCCGAAGGCGGGCGGTCGAGGCCCACCGCGTCACGGTACGCTTCGGCGAGGGCCCGAATCGTCCAGCGCCTCCCTCCCCGACGCAGGGTCTCTACGAGGAACATGATGCGGTGCAGGCGATCGCGGCGCACGCGCAACCCTCCTTTCGCTTCTGGATTCCCTCGGGAAGGCGTCACCGAATCGGGGGATCGCAGCCCGTGTGCGCTTCTTCGTCTATCTCAAAGCGCTCGCATCCGCTCTATCTCCCTACGAAGAGCCTCCCGTACCACTCCCCGAGGGCCCCCCCGTACAAAAACCACACCCACGCGGCGGCGGCGAGGAAGGGCCCAAAGGGGATGGGGTCTTTCCGCGTCCTCTTTCCCATGGCGAGGAGGGGGAGGGCGTAGAGGAGACCCATGAGGGAAGCGAGCAGGATCACGGGCAAAATTCCCCCGGGGCCGAAAAAGCCACCGAGAACCGCGGCAAAGACCACGTCGCCGAAGCCGAGCCCTCCGCGGCTTACGAGGTACACGAGGAAAAAAGCGAGGGAAAAGGCCAGAGAGCCCAGAAGCGCCGCAGGGAACGAACTCGGGTCGGCGGCCGCGCGGTACGCATACGTCGCCAAGAGCGCGTAGCCGCTCAGGCGAAAGGGGATCCGCATCTCCCAAATGTCCGTAAGGGTCACGGCGGTCACCACGCCCGCGAGGAGAATCCCTCCGAGGGCTTCCGCCCACCACGAAGGCCAAAGCCGGAGAAAATCCTCCGGACTAAACTTCGCGAGATATGCGACCGGGGTCACGCCGTGCGCATCGGCAACCCGAGCGAGTTCGTGCCAGGCGAGCCAGAGGATGAGAAGGAGGGTGAGGGACTCTCCGAAAGGGTAAAGCGGGGAAATGCGGACGCCGCAGTAGCGGCACCGCCCGCCTTGCAGGACGTAACTCGCGAGGGGGACGAGGTCGCGGGCGGAGAGGGGGTGCCCGCACACGGGACAGCGGGATCGGGAAGAGAGGAGGCTGGTACCTTCCAAGATCCGCCGCGCAGACGCGGTGAAAAACGACCCCAACGCGAGCCCCAACCCGACGAGAAAGAGAAAAACAACTCCCCACGACGCGACGACCACGGCCCAACCCCCTGCGCTCCTGCGATTTCGCGCTCTGTACACCCTACGGCTTTCGGGATTGGTAGACGAAGTCGCGCTCCGCGTACTCCCCGGGAGAAAAGACGCGGAGGATTTCGTAAAACGTGTTGCGCTGTGCGGGCAGACGCCCTGCGCTCCGGATGAGGTCGATGAGGTAGTTCGTCGTCACGGCGTGCACGGTGCCGGCGGCGGAAACGACGTTTTCCTCCATCATCGTCGACCCCATGTCGTTGATCCCGTACTCGAGGGAAAGGACGCCGACTTCCGGCCCCATCGTCACCCAGGACGCCTGGAAGTTGGGAATGTTGTCCAAAGCGAGGCGGGCGACGGCGACGTGCTTGAGGTACTCTTCCGGGGGAACCCGGGAGCCGTACCCGAGCAGGGCGAGGCGCGTGTGTTCCGGTTGGAACGTCCAAAGGATGAAGGCGAGGTATCCCGTAAAGCCGCGGGCGCGGGCGCGGTCCTGGGAGGCGCGAAGGCGGAGGAGGTGCAGGGCGCGTTCCTCCAGAGACTCCCCGAGGCCGATGACCATCGTGGCCGTCGTGTGCAGTCCCACTTCGTGGGCCGCTTCCATGGTCTCGACCCACAGACGCCAAGACCCCTTCTTCCGGCTGACGAAGAGGCGCGTCCGGTCGTCGAGGATCTCCGCTCCGGCCCCCGGAAGGGAATCGAGACCTGCGGCCTTCAACCGCCGCAGGACCTCGCGGACGGAAAGGCCGTCCAGCTCCGCCATCCGCCGCACCTCGGCTACGGAGAGGGAGTGGAGGTGCACGTTCGGGTAGTGCCTCTTGATGGTTCGCAGGAGGTCCTCGTAGAAGGCGAGACCGAGGTCGGGGTGCGTTCCCCCCTGCATGAGCACTTCCGTTCCCCCTACGTCGACGAGCTCCCGCACCTTCTCGAGGATTTCTTCGCGCGTGAGCACGTAGGCTTCCGGGTGGCCCTTAGGGCGTGCAAAGGCGCAAAACAAGCAGTGGGTGTCGCAGACGTTGGCGTAGTTGATGTTCCGTCCGACGACAAACGTCGTGAGGGGGAACTCGGGGTGAAGGCGGAGCATCATCCGATGGGCGGCGCGCCCGATTTTCTCCACTTCGTCCGATTCGAGGAGGCGGACGATGTCCTCCAGCTCCAACCTTTCTCCGCGAAACGGCTTCTCCAAGATCCCGTCGATCGCACCCACGTGCAGTCCCCCCAAACCGACCGATCTGGGCCGACGCATGTCTACGGCCTTTTTTCTTCCTTTAGCTCCGGCCAACACGCGAGCGGAGACGAGCGGAGAAAGGAACCTTTTAGCGTCGCCGCCTGCGGTTTCGCCCCTTCACGTGGTAGACGTCGGCATACGAGCGAATCCGCTCGATGAGCCGGTACACCTTACCCGCCTCGATGTCGCTCGCGCCGAGGAGGTAGTTGTCCAAAAGGTCCTGGGGCGAGAGGTTCGACGTGAAGAGGATGGGCCGGCCCGCCTGCGTGCGACCCTGGAGAAGGGGCATGAGGATCTCGTCGCGCACCCACGCTGTGGCGTTCTCCGCACCGATGTCGTCGAGGATGAGGAGGTCGGCTTGGACGAGTTCGGCAAGCTTCGGGAGGAATTCCCCACCGTCGAGGGAGGCGCGCAGCTCGAGGACGAGGCTTGGGACGTACACGAAGTACACGGAGTGCCCACGTTCTACGAGCTCGTTCGCCACGCACGCGGCGATAAAGCTCTTCCCCACGCCGAACGTCCCGTACAGGTAGATCCCGCGCGTCCGAGGGAAGGACTCTACGAACCTGCGTGCGGCCATGAGCGCCTCGCGGTTGTCCTCGTCTTCCTCGGCGTCGGAAAAGCGCACCGCGCGGAACTCCTCGGGCACGCCGAGAAGGCGAAAGAGACGCCTGCGCCGTTCGGCGTCTGTCGCCTTGTGCCACTCGGCGCATGGCTCGTAGCGGAAGAAGAAGCGGCCATCTTCCCGCGTGGGTACGGCGCGGTACCCTTTCAGGCGATGGGGACAGCGCTCCAAGCCCGGACAGGCGGCGCAGGCGGACTCCTCTTCGAGCCACGTCCACCACTCCGAAGACGCGGCGAGAACCTCGGCGTCATCGAGCTCAAGGCGCTCCGTCCAACGCCGCACTTCTGGATGCCGAAGGAGCTCCCGATCGCGCTCCGCGGCGTCGCCCAAGCGGCGCACGAGCTCGGGGTGACGGGCCAGGATCTGCGACAGCGGGGTCATCCCCACGTTCAGCACCCCCAGACAGGAAAACCGTCCCGCGTTCGCGCCGCGGACCTAGGTTTCCTCGGGAAAACGTTCGATGGCGACGGCTTCTGGCGGCGAGGGATCTTCCCCCAAGACGTCCTCCAGGCGGATGTACGCGGGGATCCGGACCGGACTTCGCCCGCGCCCGCCTCGGTCCCGCATCCCGCGGGACCGGCCCTCCGAATCGGAGGGGCCTGCCCGGCTCTGTCCGTCGGGGCTCGCACCGCCGACGCCCGATGCAGTCCTCGTCGTCCGGCGCTTCCGATGGTAGCGGCGGAGAAAGGCGAGGGTTTCCTCCGCCGTGCGGAGTCCCTGGCGGGCAAAAGTCGCGGCTACCTTTTCCGTAAAGGCGCGGGGAAATGTCTTGTCCTTGACGAGGAGGACGTAGTCGATGAGCACGTTGGCGACTTCGGGAGGCAGGCGGTACACGTACAGGAGGTCATCCACGAGCCGCCGGTCCGCGGGCGACAATTCGGGCACCCCTTGGTAGTGCCGCAGGAGGTCGTACGGGGAGAGGGTCTTGAAGTTCGCCAACACCTCCTCCACGCTTCGAGGCACGAAAGTGATCCCGCCGTCGGGCGCGGGTTCCCCGGACTCCCCTCGGGATTCATCGGCCGATAGTCCCCGAGGCCCGGAAGTCTCCGGCAAAACTTCGAGGAGGTGGAGGGAAGCCGGTTCGGTGGGATGGGAAACCGCCCTTTCGCCTCCACCTCGGCCGCGTCCTTGACCCCTCCTTTTGCCAAACGCCTGCAGCGCTTCGAAGAGGTTGCGGAGGTCGTACTCGGGGTACGCCTCGCCAAACGACGCCGTAACCTCGCGGCCGAGGTTCTGCGGTTCGGAGGAAAGGTCGAGGGAGCGAAATACGGCGCGAAAACGCTCCTCGCCCACGGCGCGCCGGAGGAGGGCGGGCAAGACGTCACTCGCCAAAAACTCGCGGGGCACGAGGGGAGGGAGGAGGAAGTACACGTGGCCCTCCGGTTCCCGGACAAAGGTCCGCAAAAGGCCCACCCCTTCCAGTCGCCGCCTCGCCCGGAGGAACTCCGCTTCCGCAAGCTGAAGGTGCGCGAGGAGCTCGGCGTGCTCCATCTCCTCCCCCTCGGCCAAGTGCGTCCAAAAGAGGTACAAAGTGAAGGCCTCCGCCCCGAGAAAGGGAACGTACAGCTGAAGGAGGTTGCGAAGGTCCTCTCCTCCCAAGGGTCGCTGGCGCACGACGACAAACGGGGTCGGAGCGACGCGGGTTTCCGCCACCGGTCCCCCCCTCCTTTTAGGCGTCCTGGCAGATATCGCGCCCCAGAAGGTTGCGAAGTTCTTCGAGAAATTCGTGCAGAGTTTCGAACTTCCGGTACACGCTGGCAAAGCGGATGTAGGCCACGAAATCCACGTCCTTCAGGTGGCGCAGGACTTCCTCGCCGATGCGTTCGCTCGAGACTTCCCGCAACCCTTCCTGTAAAAAGCGCTGCTTGACCTTTTCGACGATCTCTTCTAAGGTATCTTCGGGAATGGGGCGCTTGGCCGCCGCCCGCTGCAGGCCGCGCAAGATCTTGTTGTCGTCGAATTCCTCGCGGCTTCCGTCGCGCTTGACGACGCGCGGAAGCGTAAGGGCGGCCGTCTCCAACGTGAGAAACGTACGGCCGCACTGCTTGCACCGCCGTTTGCGACGAATTTGGGCACCGTCCGGAGAATGCCGCGTTTCGAGAACCTCGGTATCCGCGTAACCGCAAAAGGGACAACGCAAGTGAGGCCTTCCTCCCTTGCCCTTCTGGTCCGTTCGGACCCTCCACCTTACGCCTTGGCGGCATTATACCACACGGGGAAGCGTCCTTCCGGTCCCGGGGATTTCCTCGCCTTGACTCCCCAAGGACAACGTGCTACATTGCCCTCAAGACAAAGATCGCCGGTAGGCCAGCCACCGCCCGCGCCGCGGGACAAGGCGTTTTCTAGGCCCCTTTTCCAGGACAAAGTTTTGGAAAGCGATGAGGAGGACGCGAGGGCGGAGTCCGGGCATCCAGAGAGGTGGGCCCTTGGCTGCGAGGCCCACCTGCATCCGTTCCGTCCTTACCCCCTCCGAGCGCCTCGGCGAAAAACGCCCGGGTTTTCGCCTTTGCCTGTAGGGGTCCGGGGGTTTGGGTAGCCGAGGACGGGTGCGCCCGTTAGCGCGCAAGAGTGCCCGGAGGCTCCGAAATCGGGGTTCCCCTCCCATTCTCTGCGGAGCGCCCGCGGGAGGGCGAACCCACCTTTCGCGCGGGAAAGTGCGTTCTTCCGCAGCGGGTTCCGGGAACGAGGGTGGTACCACGGGTTTCCTACGCCCGTCCCTTGGGGGACGGGCGTTTTTGCATCTTTGGCCAAATCCGCGCACCAGGAGGAGGTACGCCCATGGCCGACGTGCTGCTCCCCGACGGACGCTCCCTCGACGTCCCCGAGGGTGCAACCGCGTTGGATGTCGCCAAGCTCATCTCCCCGTCCCTCGCCAAAAAGGCGGTCGCCGCCGAAGTAGAAGGCCGCCTCGTCGACCTCACGACGCCCGTCCCTGCGGGGGCCCGGGTGCGGATCATCACCTGGAACGACCCCGAAGGCCTCGAGGTCCTCCGGCACACGGCAGCCCACGTACTCGCCCAGGCCCTGCTTCGCCTGTATCCGGGGACAAAACTCGCTGTAGGCCCTGCGACGGAGGACGGGTTTTTCTACGACGTAGAACCCCCGACACCCCTCTCCGCCGAAGACCTCCCACGCATCGAGGCGGAGATGCGCCGCATCGTCGCGGAAAATCTCCCCATCCGCCGGCGGGAAGTCTCCCGAGAAGAAGCGGAGGCGATCTTCCGCGGGCGCGGCGAGACGTACAAGCTCGAACTCCTCTGGGACATCCCGGAGGGAGAGACGATCTCCGTCTACGAACAGGGCGAGTTCGTCGACCTGTGTCGTGGCCCCCACCTCCCGTCCACCGGGCGGCTCGGGGCGTTTAAGCTCTTGTCTGTCTCGGGAGCGTACTTCCGCGGCGACCCCAAGAACCCCATGCTCACCCGCATCACGGGAACGGCGTACCCCACGGAGGAGGAATTGGAGCGCCACCTCAAGCGGCTCGAGGAAATGCGGGAACGCGACCACCGAAAGCTAGGCCGCGAACTCAGGTACTTCACGTTTAGTCCCGAAGTGGGACAGGGGCTTCCCCTCTGGCTCCCGAACGGGGCCACCGTGCGTCGGATCGTGGAGCGCTACATCGTGGACAAGGAGTTGGAACGGGGCTACCTCCACGTGTACACTCCCGTCCTCGCGAACACCGAGCTTTACAAAATCTCCGGCCACTGGGACCACTACCACGAAAACATGTACCCGCCCATGGTGATCGACCACGAGGAACTCGTGCTTCGGCCCATGAACTGCCCCCACCACATGATGGTCTACAAGAGCGAGACGCGAAGCTACCGCGACCTCCCCCTCCGCATCGCCGAACTCGGGATGATGTTTCGCTACGAAGCCTCGGGTGCGCTCACCGGTCTCCACCGCGTCCGCGGCATGACGCTCAACGACGCGCACATCTTCGTCACTCCCGAGCAAATCGAAGAAGAAATCCGCGGGGTGGTCGAACTCATCCTCGAGGTGTACCGCGACTTTGGGATCCGGGACTACTGGTTCCGCCTTTCCCTGCGCGATCCGGCGGATAAAGAGAGTTTCGTGGACAACGACGCGATGTGGGAAATCGCCGAAGCCCACCTTAGACGCGCCCTCGATTCCCTCGGGCTTCCCTACCGCGAGGCCGTCGGCGAGGCGGCGTTTTACGGGCCGAAGCTCGACGTCCAGGTCCAAACGGCCACGGGCAAGGACGAGACGCTTTCCACGGTTCAGGTGGACTTCTACCTCCCGGAGCGCTTCGCCCTCGAATACGTCGGCCCGGACGGTGCCCCTCACCGTCCCGTGGTGATCCATCGTGGGGTCGTGGGGACGATGGAGCGCTTCGTCGCCTTCCTCCTCGAGTACACGAAGGGCGCAATGCCCCTCTGGCTGGCCCCAATCCAGGTCGCCGTCCTCACGCTCACGGATGCGGAAGTCCCTTACGCCCGCGAAGTAGACGGCCGACTCCGCCGCGCGGGCATCCGAACCAAGCTCGACGTGCGCAACGAAAAGCTCGGGTACAAGATCCGCGAGGCCGAGGTGGAAAAGATCCCCTACATCCTCGTGGTCGGCAAAAAGGAAGCGGAAACGGGAACCGTCGCCGTCCGCAGGCGCGGTCGCATCGACGAAGGCGTGCACTCCCTCGACGCCTTCCTCGCGCGCCTCGTAGCGGAGGTCGCCGCGCGCGGCGGGTCCGAACTCGCACCGGAAAAGTAAAACGGGACGATCCCCGCACTGCGGAAGACGCCCCTCAGGACGTTTCCTTCGGCGCCTGAGGGGCGTCTTGTGCGTCGCGATCTTGGGAAGAAAAAGGCTGCGCGGCCTCCCGAGAGGGGTCCCTTGATTCCGCACGCCAAAGCGGAGGAATGTAAGAACAGGAAGGGTCTGCCGCGAGGGGATTCCCCGTCAGGGCGAAGGCGCGGGCGCGCGAACCGCCGCATACGTACCGGAACTCGCACGCGCGGCATTTGCCTTCGAGACGGTCGGGATCGCGGAGGGCGCGGAGAAGCGGGTGGTTTCGGTAGACCTCCGCGATCGGCGTCTCCCGCGCGTTTCCGAGCCGGTAGGGGAGAAAGCCGCTCGGGTACAGGTCGCCGATGTGGGACACGAAGAGGAACCCGTCCCCGTCGTTCACGCCGCGCGTGTAGCGGCGCATCGCCTTTCCCAGGCGGGCGACGAGCTCGGGATCGTCCTCCGGAACGAAGACCCCTCCCGGCGGGATCTCACGCCCCATTTCCCGGAGGAGGCGCTCTAGGCGAACGCGCCGGATCTGCGGCGCCTCCGTCGTCTTGATCTCAAAGGGCACGCGCCGCTCCAAATCGACGAGCCATTCAAGGACGGCTTCGAACTCTTCCGGAGAAACCATGTCTTCCCGGCGCGCCCGGCCCGTGGGAATGAGGAAGAAGACCTCCCACTTCTCCACGCCCCACGTTTCAAGCAGGCGGGCGATGTTGGGCAGGTCGTGGAGGTTGAAACTACTTACGACCGTGTTCACCTGCAGGGGCATTCCCAGGCGGCGGAGGACGCCGATCGCCCAAACGGTTTTTTCGTACGTTCCGCGAAACCCGCGAAAGGCGTCGTGAATTTCGCGCGTAGAACCATCCAGGCTGAACGACCAGCGGTGTAGGCCGAGCTCCGCGGCGTGCTCCATGACCGCCTCTGTGACGAGAGGCGTCGCGCTGGGCGAAAGGGCGACTTCGAGCCCGGTCTTTCGCGCGTAAGACACGAGCTCAAACAGGTCCTCGCGCATGAGCGCGTCTCCCCCGGAAAAGACCAGGAGGCGCGTCCCCATGTCGTATATGTCGCGGATGAGCTTCTTTCCTTCCTCCGTGGAAAGCTCCCGGGGGTCCCGCCGGTACTGCGCCCGCGCCCGGCAGTGCCGACACTTGAGGAGGCAGGCGCGCGTGACCTCCCAGATCACGAGAACCGGGTGATCGTCGAAGTGGCGCATGGATACCGCATCCTTTCCCCGTATTCCCGATTCCGGCTCTCTCGGTACCGTGTGGGGAGAGGAGCCCGTTCGCTTCGGCGAGATCCGCAGATCCGCTCGATCCATGGGTACGATCCATTGTAGCATGGAAAAAAAGAAAATCGCGGAAACGGATCCTCTTGGTTCTGAATCTTTCACGGCAAAGTTGTGACAGGAATTTGAACAAACCACCTGGGGTTGCGAGAAACGCGGCAGCGCCCGGACCGAGTTCCGGAGAGGTGCAAACGAGAGAGCCACCCCGGGGATCTCCGCGCGCGGAAGCGCGGAAGTTCGCTAAAATAAGAGAATGGATGGGAATCCGAAGCCGAGGCCCCAAAAGACGCGGACGACCACCCAAATTCAGGAGGGGTGACCATGGCCGGCACCACGGGCAAGCACGTCGCGTTCCTGCTTCTCGCAGGGCTCCTCCTCTTCTCCGCACTCCCCCCGGTCCTTGCGCGGGCCCAAAGCGAAGGGGTCCGTCTCTTTACCCCGTACATCCACGTAGCCGTATCCCCGGGGGACACCGTGACCTTTGACATCACGGCGACGAACACGACGGGAACCGTACGCTCCCTTCCCCTCGCGGTTCGCGCGCCGGAAGGCTGGCGTGCAGAGCTCGCGGCAGGCGGACGGAAAATCGCCGGGCTTGCCGTGTCTCCCGAGGAAAAGGAAACGTTCACGCTTACCGTAGAGGTACCGCTCCAGGTCGAGCGCGGGAGCTACGGAGTTCAGATCGTCTCCGGCTCGGCGACTCTCCTCTCCCTCACACTCGACGTCACGGAAGCAGGGACGTTGCAGACTGAGTTCACCTCGGATCAGACGAACATGGAGGGTACGGCGAGCTCCACCTTTTCGTACGAGCTCCGCCTTCGGAACCGCACGCCGGAAACCCAGACGTACGCCCTCCTCGCCAACGCCCCCGAGGGGTGGAACGTCGTATTTCGCGTGGAAGGAAAGGACGTGACGAGCGTCACGGTCGAGCCTAACGACATGAAGCGGATCACCGTGTCCCTCACGCCTCCGAGCAAGGTCAACGCGGGGACGTACAAGATCCCCGTTCGCGCGGAAACCAAGGGCCAGACGGCGGAGCTCACGCTGGAAGCGGTAATCCGAGGGACCTACGGTCTCAAACTCACAACGCCCAACGAGGTCCTCTCTACGGACATCACCGCCGGCGGGAGCCGAACCCTTCAGCTCGTCCTGGAAAATACGGGATCGGCACCCCTTCATCGCATCGAACTCACGGCGGAAAGCGTCCCCATGGGCTGGGAGGTCACGTTTGACCCGAAGACCGTGGACGTCCTGGAACCCGGGAAGACGGCGACCGTAAACGCCACGATCCGCGCCGACGGCAAGGCGATTGCGGGCGACTACGCCCTCACCCTTTCGGCAAACGCGACGGAAGCGAGCGCGTCCCAGGTGTTTCGCGTCACGGTCAAGACGTCCCTCTGGTGGGGAATCGTAGGTTTCCTCCTCATCGCCGCCGTAGTCTTTGGGCTCTGGGAGCTCGTCCGCCGATACGGGAGGCGATGAACCTTGACGCGGAAAGAAGCGGTCGTCCTCGAGCACCTCACGAAGGCGTTTGGCGATACCCGGGCGGTGGAAGATCTCAACCTCGCCGTACACGAAGGTGAAATCTTCGGGCTCCTCGGCCCCAACGGCGCGGGGAAGACGACGACGATCCTCATGCTCCTGGGTCTCGTGGAACCCACCGAAGGACGCGCCCTCGTGTTTGGAATCGACGCCACGCGGAATCCGCGGGAGGTCAAGCGCCTCGTGGGTTATCTCCCCGACGACGTGGGGTTTTACGAGGACCTCACGGGGCGAGAAAACCTCCTCCTCACCGGGCGGCTCAACGGGCTTTCCGAGACAGAGGCCAATGCCTCCGCCGAACGCCTTCTCGCCCGGGTAGGGCTGGAAGGTGCGGCCGACCTTCCGGTGAAGGCGTACTCTCGCGGGATGCGCCAGCGGCTCGGCCTCGCCGACACGCTCATGAAAAAGCCACGGCTCATCGTCCTCGACGAACCCACGTTGGGGATCGACCCCGAAGGCGTGCGGGAATTCCTCCACCTCATCCGAACCCTCAGCCAAGAAGAGGGTGTCACCGTGCTCCTCTCCTCGCACCACCTCCACCAAGTTCAGGCCATCTGCGACCGCGTGGGGATCTTCGTGAAGGGCCGTCTCCTCGCCGTAGGGACGGTCGACGAACTCTCTCGCCAGCTTTTCTCCCGAGAGCCGTACGCGCTGCGCCTTACCGCCCGCCCCCTTTCGGAAGAGGTCCTTCGGGCGCTCGCCCGGATTCCCGGCGTCACCCGCGTCGAACCCCAAGGCGCGGACGAACTCTTCGTTGCGGCCACGCGCGACGTGGCTTCGGAGGTCGCCCGCGAGGTCGTCGGCCGCGGAGCGTCCCTCGCTCGCCTCGAACCCGTGCGGTACGGTCTCGACGAGATCTACCACCGCTTCTTCGAAGGGGTGGCGTGAGATGGACCGCGGCTTGGTCGTGCTCTACCGCAAAGAGCTCGCCGACCACGTGCACAGCCTTCGCTCCACCGTGCTCGCCGCCCTCATCGCCCTTACGTCCCTCGCCTCCCTCTTCACCGCCGCTCAAGCGCTTCGCTCGTTCGTCCCTTCGACCAAGGACCCGTCCGCCGTTCCCGTGTTTCTCATCGCCGTGAGCTCAGGCGCAAACAACCTTCCCTCGCTCGCATCCTTCGTAGGCTTTTTGGCTCCCCTCCTGGGGCTCGGCATGAGCTTCGACGCCATCAGCTCGGAACGCAACCGCCGGACGCTCATTCGCCTCCTCGCCCAACCCATCTACCGGGACGACGTGATCCTCGCGAAGTGGCTCGCCGCACTCACCGTCGTGGGCGTGTTCTTCTTCGCCCTGGGGGTGCTGGTCGTCGGGCTCGCGATCTTCTTCTTTGGCGTGCCGCCCGAGGGCGAGGAGCTCCTCCGCTTCTTCACGTACCTGGCCGCGACGGTCGTCTACGTTGCGGTGTGGATTTCCCTAGGGGTGCTCCTTTCCCTCCTCTTCCGCCAGCCCTCCACGGCGATCCTCGTCGGCCTCGCCGCGTGGCTCTACCTCGTCCTCTTCCATCCCCTCCTCGTCAACCTCTTCGTCCCCGTAGACGAAGGGGCTCCCCCGAACGTGCAACTCCGCCAACTCGCGTGGCATCAAGGCCTTCTCCGCCTCTCCCCCGTGGAACTCTACCAGGAAATCGCCACCGCGCTCCTCACGCCGGAGGTGCGCACCCTGGGACCGCTCACCCTCGGTCAGCTCGTCGGCGCCGTCCCCACGCCGCTCCCGTATTCCCAGAGCCTAATCCTCGTCCTTCCACACGTCGTCGTCCTCTTCGCCCTCGCCGCGACCCTCTTCGGCGTCGCCTTTGCCTACTTCATGCGTCAGGACATCACGGGCAGGGAGTAGGGGAATTCCTCCTGCCTCCGTCCGCCCCGCCTCGGCCAAGTAGGCGCGAACGTCTTCGTACATCTCGGCGACGACCTCTCCTGCGCAGACGAGGAAGACCCCGTAAATCCCCGGGAGGTCTTCTCCTCCTGCAAAAAAGCCAAACGCACGCCCCTCCTCGCGTACGCGGAGGAGGGGCGTCGCTTCCGCGACGAGGAACGCCTCTACGATCTCCTCCGCCGCCCGGAGCAAGACCCGCACGTACCGGGGAAAGGTGACGTCCGCCTCCTCGGCGAGTCGGGCCGTGCTCCCCCCCTCCGGGAGGCGCCGTGCCATGTACACCCCGAATTGGCCAAGGCGACGGAGGGAACGGGCGAGCTTCCCGGCGGTGATCCACCACCGGGCCTCTTTGTCCGAACTTTTTGTTACGGTTAGCGCGCGGAGGGCGACTTCTTCCAACCTCCGTGAATTTTCCTGAAGGGCCTCTTCTTCGGCCGCCGTCCGTCGGGCGAGGTCGAGGTCGTGGCGGAAGGTTGCCACCGTCGCCCCTTCCACGGCGCGCTTCGCCCACCTGAGCTGGGCGAGGAGGAGCCCGTGAACCTCACTCCGCAAGTCGTCTTCCACCCTGTCTCCCCCTCTCAACCGAAGCGGCCGGCGACGTAATCCTCCGTCTCCTTTTTCTTAGGTCTTTGGAAGATCTCCGAAGTCGGACCGACCTCTACGAGAGAACCGTCGAGAAAAAAGGCGGTGATGTCGGAAATGCGCGCCGCCTGTTGCATGTTGTGCGTCACGATCACGACCGTAAGGCGCGACTTGAGTTCGTAGAGGAGCTCTTCGATCTTCGCCGTGGAGATGGGGTCCAACGCCGACGTAGGCTCGTCGAGGAGGAGGACTTCCGGATGCAGGGCCAGGGCGCGGGCGATGACGAGCCGCTGCTGCTGGCCGCCGGATAACGAGAGGGCCGACTCATGCAGGCGGTCTTTCACTTCGTCCCAAAGGGCTGCCCAGCGCAAGCTGCGCTCGACGATCTCGTCAAGCTCCGTTCGGGATACGCGCCCGTGCAGGCGAGGGCCGTAGGCGACGTTGTCGTAGATGCTCATGGGAAAGGGGTTCGGCCGCTGGAACACCATACCCACGCGCCTGCGCAAGGCGAGGACGTCCGTGCGCGGATCGTAGATGTCCTCGCCTTCGAAGAGGATCGTCCCGCGTACGCTCGTGTTGGGGATGAAGTCGTTCATTCGGTTGAGGAGGCGAATGAAGGTGGACTTCCCGCAGCCCGAAGGGCCGATGAGGGCGGTGATCTGGTGTCTGGGAATGTCAAGCGTGACGCCGAAGAGGGCCTGTTTGTTGCCGTAAAAAAAATCTACGTCGCGCACCGAAAAGACCACGCGCTCCCCACGTTCTGGGCTCACGCCGATACCCTCCCGCTCAACCGAAACGTCCCGTGACGTAGTCCTCCGTCCGCTTGTCCTTCGGACGGGTGAAGATCTCCCGCGTCGGGGCAAACTCGACGAGGCGTCCTTCGAGGAAGAACGCCGTGTAGTCGGAGACGCGGGCCGCTTGCTGGAGATTGTGGGTGACGATGACGATCGTGTACTCCTTTTTGAGTTCGTAGAGGAGTTCTTCGATCTTTGCCGTGGAGATGGGGTCGAGGGCGGCGGCGGGCTCGTCGAAGAGGATCACCTCGGGCTCCACGGCGATCGTCCGGGCGATGCACAGCCGCTGCTGTTGCCCACCGGATAGCGAGAGGGCAGACTGGTGAAGCCGATCCTTCACTTCGTCCCAAAGGGCCGCCCGACGGAGGCTCTCCTCCACGCGCGCGTCGAGCTCCACACGGTCGCGAACGCCGTGAAAGCGGAGGGCGTACGCGATGTTTTCGTAGATCGACTTGTTGAAGGGGTTGGGGCGCTGCCAGACCATGCCGATACGCGTCCGCACGAAGCGCACGTCAACGTCCGGGCGGTTGATGTCCACACCGCGGTAGAGGATCGCCCCTTCCGTACGTACGTCGGGAATCGTGTCGTTCATCCGGTTGAGCGCCCGGAGGTAGGTGGACTTTCCCGAACCGGAAGGGCCGATGAGCGCCGTCACGTATCCCTTGCGGAATTCCAGGCTCACGCGTTCGACGGCAAGGGTGCGCCCATAGTAGACGGACAACTCCCGCGTGCTCAAGCTCACCTGCCCCACGGCGAGCGGGGCATCCCAGACGCCCTCAAGCTCACGTTCGAGGGTAGCCGCACGCTTCACCCCTAACGGGATCCCCGTCGCAAGCGCGAGGCGCCGCAGAGCTTCCATGGTCCCTTCCCCCCAATCTCGTTATTCCCCTCGGATCGCCGGAAAGCGCACATTCCAACCTCGGCCCTTCCCCGAAACTCAAGCCCGTCGTCGGCGATCCCCCTCACTCCGACGCCGTAAGGCGGCGGTAGAAGGCGCGGCCGATCCAACGGGCGATGACGTTGTACAGAAGGACGACGAGGACGAGGAGCGCCGATGCTCCGTCTGAAATGCGCAAGCGGTCGGGCACGAGTGACTCGGCATTGAGCTTCCAGATGTGCACGGAGAGGACTTCCCCGGGGCGCATCGGGGAAAGCGGGGAACTCGGGGAAAAGGGATTCCAATCCGAAAAGTCGAGGGGGAGCGTGGTCATCCCCGCCGTAAACATGAGCGCCGCCGCCTCGCCGAAGGCGCGCCCCGACGCGAGGATGATCCCGGTGAGAATCCCCGGGACCGCCGAGGGGAGGAGGACGTGAACGACGGTGTGCCAACGCGTCACGCCCAAGGCGAGGCTCGCCTCCCGCTGGTCGCGGGGCACGGCCCGAAGGGCGTCCTCCGTCACCCGGACGATGAGCGGGAGGTTGAAGATCGTGAGCGCCAACGCGCCGCCCAACAGGGTAAACTTCCACCCCGTGTAGTAGACGAAGACGAGAAAGCCGAAGAGGCCCACGACGATGCTCGGAAGCGAGGCGAGGACTTCTACGGCGAGGCGCACGAGTTCTGTAAACGGCCCGCGGCGAGCAAACTCGGCGAGGTAGATCCCACCGCCTACCCCGAGGGGAACGGTGATGAGGAGGGAAAGGACGAGGACGTACACCGTGTTGAAGAGCTGAATTCCCACACCCCCTCCGGATTCCATAGTCTTCGGAGGCGAGGTGAGGAAGTGCCAGTCGATGACGGGCAGGCCGCGGTAAAAGATGTAGCCCAAAAGGCCGAGGAGGAGGAGGACGAAGAAGCCGGCGATCGCGCTGAAGACCGCCGTGGCGATACGGTCGGCAGTCTTGGGCGATATCATGCGTACACCCTCCTCCTGCCGAGGAGGCGGACGACGATTATGGACAGCGCGGACATGAGGAGGAGGATCACCGCCAACGTCCAGAGGACGTAGTATTCCAGCGTTCCCTCGGCGGCAAAGCCCATGCTCATCGTGATGACGCTCGTGATCGTCGCCCCCGGGTCGAGGAGCGAACGGGGAAACCGCGGGGTGTTGCCGATGACCATCTGCACCGCCAGAGCCTCGCCGAACGCGCGCGCCATTCCGAAGATCACGGCCGTGAGGAGACCGGGAAGGGCGGCACGGAGGGAGAGGCGGGAAATCGTCTGCCAGCGCGTCGCGCCCAGCGCGTAAGAACCGTGCTTGATCTCCGTCGGGACGGCGCGCAGGGCGTCCGTGGCCACGCTCGTCACGGTGGGAAGGATCATCACCGTGAGGACGAGAATCGCCGTAAACAGGCTGTAGCCGATGCCGCCGACGTGTTCCCGCACGAAGGGGACGAGGAGGCGCATGCCGATGTACCCGTAGACCACCGAAGGAATCCCAACGAGGATCTCGAGGACCGGCGTGAGGATGCGGTCCCCCCACCGGGGTGCGATTTCCGCCACAAAGATGGCCGCACCCAAGCTGAGGGGGGTCGCCAAAAGCGCGGCCCCCAACGTGACGACGGCCGACCCGTAGAGAAAGGCGAGAGCGCCGTATTGGGGCGGACTCCCGAGGGGGCTCCACGTCGTCGAGAGGAATTCGCCGAGCGAAAGGTGGTAGCGGGTAAACGGGAGGATTCCCTGGTAAAAAATGAAAAAGTACACCGCTCCCGCGATGAGGAGGACGAGGGCGACGCTCACAGCGAGGTACGCAAAGCCGAGCTTTTCCTGGAGTTCACGGAAGAGGTCTACCCGCCGCCGTGATGCGGCTCTCTTTCGACCGTCCGACATTGAGCCTCCCCCTGGGACGTGGATTCACCCAAAAAGATACGCCATTTCGAGACGTAAAGGAAGGGGTACGCCCAGCGCATACCCCTTCGGACCGCCAACCGGCATCATTCTAGCAGGTTTTCTGCCCGGCCACCACACGGGTCGACAGCCGTCACTGCTTCTTCACGTTTCCGTCCACGTCCCGCTCGACCTTCATGTCCTTCGTGGGAATGTAGCCCTGTTTCTCCACGATTCCCCCGGGACCTTGGACTTCCGGATCCGTCATGATGTAGTCGAGGAAGGCCTTCACGACGCCCGTCGGCTGACCCTTCGTGTACATGTGCTCGTAGGCCCAGATCGGGTACTTGTTGTCGACGACGTTTTCCTTCGTCGGAGCGACGCCGTCGATCTTGAGGGCGACGATATTCGTGTCTTCGGGCTTCACGTAGCTCGTGGCGAGGTAGCCGATGGCTCCCGGCGTGGACGCGATCTTCTCCTTGATCTCGCCGCTGGAGTCCGTCTGGATTTCCGCCTTTTCTTCCTCGCCGCCCAAGGCGTACTTCTTAAAGGTTGCCCGCGTTCCCGAACCCTCCGGGCGCCCGATTACGGTGATTTTGAGATCCTTCCCACCGACTTCCTTCCAGTTGGTGATCTTACCCGTGAAGATGTCCACGAGCTGCTGCTTCGACAGGGTGTCGACGCCCGCCTCCTTGTTCGCCACGGCGGCCATCACGACGACGGCCACCTTGTGGTCGACGAGGTCGTTGCACTTCCCTTGCTCTTTGAGCTCCTTCTTCTCCTCGCAGAAGATGTCGGAGTTCCCGATGTCGAAGGCGCCCTCGATCACCTTGGAAAGGCCCGTACCGCTTCCCCCGCCCTGTACGGTGATCTTGACGTTCGGGTGCTTCTTCATGAAGGCTTCCGCCGCCGCCTGGACGAGCGGCTGAAGGGCCGTGGCCCCGCCCGCCGTGATGCTCCCGCTCAGCTCGTCCTTCTTGGGTTCCTGCTGGTTCTGACCCGTCTTCGCCGGCTCCTGTGCCGTATTCTGCCCGCCGCAACCCGCCAGCCCAGCGCCGAAGAGGAGGACGACCGCCAGGAGAAGTACCGCGATGCGCTTGGACATCCGACCTACGACCTCCTTGGATCTCGGGCCTTCGGACCCCCGTGTTCACCTCGGCCTGTCCTCGAGGCTCCGACACTAACTATACAGGATTCCTTTTCCCCGCGAAGTAAATTTTGCGTAAAAGAAATGTAAAGTAAATGTAAAGGCGCCCATCCCTCTCCATGCAAAACGGCCGGCGAAGTTCGCCGGCCGTTTCGGAGAGGAGAAGCCTCCCGCCTCGTTTTCGGGATCGCTTCCGGGAAAGGCGGTCCCGTAAGGAATCCACTCTTAGGCGAAGAAAGCGCCCCTCGGGCACGTTCGCCCTTTACACGCCGGCTTCTTCCGGGAGCCCGACGCTTCCCTTCGACCGCGCGTACTCGGCGTCCCGAGCCGCGATGTACGACACGAGGTCGACGACGCGCGCCGAGTAGCCCCACTCGTTGTCGTACCAGGACATCACCTTGGCGGTGCGGCCAAAGGCGAGCGTGGACAGGCCGTCTACGATGCTCGAACGCTCTTCTCCGTTGAAGTCCGAAGAAACGAGCGGTTCTTCCGTGTAGCCCAAAATTCCCCGCAAGGGACCTTCCTCGGCCGCCGCACGCAGAGCGGCGTTCACCTCTTCCTTCGTCACCTCGCGTTCGAGGACGACGAAGAGGTCGATGAGGGACACGTTGGGTACGGGAACGCGCACCGCCATCCCCGTGAGCTTGCCGTCGAGCGCCGGAATGACCTTGCCGATCGCCTTTGCCGCGCCCGTCGTCGTAGGAACCATTGCCAAAGCCGCGCCTCGCGCCCGCCGCAGGTCCTTGGGGTGGGGGTTGTCGAGGAGCCTCTGGTCGGACGTGTACGCATGAACGGTGGTCATGATCCCCTGCTCGATGCCGAAAGCCTCGTGGAGCACCTTGGCCACCGGAGCCAGGCCATTCGTCGTGCACGAGGCGTTGGAAATGATCCGGTGCTTCTCCGGATCGTACGTCTCGTGGTTTACCCCGATCACGAGGGTCGCATCTTCACCCTTTGCCGGGGCCGTGATCACCACGCGCTTTGCCCCGGCCCGGAGGTGTTTTTCCGCGCCTTCCCGGTCCGTAAACGCCCCCGTGGCTTCCACGACGACGTCGACGCCCAATTCCCCCCACGGGAGGCGCTCGGGATCGCGGTCGCCGAGCTTCCGGATCGCGCGCCCGGCTACGTGGAGGATATCCCCCTCTACACGGATCTCCTCGGAAAAGCGCCCGTGCACGGTGTCGTACTTCACGAGGTGCGCTATCGTCTCCGGCGGATACGAGGCGTTCACCGCGACGACGTCGAGATCCGTGTGCGTGAGCATCCGCCTGAGCACCAGCCGACCGATCCGTCCCATGCCGTTGATGGCAACCCGTACCATGACCCGACCTCCCGCACGATATTTGTCGGCAGAATGCCCACCTCTATTCTACATCCGTATGTCACATTTCTCAAGCAGGATGCCCGTATCGGACTTGCGGGGGTAGAAGGAACCTTCTGCTGTTTTCAAACATGAAGATAATATTAGGAGTTATGCGACTATTAATTGCACGGAGGGAGCCCTCACCGCTCTCCATCCAAAGGCTCCCTCCCGGCGCCCAGGCCCGAGGAGAGCTCGTGGGGCAACCCCCGAGAGTCCGTGCCAGAAAATACGCCCCACGCGGCGTAGCCGCGGTAGAGGAACTTCGCGCGTGCCACGAAGTGCCGTGTCTCTCCGATGAGGGCCTTTTTCGGGGAAGCCCTCGATCCGGAAGATCTGCGGAGTTCCTCCCAGCGGTCGACGCGCCCGGGTCCCGCGTTGTAGGCCATGAGGGCGAGGTCGAGGTCCCCCTCATAGCGATCGAGGAGGTACCTCAGGTACAACGCACCGAAAAAAAGGTTCGTCTCGGGATTCTCGAGGTCGGAAGGGGTTGGGGCGGGAATCCCGTGCCTCGACGCGACATCGCGCGCGGTCTCCTCCATGATCTGCATGAGTCCGATGGCTCCGCGTTCGGAGCGACGTTCCGGCCGAAACCGGCTTTCGGCGGCGGCGACGGCCGCGACGAGGGCAGGGTCCACGCGAGACGCGTAGGCGGCGCGTACGATTTCTTCGCGGTAGGGAAGGGGGTACACGACCTCGCGGCAGGTCGTCGTGCGAAGAACGCCGGCGAGAAAGACCAGTCCGATTCCCGAGAGGAGGAACGTCCACACCTCGCGCACGCGCACCCGGCTACCCCCCTAGCGTTTTTCCCTCAAGCACGTGACGACGGAGCCCAAAGCCGAACGCGACCTCGCAAGCCGAACGAAGGGGCCAGATTCCCCGGCGGGAACGCCCCGCTTTTGTCCGCCTCACGCGGTGCGGCGGCGCAGGGCGGAAACGAAGGCGTCGACCTGGCGGACGAGGTCCTCGAGCGTTCCCCCGTTTTCGAAAAACACGTGGGCTCGGGCGATGCGCTCCTCGGGCGAAAGCTGCGCGCGAATCCTCGCACGAGCCTCTTCCTCGACGAGGCCGTCGCGCGCCAGGAGCCGCCGAAGCTGAACTTCCCGGGGAACCTCCACGGTGGCGATCCAATCGAAATCCGATTCCCACGCGGCTTCAAAGAGAAGGGGGACGAGGACTACGGCGGCGGGAGGGGGAGGGGACGCGCGTCCGAGCGCTTCAAGCCGCGCGCGGATCCGACGGCGAATCTCCGGATGGAGGAGGCCTTCGAGGGCGCGACGTGCGGCGTCGTCGGAAAAGACGAGCGCACCGAGGCGGCGACGATCGACGGTCCCGTCGGGAAGGAGGATCTCGGGACCGAAGCGACGGACGACGGATTCGAGGAGGGGTTCTCCGGGGCGGAGGACCTCCCTGGCGACGACGTCCGCATCCAGAACGGGAAACCCGCGTTCCGCGAGGATTCGTCCCACGGTGCTCTTTCCTGCGGCGATCCCCCCCGTAAGGGCGACGCGCAGCACAAAATCACCCCCTTTCCGGCGTACCGGGAGCAACTTCCGAAGGAGAGGAAGGGGGCTGACAGACGGGACAGACGTGCGTGCCGCGGCCGCCCACGCGCAGCTTGCGGATGGGCGTGCCGCACACGGGGCACGGGAAGCCTTCCCGACCGTAGACGCTCAGCTGGAGCTGGAACTTACCCGCCTCTTCTAAAGCGTGGTAGGAACGGACGGAAGCCCCGCCGGAGGCGAGGCCGTCGGCGAGGACCTCGCGAATGGCCGTCCACAGGCGGACGACTTCCTCCGGGGTGAGGCTTCCGGCCGTCCGAAGCGGGTGGAGGCGGGCGCGAAAGAGGGCCTCGTCGGCGTAGATGTTCCCGAGACCCGACACCACGTCCTGGGAAAGGAGGGCGGATTTGAGCGGACGCCGGCCCACGTGGGCGAGGCGCTCCCCCAGAACCCTCGGCGTAAAGTCGGGGGCAAGGGGTTCCGGGCCGAGCTTTCGAAGCGGCGGAAAGGAGGAGAGCTCGTCCGCGCGCAGGAGGTCGAAAGTCCCGAATTTGCGGACGTCGTCGTACGCGAGGACGCGCCCGTCGGCAAAGAAAAGGGCGAGGTGGGTGTGCTTCCCCCAAAGGTCTTGGTTCGTAGCTTCTCGGTAACGACCTTCCATGCGAAGGTGCGAGACGAGGACGAGTTCGTCCTCGGGAGCTTCTCCCGCCCAGCGAAAGAGGAGGTACTTTCCCCGACGGCCCACGCCTACGAGCGTCCGGCCGACGAGGGCGGAGGCGAAACTTTCGCGACCGTCGGGACGGCGAAGGAGGCGGTGACAGCGGACTTCTAGGCCTACGAGGCGCGCTCCGCGAAACCGTTCGTCCAGAACCCGGCGGATCGTCTCGACTTCCGGAAGCTCGGGCACGGGTTCCACCTCCCCTGCGCGTCCGGCGCGGGACGCACCCTAGGCTTTGGCTTCGAACCAGCTCGCCCCCGCATGGATGTCCACCTTGAGGGGCACGGCGAGGTCTGCGGCTCCCTCCATGGCATCCCGCACGAGGTCGACGAGGCGGGGTTCCTCGACCGCAGGAAATTCGAAGACGAGCTCGTCGTGTACCTGGAGGAGCAGGCGTGCGCGCAGCCCCTCGGCCGCAAGTCGCTCGTCCACGCGAAGCATCGCTCGCTTGATGATGTCCGCGGCGGTCCCCTGGATCGGGGTGTTCATCGCCGTCCGTTCCGCAAAGCTTCGACGTGAGAAATTCCGGTCGCGAATTTCCGGGAGGTAGCGCCTGCGCCCGAAGAGCGTCGTCACGTATCCGTCGCGGCGCGCCCGCTCGACGGCTTCATCCAGGTACCGCTTCACCCCGGGATAGGCGGCGAAGTACCGCTCGATGAACGCCGCCGCCTCCTTACGGGGGATGCCCAGCTGCTGCGAGAGCCCGTAATCGCTGATTCCGTAGATGATCCCGAAGTTCACCGTCTTCGCCGCCCGACGCATCTCCGGCGTGACCTGGTCTTCCGAAACGCCGAAGAGGTCCATGGCCGTACGTCGGTGGATGTCCTGGTCGTGGTGAAAAGCCTCGAGGAGCGCGGGATCGCGGGAAAAGTGAGCGAGCACCCGAAGTTCGATCTGCGAGTAATCCGCGGAAAGGATCTTCCAACCGGGCTCCGAGGGTACGAAGGCGAGGCGCAACCGTCGGCCTTCCTCGAGGCGGATGGGGATGTTTTGCAGGTTGGGTTCGTTAGAGGACAGTCGTCCCGTCGCGGTTTGGGCCTGGTTGAAGGTCGTGTGCACCTTTCCGTCGGGGCCGATCTCCGCGAGGAGGCCGTCCACGTACGTGCTCTGGAGCTTCATGAGGACGCGGTAGTCGAGGAGCTTGGGGACCACTTCGTGGGCGCCCGCGAGCTTCTCCAGCGTCTCCGCGTCGGTGGAGTACCCCGTCTTCGTCTTCTTCACGGGGGGAAGGCCGAGCTTTTGAAAGAGAACGTCGGCAAGCTGCTTGGGGGAATTCAGGTTAAAGCGCACTCCGGCGAGGGCGTAGATCTCCTCTTCGAGCTCCGCGAGGCGCCTACCGAACTCCTCCTTCAGGCGGAGGAGGACGTCGCGGTCCACGCGCACGCCCACGTGCTCCATGCGGGCGAGGACCGCAGAAAGCGGAACTTCGAGGTCGCGGTAGAGGGCGAGGAGCCCCTTTTCCTCGAGTTCGGAGCGCAGGTGCGGCGTGGCGCGGTAAAGGCCGTAAGCGAGAGCTCCGAGAAAGTGTCCCTCGTCCGTCCAGGGCGGCCGGCGGAACTTCGCTCCCTTTCCGTACAATTCCTCGTCCGCGGGGACGTCCACCCCGCCGAAGGCCGAGGCGGCGAGCTGCGGGGGGTACGCGTCGCGCGTCGGGTCGAGGAGGTACATGGCGAGGAGGTGGTCGTCGAGCGTGCCGCGAAGGACGTCTCCCCAGGCGCCCAAGGCGAACCGGTGTGCCCCCTTGAGGTCGTAGGTCGCTTTGGAGACGGCGGGATCGGCGAGGAAGGCGCGAAATTCCGGAGCCTCGGCGACGCGCGGAAGGAGTTCGGGAGAAACCACCCAGGACCCGCGCTCGTCGGCGTAGGCGAGGGCGTACGGGCGCCGCTTTCCTCCCGCAGGGGGATCCCAGGCGAGGAAGAACGTCCCGCCCGACCGAAGGGTCTCGAGGAAGCTGCGCACCTCGGAATCTCCCACCCACGTGAGGGGCACCTCACGCCAAGAAACGAGACGCTCCCAAGTCACGGCCCCGAGAATGGGGTCGGCGAAGGAAGGGGCCGCTTCGGCGGTCGGACCTCCGTCGGACGGCCCCGCCCCGGTCTCGGTGACCGCGTCTCCCGGAGTTTCGTCGCCTGCGGGCGACGGCGTCCCGGCGTCCCACAGTTCCCCCTGTACGGCTTGGCCCACGCCGGAAGGAACCCCTTCCGCCCACGACGACCCAAAGCCGCCGCGAGGACCTCCCCTCTCCTCTTCCCTACCGGCGACGCGCGCGAGGGCGGGAAGGCGTTGAAGGAGGGACTGAAAGGCGTACTCCCGGAGGAAGGATCTCACGGCGGCAGGGGAAAACCCGGGATAGCGGAGATCTTCGAGGTTCAGGTTTAGCTCGAGATCGCGGCGGATCGTCGCGAGGTTGCGGCTCAAAAAGGCCTGCTCCCGGTGGGCGGAGAGCTTCTCGCGCAATTTGGGGGAAAGCTCTTCGAGGTGGGCGTACACCCCTTCGAGCGTCGTGTACGCGGCGAGGAGCTTGCGCGCCGTCTTGTCGCCGATGCCCGGGACGCCGGGGATGTTGTCCGACGCGTCGCCCGCGAGTCCTTTGTAATCCGGTAAAGACGCCGGGGGAAACCCGTACTCCTCGCGGAAACGCGCCTCGTCGTACCACTCGATCTCCGTTACGCCCTTCCGCGTGAGACCCACGCGCACCGAGGGTTCGAGGAGCTGAAGGAGGTCGCGGTCGGACGAGAGGATGTCTGCGTCCAAGGAGCGGGTGCGCGCCTCCCTCGCCAGGGTCCCGATCACGTCGTCCGCCTCGAATCCGGGAAGCTCGAGCCAGCGAATTCCAAAGGCGTCCAAGAGTTCCCGCAGGGTGGCGAGTTGCTCCTTGAACTCCTCCGGAGCCCGCTCGCGCGTGGCCTTGTACGCCTCGTAGGCCTCCTGGCGGAAGACGGGAACGCCCGCGTCGAAGGCGACGGCAAGGAAGTCGGGCTTCCCTCGTTCGAGGAGGTGGAAGAGCATGAGGGAGAACCCGTAGGGAACCTGGGTATAGCGTCCCTTCCGGTCCGTCAGAGGAGGTAAGGCGTAAAAGGCGCGAAAGGCGATGCTGTTTCCGTCGATGAGGACGAGCCTGGCCATCTCCGCCCCCGCTTTCGTCGAAGTCCCAGTCGCACGTCGTGTGCGGCCTAAAGGCCAAGACAGGTTTGGGCCTCTTCACGGGTTGAGCTCGCGAAACTCTCCCGTCTCGAGGTAGGCGATCCACTCGCAGATGTTCGTCACGTAGTCGCCCACGCGCTCGAGGGACCGGGAGATGAAGAGGAGCTGGGTGCACGTGTCCAACGAGGTATTCTCCTCGGACATCCGCTGCACGAGTTCGGAAAGGACCTTCTTGTGCAGAGCATCGAGATGATCGTCTTGGGCGGCGACTTCCAGGGCGCGGTGCGCATCGCGCTCCACGTACGCCTCGATGCTCCCCTGGACCATCGCTTCCGCGAGCGCACCCATCTCCCGCAGTTCTCGCGGAACGGGCCGGACGAAGGTCGCCTCGTGCATGCGCCGGTATGCCTTGGCGATGCTTGCGGCGTGATCTCCGATCCTCTCGAGGTTGTCGGCGATCTTGAGAATTGTGATCACGCGCCGGAGGTCACGCCCCACGGGTTGCTGCAGCGCAATCGTCTCGATGGACTCTCCCTCGATCTCGAGCATGAGTCGGTTCACCTTGTGGTCGGAAGCGACGACGTCTTCGGCAAGCAAGAGGTCTCGCTCTTCTACGGCTTTGAGGGCCTTGTGAATCGCCTCGACGACGAGGCTCGCCATCTGAAGAAGGCGGCGGTTGAGCAAGTCGAGCTTTTCGTCAAAGGGCGTGCGCATCCGGCACCCTCCTTTCTTGCGGGGAAGATGATCGTCGAACGGGCCGGAAACCGCCGGACGAGGGAAACGTCCGGCACGGCGGATACGCGCGAATCAGAAAGAGGGGCTCGGATTGCCCGAGGAGGGTGCCCCGTGCTCCCGAGTTTCGATCCCGGGCGCTTCCTCGTCGGAAATCACGCCGCGGGGAAGGGCGACGGTGAAGACCGTACCCTGACCTTCCTCGCTTACGACGGAGATCACCCCTCGGTGCGCCTCGACGAGGTGCTTCACGATCGCGAGACCGAGTCCCGTGCCACCCGATTCGCGGGAACGGGCCTTGTCGACGCGGTAAAAGCGCTCGAAAATCCGCCCGAGGTCCCGCGCCGGAATGCCTATCCCCGAATCCTCTACCGCGAAGTAGGAAAAGCGGTCGTCCTCCCACGCCTCTACGGCTACGTATCCGCGTTCTCGGTTATACTGTACCGCATTTGCCATGAGGTTGAGAACGATCTGCCTCAACCGATCGGGATCGGCCTCGACGACGAACCCTTCCGGAATTCGGTTTTCGAACCGAAGCCCTTTCTGCGCGAAGCGGGACTCGAGCTGCACGTACGCGTCGCGAAACACCTCGACCAGGCGCACGCGGGCGAGGGACAACCTGGGCATTCGTTCGATGCGCGAGAGGTCGAGGATGTCGGAAATGAGGCGTTCCAGGCGCTCGCTCTCGCGGAGGATGATCTCGAGAAACGGACGCGCGACCTCCGGATCGCCCAGGGCTCCGTCGAGGAGCGTCTCCGCAAACCCGCGGATCGCCGTTACTGGGGTTTTGAGCTCGTGGGAGACGTTTTGCACGAACTCGCTTCGCACACGCTCCAAACGCCGGACCTCGGTCACATCGGTGGCGGCGAGGAGGACGCCGCTCCGCGTACCCTCTCCTTCCGTTCCGAGGGGCACGACGTGGGCGCGGACGATGCGTTCTTCCGGGTAGTACATGTGAAATTCGCGCTCGCCTTCGCGCCCCGTTCGGTAGACGCCTTCCACCATCTCCACGAGGTCGAAGTTCCGAAGGACTTCCCCATAAGGTCTTCCAAGGAGGTCCTCCAGCGGGCGGGCGACGAGGGGGGCGGCGGCCCGGTTGGCAAAGCGGAGATGTCCCCGGTCGTCGAAGAGGAAAACCGCCGTGCGCATCTCGTGGAGGATCTCGCGCAGGCGTCGTTCCTCGCGCCGAAGCTCGCGCACGTGCTCCCAAACGCGATCGAGTTCGGCGGCGAGAGGAACGAGTACGGGGTCGATCCGGTGGAGAACGTCCGAGGTCCCCTTCTCCCGCCCATCCTCCTCGGACCCGTACTGCACGTCGCGAGGATCGGCGGACGCTCGAAGGGAAAGGCGGCGGAGTTCCCGAACGCCCGCGGAGATTCTGGAGATCCGCAGGATAAAGAAGAAAACCGAAGCGAAGACGCCGAGCCCGACTCCCAGGGCAACCCCTCCCGAGAAGGAAGGCCATGCGGGAGCAGCGGGGAGATCCTCCAGGCAAAAGAAAAGGGCGCCGGAAATAAAAAAAAGGGCCACACCCGTGCCCACGACGAGGACGTCCCTCTCGACCATGGCCTACTCCCCGTCCGCGCCCGCCCGTTCCTCCGCCGCGGAGGGCGCCTCGAACTTGTAGCCGATCCCGCGCACCGTGTGAATGTACTTGGGATTGCGCGGGTTGTCCTCGATTTTTTCCCGCAGGTGGCTCACGTGGACGTCGACGATGCGCGAGTCGCCCACGTACTCGAAGTTCCAGATCTCTGTGACGAGCTGTTCCCGGGTGAGCGCCCGTCCCCGGTTGCGCACGAGGTAGGCGAGGAGTTCGTACTCCTTGGGGGTGAGATCCACAGGCTTCCCGAAGCGGGTGACTTCGTAGCGTTCGAGGTCGACGACGAGATCGCCGAAGTCGTAGCGCTCTCTCCCGGCGTCCCGCATTTCCTCCCGCTCCGCCCGGCGGAAGACCGCCTTGATCCGGGCGAGGACCTCGCGGACGCTGAAGGGTTTCGTGATGTAGTCGTCCGCCCCGAGCTCGAGGCCGAGCACGCGGTCCAGCTCTTCGCCCTTTGCCGTGAGGAGGAGTACGGGGAGTCGCGCGTCGCGCGCGCGGATCCGGCGGAGTACTTCGAAGCCGTCGAAGCCCGGAAGCATGACGTCGAGAAGGAGGAGGTCCGGTCGCTCGCGCTCTACGATCTTGATCGCCTCCCGCCCTTCTCCCCCCGTGAGCACCCGGTAACCTTCCCGTTCCAGGTTGAACTTGAGGAGCGTCACGATGGACGGTTCGTCGTCGACGACGAGGATCTTGCGCACCGTCCTCCCCCGCCCTTTCCGTTCGCTTCCCGGATCTTTTGGGATCCCCTTCGAAACCTCCCGCTCCGAGGAGATCCTCCTCGTCTCCATTCTACCCGAAGCGGCGGAAAAAGGCGAAGCCCCGAAAGCCGAGCCTTCGGGGCTCCCTCTGAAAAAAAGAGGAGGGCAGAGCCACGCTCGAAGTGCCCGCCCTCAACCGCCTTCCATGTGGCGCACGAGGGCGTCGCCAAAGGCCTGCGTGCCGACGACCGTCGCGTGGTCCATATGCCGCCCGAGGTCTTGCGTGACGATGCGCGCAGCCAGCGTTCGCTCCATGGCCCGGAGGAGCACGTCGGCGGCCTCGTGCCACCCAAGGTAGCGGAGCATCATTTCGCCCGAGAGAATCACGGAGGAGGGGTTTACGACGTCCTTCCCCGCGTACTTGGGCGCCGTTCCGTGTGTCGCTTCGAAGACCGCGTGCCCCGTCTCGTAGTTGATGTTCGCACCGGGTGCCATTCCGAGGCCGCCGGCCAGAGCCGCGGCGGCATCCGAGAGGTAGTCGCCGTTGAGGTTCGTCGTGGCGAGGACGTCCATCTCTTCCGGCCGAAGGATGAGCTGTTGAAAGGCGTTGTCCGCGATGGCCTCTTTGACGATCAGGCGCCCCGACGCCTTCGCCTCCGCCAAAAGCTCCTCGGCCGCCGCCTCACCCTTCTCCGCCTTGACGCGCTCGTATTCCCGCCAGGTGAACACGCGTTCCCCGAACTCCTCCTCGGCCACGTCGTACCCCCAGCGGCGGAACCCGCCCTCCGTAAACTTCATGATGTTCCCCTTGTGCACGAGGGTCACGCTCTTCCGGCCGTATTCCAACGCATACCGAATCGCCGCCCGCACGAGGCGCTTGGAACGCCGCTCGGAGATGGGCTTGAGGCCAAAGGCCGTCGTCCCGACGGCGAAGCGGGCGGGATCGACGCCCAGGCGCTCGCCGAGAAAGCGGAGAAGGGCTTCGGCCTCCGAAGATCCCGCGGCCCACTCGAGTCCGGCGTACACGTCCTCCGTGTTCTCGCGGAAGATCACCGTGTTCACCCGTTCGGGTCGAACGAGGGGGGAAGGGACGCCGGGGAAATGGCGCACGGGGCGGACGCAGGCGTAGAGGTCGAGGAGCTGCCTCAGGGCGACGTTCAAGGAGCGAAATCCCTCGCCTACGGGGGTGGTCAAAGGTCCCTTGATCGCCACGACGTGTTCGGCGATCGCCGCGAGGGTCTCTTCCGGGAGGTACCTCCCGACTTCGCGCAAGGCCTTCTCTCCCGCCAGGACCTCCTTCCACACGATCCGCCTGCGGTCGCCGTACGCCGTGCGCACGGCGGCGTCCAAAACCTTGCGGGCGGCCCTCCAGATCTCGGGACCGGTACCGTCGCCCTCGAGGAAGGGAATGATCGGAAAGTCGGGAACCGAGAGACGGCCGTCCTGCACGCGAATCGGTTCCCCCGAAGGAAACGAAGAAGAAGACGAGCGCCCGGAAGGGACGTCGTAGGCCACGGAGCGCGGCTGCCCGCGGTCGCGGGACAGCCGGTCACCTCCTTTCGCGGTCGCGCTGTTCGATGGGGACGTAGGGGACGGATACGGGACCGACGTACACTGCCCGCGGGCGAATGAGGCGGTTGTCCGCGTACTGCTCGAAGAGGTGCGCCGTCCACCCCGCCGTCCGGGCTACGGCAAACATGAGGGGGTACATCTCCTTGGGAATCCCCAGTCCGCGGTAGACGAGGGCTGCGTAGTAATCCACGTTGGGTTTGAGGCCCTTGACTTCCGCCACGTAAGCTTCGATGCGTTCGGCGAGTTCAAGCCAGACGATTTCCCCGCGTCGGGAGAGAACCTCGCGGGCGAGGGACCGAAGGAGGGGGGTGCGGGGATCGCCGCGTTTGTAGACGCGGTGGCCGAAGCCCATGATCCGCTCCTTGCGCGCGAGCTTGTCCGCGACGTACCGCATCCAATCGCCTTCGGGGCCAATCTCTTCGAGCATCGTCATCACGCCCTCGTTGGCGCCCCCATGCAGGGGACCCTTGAGGGCGCCGACGGCCGCGACGATCGCCGAGTACATGTCCGACAGCGTCGAGGCCACCGAACGGGCGACGAAGGTGGAGGCGTTGAGCTCGTGGTCTGCGTGCAGGAGGAAGGTGCGGTCGAGGACGCGGACGTCCTCTTCGGGAGGTTCTTCTCCCCGAAAGGCGCGGAGAAACGCGCGCGCCAACTTCCCGTCACCCGCCGCATCCCTGACCGCCGCCTCGACGTCTTCTCCCGCCCGGTGGCGGCCGACAGCCGCCGCAAACAAGGGCATGCGGGCCACGAGGCGTAGGGCGACGGTGCGCCGGGCCTCGGGCGTACGTCTTTCCGCGTCTTCGTCGAGAAGGGAGGCCGCGTCGACGAGCGCCCGCAAGAGGGACATGGGCGGAGCCGTGCGGGGAAGGCGTGCGAGAAACTCGTAAAGTTCCGTGGGGACGTGGGCCTCCCCCGCCAGGCGCTCTCGAAAGGCGGCGAGCTCTTCCGCCGTAGGAAGTCGGCCTTCCCAGAGGAGGAAAATGACTTCTTCGTGCGTCGAGTGTGCGAAGAGGTCCTCGACGGCGATGCCCCGATAGAAGAGGCGCTCGTCGGTGATCTGGGTCACGCCGGATGTCGCCGCCACGACCCCGTCGAGCCCGCGGAGGACGTGCGCCACGCTTCCACCCCCCGGTCGAACTTCTCCCCGCCCGCACGGAGTGGAAAAGAGCGGGGTTCTCTCCCTTCCGTGCGCCCCTCGGCTGCTCGCGCGGGGCGCCCAAATTTCGAACGACCTCACCCGGAACGAGCGGGGATGAGGAATAGGATAGCGCATCGGAGGAGGCAGAGCCAAATCTCAGACGGACGAACCCTTCCCCGCCGCACACACCTCTCGCCGCACACACCTCTCGCCGCACGCACCTCCCGCCGCGCGGCTTCCCCTCGGCCGCGCATCGCTTCCGGAGCGGAGCCTACAAGACCTTCGCGTACCCGGCGTAAATCCGGCCTTCCCGCACGTCCACGGTGAGCTCCATCCCCGTCCGCACCTTTTCCGTGATCCGCTCCACCCCCACGACCGCCGGAATCCCGAGACTCAGGGCGGCCACCGCCGCCTGCGAAGTCATCCCCCCTTCTTCGGCGACGACGGCGCGGGCGTTGCGCAGGTACGGGACGTCCTCTTCCGAGACGTGGGAGGTGACGTAGACGTACGGCTCTTCGGGGAGGGGGAGGTCTTCGCCCGGACGGCGGACGAAGGCGCGGGCCGTGACCACGCCCTCCCCGATCCCGAGCCCGCGGCCCACGACGTCTCCGACGACGTGGACCTTGAGGAGGTTCGTGTTTCCCGCCTCGCGAACGGGAATCCCCGCCGTGAGGACGACGAGGTCGCCGCGGGAGATGAACCCACGTTCGAGGGAGGTGGCGATGGCCTGCTCGAGAACCGCCTCGATCGTCTCCCCGGGGTCCGCCACGAAGGGAAAGACGCCCCAGACGAGGCGCAACCTGCGGGCGACTCGCGGGTTGGGTGTGAAGGCGACGATGGGGCGGTGGGGACGACATCGGGCGATGTTGCGCGCCGTGTAGCCGCTCTCCGTGGGGGTGAGGATCGCCCGCGCGCCGAGGGATTCCGCCACCTCCGCCACCGCCCGGCTCAGGACGGCGGTGTGCGTCACCTCGGCATCGATCCCTCGGGCCCGCCGGTAGAGCTCCGCACCGAAGTGCTCCTCCGTCCGGAGGGCGATCTGCGCCATCGTGCGCACCGCCTGCACGGGGTAACGGCCCACAGCCGTCTCTCCGGAGAGCATCACGGCATCCGTGCCGTCGAGGATCGCGTTGGCGATGTCGCTCGCCTCGGCCCGCGTCGGCCGCGGGTTCTCGATCATGGAGTTTAGCATCTGTGTTGCCGTAATCACCGGCTTCCCCGCCCGGTGACCCATGGCGATCAGGCGCTTTTGGATGAAGGGGACGTCCTCTACGGGGATCTCCACGCCGAGGTCGCCGCGGGCGACCATGATCCCGTCGCTTACGGCGAGGATCTCCTCGGCGTTTTCCACCCCTTCCTCGTTTTCGATCTTGGCGATGATCGGTATCTCCCGTCCTTCCGCTTCGAGGATGCGCCGGATGGCGTACACGTCCTCGGCCCGGCGGACGAAGGACGCCGCGATGAAGTCGAAGTCGTGGGCGATGGCAAAGCGGAGGTCGGCCTCGTCGCGTTCCGTGAGGCTCGGAAGGGGGAGTCGAACTCCGGGGACGTTTACGCTCTTCCGCTCGCCGAGGAGGCCGCCGTTTTCCACGCGGGCGAGGATCTCCCCAGGCCGGACTTCTTCGACGCGGAGGCCGATGAGCCCGTCGTCGAGGAGGATCCGCGTTCCCGGTGCGACGTGGCGCCAGAGGTCGGCGTAGCTGAGGGAGATGCGCGTGGCGTCGCCCGACACGTCCTCCGCGACGAGATAGACGCGCGCCCCTTCCACCAGGCGGACCGGCTTTTCCTTGAGCCGGCCGGTGCGAATTTCCGGACCCTTCGTGTCGAGGAGGAGTGCAACGTCTTCGGAGATGCTCCGGACGAGGCGCACGCGGCGCGCGTGCTCTTCGTGATCGCCGTGGGAAAAGTTGAAGCGGAGCACGTCGCAGCCCGCATCGAGGATGCCGCGCAGGACTTCGGGATCGTCCGTCGCGGGACCCAAGGTGCAGACGATCTTCGTCATCCGCCGCAGGTATCCCTCGGACATGGATTTCCCACCCCTCAGATGGAGAGCATGCGCGCGAGTCGGGCCAAGGATAGGTCGGGGACGTGCTTTCCGCGCACGACCTCGTCGAGCGGCACGAGCACGCATTCCCCCCGCTGTACGGCCACCATGACCCCGTCTTCTCCCTCTAAAAGAGCGCGTACGGCCCTCGCGCCCAAGCGGCTGGCGAGCACGCGATCGTACGCCGTGGGCGAACCGCCCCGCTGCACGTGCCCGAGGACGGTGTGGCGAGTCTCGAAGCCCGTACGCCGGGCGATTTCCTGCGCGAGCTCCGCTCCGCTCATGACCCCTTCCGCGACGAGGAGGATGCTGTGCCGCTTCCCCCGCGACTCCGTCCGGAGGAGGTGTGCGACGATTTCTTCGAGGTCGGAGGGCTCCTCGGGAATGAGGATCGCCTCGGCTCCCGCCGCGAGCCCCGCCCAGAGGGCGATATCCCCCGCCCGTCGACCCATGACCTCGACGACGAAGATGCGCTCGTGCGATGAAGCCGTGTCGCGGATTTTGTCGACCGCCTCGATCACCGTGTTGATCGCCGTGTCGAAACCGATCGCCACGTCGGTGAGGGGGATGTCGTTGTCGATCGTGGCCGGGATTCCGATCACGCGCACGCCGAGGCGGGCGAGGTCGTGCGCGCCGCGGAGGGATCCGTCGCCGCCGACGACCACGAGGCCGTCGATCTCGAACTCCCGCAGGACCTCTGCGGCCCGGCGCTGGCCTTCCGGCGTGCGGAAGGCGTCGCTTCGCGCCGTCTGGAGGATCGTGCCGCCGCGCTGGAGGATGTCGCCTACGGAACCCAGCGCAAGGGGGAGGAGGCGGCGCTCCAAGAGTCCCGCGTAGCCGTAGGAAATCCCGTACACCTCGATGCCGTGGAAGTGGGCCGTACGCGTAACCGCTCGCACGGCGGCGTTCATTCCGGGTGCGTCCCCGCCGCTCGTGAGGACGGCGATGCGTTTCATCGTCCTTCCTCCTCAGCTCCGCCTTTCATCGAGAGGCTACGCCTCTCCCTCTTCCTCCGCCTCTTCGCCGCCGTCCACGGAGGAGAGGAGCGAGGAAAAGCGCCCCACGCTCCGAAGGCGGCGGTACCGCCGCTCCACGAGTTCTTCTGGAGACAGGGGGAGGAGCTCTTCCAAGGCGAGGCGGAGGAATCGCCGGATCTCCCCGTAGACTGCCGCGGGATCCTTGTGCGCACCCCCCAGAGGCTCGGGCACGACGGCGTCGATCACGCCGAGATCCTGCAAGTCCCGCGCCGTGAGCTTCAATGCCGCTGCCGCCCTCGGCGCCTCCTTGGCATCGCGCCAGAGGAGGGCGGCCGCGCCTTCGGGAGCGATCACGGTAAACCAGGCGTATTCGAGCATGTACAGGCGGTCGGCGACGGCCAGGGCGAGGGCCCCGCCGGAAGCTCCTTCGCCTACGACGAAGGTGACGACGGGGACGCGGAGGCCGGCCATCGCCCACAGGTTTTCCGCGATCGCCAGCCCTTGGCCCCGCTCTTCCGCGCCTTTCCCGGGGTACGCACCCGGCGTGTTCACGAAGGTGACCACGGGGCGGCCGAACTTTTCCGCCTGGCGCATGAGGCGAAGGGCCTTGCGGTTTCCCTCCGGATGCGGCATCCCGAAGTTCCGACGGATCTGCTCTTCCGTAGTCTTTCCCTTTTGATGCCCGATTACGGTCACGGGAAGACCTTCGAAGAGCGCGATCCCGCCGACGACGGCCGGATCGTCTCCGTACAGGCGATCTCCGTGGAGCTCAAAAAAGTCCTCGAAGACGTGTTCGACGATCTCCAGCGTCGTCGGCCGTTCCGGATGGCGCGCCACGAGTACGCGTTCCCACGGACCGAGGTTCCGGTACAGCTCTTCGGCGAGGGCGCGCGCCCGCGCTTCCAGGCGCTCGATTTCGTCGTGCAGGTCGATCCCTTTCTCCGCCATGAAGGCCTTGAGCTCGCGGATCTTGAGTTCCAGGTCGAGAAGGGGCCGTTCAAACGGGAGTTCACCGGCCACCACCGACCCTCCTTTCCGCGGCGTGCAAGCGCAAGAGCTTGGCGAGCGTGGGACGCATGTCTCTCCGGGGGACGATGCCGTCGAGCTGCCCGTGGGCGAAGAGAAACTCCGCCGTCTGGAAGTCCGGGGGCAGTTTTTCCCGGATCGTCTGCTCGATGATCCGCCGCCCCGTAAAGCCGATAAGCGCCCCGGGTTCCGCCAAGAGGATGTCCCCCAGGCCCGCAAAGCTCGCGAGGACGCCCCCCGTCGTAGGGTGGGTGAAGACGCTCACGAAGAGGACACCCGCGTCCGCGAGGCGGCGCACCGCAGCGGCGGTCTTGGCCATCTGCATGAGGCTCAAGATCCCCTCCTGCATGCGGGCTCCGCCGGATGCGGCAAAGAGGACGAGCGGATACCGCTTTGCCCGCGCCATCTCCGCCGCCCTTGCGACCTTTTCCCCGACGACGGACCCCATGCTCCCCATGATGAAGCGCCCGTCCATGACCGCGGCGACCACGGGAAAGCCCTCGATCGTCCCTTCTCCCGTGACGACGGCTTCCGTGAGGCCGGTCCGCTCCTGGGCCTCCGCGAGTTTCTCCCGGTACCCCGGGAACGCGAGGGGGTCTTCGCTCACGAGGTCGCGGTCGTACTCGAAGATATGCCCCCCGTCGAAGGTGATTGCGATGCGCTCCGGCGCGGAGAGGGGGAAGTGATAGCCGCAGCGCGGGCACACCTTGAAGTTCGCCTCGAGTTCCTTGCGGTAGAGGATGGCACCGCACGAGGGGCACTTTTCCACGAGCCCCTCGGGGATGTCCTTGGTCTGCCGCGCAGCCGTTGGAGCTTCGTCCGCCTTGCGGCCGCCCGTTCCCCCGCGCGACTCCGCCCCCGCCTCGCGACGCCGGGTGGGTAGGCCTTCCCCCTCTCGCTTCCCTTTTTTGCCGAACAGATCGCGCCAGCGCACGGCTCCCCCTCCTCTACTCTCCCGCCGATTCCCCGAAGCGCCGGCCGAGCTCCGCAAAGCGCCGCGCTTCCGCCTCGACCTCCTCCGGACTTCGGAGAAGGCGGGCGACCCCTTCCTCCAAAGCCGCTCGGGCGACAGCGGCGGCCACGCGGGGGACGACATCGGGATGGAATACGGAAGGGAGGATCGTTTCCGGCGAAATGCCCTCCGTCCGGGCGACGGCGTAAATGGCGTGGGCGGCGGCACGCTTCATCCCCGGGGTGACCCGCCGCGCCTGTACGCTCAAGGCCCCGCGGAAGACCCCGGGAAAGGCGAGGACGTTGTTCACCTGGTTGGGAAAATCCGAGCGGCCCGTCGCCACGATTGCCGCCCCGGCGGCGCGTGCCGCATCGGGCAAGATCTCCGGGTCGGGATTGGACAAGGCGAAGACGATCGCCGGCGGCCGCATCGTCCGCACCATCTCCGGCGAGAGGAGCCCTCCGCGGGCGACGCCGACGAACACGTCGGCGCCGGCGAGCGCCTCGGCGAGCCCCCCTTCTTCGCCGCCCGGGTTCGTTCGTTCCGCCAGCCGGCGTTTGTAGGCGTCGAGGTCGCCCCGCTTCGGGGAGAGGATACCCCGGCGATCGAGGATGCGCACCTCGCCCGCACCTTCGGCGAGGAGGAGTTCCGCCACGGCGCTCCCCGCCGCGCCGGCTCCGGCGACGACGATGCGCAGGTCGGAGAGCGCCTTCCCTACGACTTCGAGCGCCCCCAGGAGGGCGGCGAGGACGACGATGGCCGTGCCGTGCTGGTCGTCGTGAAAGACGGGGATGTCGAGGGAGCCTACGAGCTCCTCCTCCACGGCAAAGCACCGCGGAGCGGCGATGTCTTCGAGGTTGATCCCGCCAAAGGAGGGGGCGAGTCCCCGGACGATCTCGACGAGTACCTCGGATGTGGGAGCCCGTACGACCAGGGGAACGGCGTCGATCCCCGCAAACCGCTTGAAGAGGAGGGCCTTCCCTTCCATCACGGGAAGCGCCGCCTCGGGGCCCACGTCCCCGAGGCCGAGGACGGCCGTGCCGTCGGATACGACGGCCACGAGGTTTCCGCGGGAGGTGAGCTCCCATACCTCGTCGGGCGCATGGGCGATGCGGCGGACGGGTTCGGCGACGCCGGGAGTGTAGGCAAGGCTCAAATCGCGGGAATTCCGGAGGGGCACCCTCGGGTACACGCCCCACTTCCCCCGCGCCTCGCGGTGCAGGCGCACCGCCTCCGAATCCCCTTCCTTCCCCCGGGCCGCCTTACGTCCGTGGGATTCCGTCATCTACGCGTTGCCTCCTTTTTCGCTTCCGGCGCTTCCCGATTCCCCCTCCGTCCCCCGTTCCCGAAGGACGACGGCATCCTCACCGAGGAGGCGCCGCGCCTCGCGCAAAAACGTGAGCGTCGGCCGCACGTGGTAGTGCGGCGGAAGTTTCAGCCAGGACCTTCGCTCTTCATCATACACGAAAACGGGAACGTCCCCCGAATGTCGGAGGAGGAGTTCGCGAAAGGCGTCGGCGACGTGCGTGACTTTGTGCGCCTTGCCCAGGCGGACGTAGAGCCGGCGTTCGGCGGATGCCGCATTCCCTTCCGAAGAAGTCTCCCGCGAATCCCGACCTACTTCGGAGGATCGGGCGGAGGCGACCGGTGCAGGCGGAGCGGGCGCCGCTTCCGCCCGGGGGCCCGGCACGGGAGGAGCTTCCGGCGCCGCAGGGACGGGCCGAGGTTGCCGGGGGACCCGCGAGGCAGGGGCGGAACGAGCGGAGCGCGGGGCCCGAGAGGGGGACGCGCGGCCGGAGAAGAGGCGCGCATGGACCTCCTCCGGCGACCCGTCCGCGGAGACGATCCGCCGCACCCAGAGGCGCGGGAGTTCCTCGCCTTCGTCTTCCGCCAGCGTTCCCTCCACGACCACGAGGAAAAAGCCGGAAGACGACCCGCGGTCGGCGTAGAGGCGGCGAAGGGCGTCGAAGGCCTCCCCGGCGGCGACGATCTTGGCTGCACCGCTGAAGTCCGTGAGCAGGGCTTCGGCGTAGCTCCCCCCACGCCGCGCCGGGCGCACCGTGAACCTTTCGAGTTCGCCGCCCACGCGCACCACTCCTCCTCCCGCCTTCTCGAGCTCCCGAAGGGGGAGCACGTCCAAAAGGCGAAAGACCTCCTCCCGGGTGTCCGCCGGGTGGCCGCTCACGTACGTCCCGAGGAATTCGCGTTCGTCGCGCAGGCGTTCTTCCGGAGTGAGCGGCGGGACGTCGGGAAACTCCACCTCTACCTCGATGAGGCGCTCGCCCCCCTCTTCTTCTTTGAGGAGGAGGTCGAGAATCCGCAGCTTGGCGGCCCGCTCCCCGGGAAGGGAGTCGAGGGCGCCGGCGCGGATGAGGGCCTCCACGCTTCTCCGGCTCACCGACCTCCGGTCCGTGCGCCGGAGAAAGTCCGAAAGGGAGCGAAATTCCCCCCCTGCCGCACGGGCGCGCAGAATTTCCGACGCGGCGCCGTCCCCCACACCGCGAATCGCCCGAAGCCCGAAGCGGATCCCCTCGCCTTCCACCGCGAACCCCGCCTCGCTCCGGTTCACGTCCGGGAGATAGACGGGAATCCCGCGGCGGCGGCATTCCGACACGTACAGCGCCACTTTGTCCTGGGCGCCTAGGGACTGGGAGAGGAGGGCCGTAAAGAACTCCCGCGGGTGGTTGGCCTTGAGATAGGCCATCCGGTAGGCGAGCTCGGCGTAGGCGACGGCGTGGCTCTTGTTAAACCCGTAGTCCGCAAAGCGGACGATGAGTTCGTATACCTCCTCCGCGACTTCCCGGGGGAAGCCCCGGGCGACGGCGCGCTCGACGAAGCGCTCGCGTTCGCGTTCGAGTGTCGCGCGCTCCTTCTTCGCGACGCCGCGGCGAAGGACGTCCGCCTCGCCGAGGGTATACCCCGCCATCGCCTCCGCGATGCGCATGATCTGCTCCTGGTAGACGAGGACACCGTACGTCGGCCGGAGGATCGGCTCGAGGGCGGCGTGGGGGTAGCGTACCTCCCGCTCGCCGCGTTTCCCCGCGATGTAGTCGTCGATCTGGGCCATGGGGCCGGGGCGGTAAAGGGCGAGGACGGCCACGAGGTCCTCGAACCGCTCCGGAAGGAGCCGGCGGAGGACGGCGCGCATCCCACGGGACTCGAGTTGGAAGACGCCCGCCGTATCCCCGCGCGCGAGGAGCTCGAACGTCGCGGGGTCGTCCTTGGGAAACGCCTCGGGGCGCACCTCGCGCCCCTCGCGGGCGAGGAGGCGCACCGCCTCGTCGACGATCGTGAGGTTGCGGAGGCCGAGGAAGTCCATCTTGAGGAGGCCGATCGCCTCCAGGTCCTCCATGGGGTACTGCGTGAGAAGGAGGGTGGCGTCGCCGTCCATGAGCGGGACGTACGTGCGGAGAGGTTCCGGGGCGATGACGACGCCGGCGGCGTGCACGCTCGTCTGCCGCGGCAACCCCTCGAGGCGCGCGGCGACTTGGGCGAGACGCCGGTATTCGTCGCGGGAGGTGAGGATCTCCCGCAAGGCGGGCTCCCCTTCCTGGGCCTTCGCCAGAGTCATGTCGGCTCCCGCGGGGATCAGCTTGGCGATCCGGTCCACCTCCGAAAGCGGAATCCCGAGAAGGCGGCCGGCGTCGCGGACGGCCTGACGCGCGGCGATCGTCCCGAAGGTCACGATCTGCGCCACGCGATCGCGGCCGAAACGCTCTGCGAGGTAGCGGAGGACTTCGTCGCGGCGTACGTCGGCGACGTCGATGTCGATGTCCGGGAGGTTGCGGCGTTCGGGATTCAAAAAGCGTTCGAAGAGGAGGTCGTGGGCGAGCGGATCGACGTCCGTGATTCCCAGGGCGTAGGCGACCAAGCTGCCGGCGGCCGAGCCGCGGCCGGGACCTACAGGGATTCCCCGCTCGCGGGCGGCGCGCACGACGTCCCAGACGATGAGGAAGTAGTCCTGAAACCCCATCGCCTGAATCGTCCGGAGTTCGTACTCGAGCCGCTCGCGGACGTGGGCGGGAAGGGGGGAACCGTAGCGGCGCTCCGCCCCCTCCCGCGCGCGAATGCGGAGGTAGGTCTGGGCGTTCATGCCGAGGGGCAGGGGATAATCCGGAAGTTTGAGCTCGCCAAAGGCGAGGTACGACTCCACGCGTTCGGCGAGGCGAAGCGTCTCCTCCAGCGCCTCCCGGTCGAAGGCGTAGCGCCGTTCCATCTCTTCCCGGGAAAAGAATGCGTACTCCCCTTCGGGTTCGAGGCGCGGGCGTTTGGGGTCGTTGAGCCGCACGCCCGCCCCGAGGGCCATGAGGACGTCCAATGCCCGGGCGTCCTGAGGGTCGAGGTAGCGCACGTCGTGCGTGACCACCCGCCGGAGTCCCAGCTTTTCGGCGAGCTCCCGGAGCGGGCGGAGCACGAGCCGTTCGTCCTTACTCCCGTGGTCCATGAGCTCGACGTAGACGTTTTCCCGGCCGAAGAGCGCGATGTACGCGAGTGCCCGGGCGTAGGCCTCCTCCTCGAAACCGAGGCGCAAAAGCTGGGGAATCTCCCCGGATGCGTCGCCGCTCAGGAGGACGAGCCCTTCGGCGCCGTCGGCGAGCTCGTCCTCCACATCCCTCCACGTCACTCCCGACGCCTTCCCCTTGGTCCGCGCGGCGGTCGCGAGGCGGAGGAGCTTCCCGTACCCCTCCGCGTTCAAGGCGAGGAAGGTGAGATGTGCCTTCGGTGCGTGGCGCCTCAGCCGCTCCGGAGGGACGAGGGTGAGCTCGAGCCCGAGTATGGGCTTCACCCCCAGCTCTTCGGCGCGGCGGAGGAACTTCACCGCCCCGAAGAGGGCGTCGCGGTCCGTGAGCGCCACCGCGGGCATTCCCAGGCGATGTGCCGCTTCGACGATGGCCTCGGGCGTCGGAAGTGCGGCGTGCAAGGAGTACGAGGAGTGCACGTGCAGGTGGACGAAGCTCACCTTCTCTCCCCCTTTCCGGACGACGCCAAGACGGCGGCATACCTTCCCCCGGCGAGGCGTAGGGTGAAGGCGAAAAAGCAGACGAGGGGGAAGTCCGTTGGCACGGCTCGCCGCCGTCTTCTTCATCGCGTACGGGATGACCGCAGGCGGCGTCCTCTTCGGAGGCCTCGCCGCCGTACTCTCCCGGACACCGCCCGTTCCCTTCATGCTCCGCCTCGCAGAGGACTTGAAGTACTGGGCGGTGATGGCCGCCGTCGGCGGCACGATCACCGCCCTTAGGTCCCTCGAGGAGGGCGTCTTCGGCGGACGGCCGGGAGAACTCCTCAAGGGGCTCGCCCTCTTGGGTGCCGCCTTTCTCGGAGCGGCATTTGCCGCCCAGCACCTGGCCTGGGCCTTTCGCGACCCTCCGCGGGGGTGAGGCGATGCGGAGCACACGCGCCTCGGCCCTTCGCTCCCTCGCATGGTTTTTCCTCGGCCTCGGGTGGGGTGCGGCGCTCATGCTCGTAGAGAGCGGCGACGAACTCAGTCGGGCAATGCTCGAAAAGCGCGAACTCGAAGGCGAAATCGCCCGGTTGCACAAACTCCTCGCGGAAGAACGCGAGCGTCCCCTCGGCCCAACCGCGATCCGACGCCTGGAAATTCACTTCGTGGGCCCTTCCCTCGAAGAGGGGGAGCAGGACGAACTCCGCCGACGTCTGGAACCCCAGTTTGCAGAACTCGTCGGGGTAGAGGCGAGCGCCTTCTCGCGCCTTCCCGAGGCGCTTCTCTACGTGGCCTTTCCCCGGGACATCGCCGGGGAAAGCGGCGTCTACCGCGTCCGCCTCCGCCTGGCCGTCGTGGGACCGACGACGCACCTGTACGTAGAGGCGGAACGCCTCCGTGGTCCGCAGACCCCCGCACCGCGGTGAGGAGGCCCACGAGCGCCGCACTCAGCCTTCCCACACCTGGGCGGCGATGAGGGCCTTGGCCACTTCCTGGCCCTGAGAGCGGACGGTCACCTCGACGCGCCCCCGCCGGCGGCCGATGTCGAGAATCCGCGGTTCGACTTCGATTTCCTGCTCGATGGGCACGGGGCGGAGGAAATATACGAGGGAGTGCTCGATCTCGAAGTCGCCCCGGCGCTCGCGGCGCAAACAGGCAATCGCCGCTTCGTAGATGAGCGAGGCGAGGACGCCGGAGGAAAGCATCCCGTAGCGGTTGGTCATCTGCGGGGTCACGGAACCGACGAAGGTGCTGCACCCTTCCTCGTCCCGCGGCTTGAGCGTAGTGAAGATGAGGTCTTCAAACGTGTCCCCGACGTGCGGCTGCTTGTCGAGCTGCTGGAGCGCCTTGAGGATGTCCTTGCGCGTGACGATGCCGACGAGGCGGCGGTCGGCGTCTACGACCGGGAGGAGGTGCATGTCTTCCCACACGAGGGTGTGCGCCGTCGCCGCCACGGTGAACTGCGGCCGCGCGTAGACGGAGAGAGGCTTGAGGATGTCCGCGACGGGGGTTTCGTCCCGGAGGCTCAAGAGGTCGCGGGCGGAAACGACGCCGATTACGGTCATGTCTTCGTCTACCACGGGGAAGTGGTGGTGCCCCGTCTCCTGGGCGATCCGCTTCACGTTCCCGACGGTTTGCCTCCCCGTCACGTAGACGGTCTTCTCCAGGGGAATGTAGATGTCCTCCACGCGAAGGATCTTCTTTTTAATGAGCTGGTCGTAGATCGCCCGGTTGATGAGCGTGGCCACGGTGAAGGTGTCGTACGGGCTGGAGATGAGAGGAAGGCCGACCTCGTCGGCGAGCTTCTTCGTCGCCGGATCGGCGTCGAACCCCCCCGTGATGAGCACCGCCGCTCCTTGGAGGAGGGCCAGGCGGTGGGCCTCGTCGCGGTTGCCGACGATGAGGAGGTTTCCGGGTTCGACGTACTTCATCATGTCGTCCAGGCGCATGGCGCCGATGACGAACTTGTTGAGCCGCTTTCCCAACCCGGAAGCCCCCGCGAGCACCTCCCCATCGACGATTGCCGCAACCTCGCCGAAGGTGAGCTGCTCGAGGGTCTCCCGCTTCTTGCGTTCGATGCGGATGGTCCCCACCCGCTCGATCGTCGAGACGAGCCCTTGGCTTTCCGCCTCCTTGATCGCGCGGTACGCCGTCCCCTCGCTCACCCCGAGGGCCCGCGCTACGGAGCGGACGGAGATCTTTTCCCCGACGGGCAGACTCTCGATGTATGCCAAAATTTGCTCGTGTTTGGTAAGAAGCGACAAGGCTCTCCCCCCTGTGGCCGAGGAGCGCCCGCCGCCCCGGCACGGGCACCCCTCCCGTAGTTCTTGCGTTCTCGTGCCTCCGCAGGGAACACCCCACGCCCCGCAGGTGCGCGGGCCGCGCCGGGGCGTGTTCCTTCGAGGTCCTACGGACGCCCGGATCGTTCCGGTACCCCGCGTCCCTCTCCCTCGGGCGAAGTTCGACCCCCGGGAAAAGGCGCAGAGGAGAGGCGAACGCCGCCCCGCATCGCCGCTTCGAGGGCGGCGAAAGGATCGCGAACGAGCCCGAGGAGCTCTGCGAGTCCCGCGCCGAGGACGAGGAAGCCGACTGCGGCCCACATCCAGGCAAAGATCCCCGCCGGGGCAGGGAACAAGTGAAACGGCAGTACGGGGATCGCCGCGGCAAAGAGGGCGAGGGCGACGACGAACTTTGCCAGCGCCCACGTCCTGCGCATTCCGACCACCTCCCCAATGCCTTCCCTTTTTCCCCTATGCAGGAAAGGCGGGAGGAAGACGCTTCCTGAAGAAACCCGTCCGAATCGAGCACCCCTCACAGGGTAAGCGATCCGCCGGGCGGAAGGGCGATCCCGGAAATTCCCTCGGCGGCAAGGCGCGCGACGAACGCTTCCGGATCCTGGGCGATGGCGGGAAACGTGCCGTAGTGGATGGGCACGACGCGCCGCGCCCGAAGCCACCGCGCTGCGAGGACCGCATCTTCGGGGCCCATCGTGTACGTATCCCCGATGGGAAGAAAGGCTACGTCCGGGGGCGCGAGTTCGCCGATGATGCGCATGTCCCCGAAGAGCGCCGTATCGCCCGCGTGGTATACGGTTTTCCCCTCGGCAAAGAGGAGGAACCCCCCCGGCATTCCCGCGTAGCGGATCCCGGAACCCGTCTCCACGGAAGAACTGTGGAAGGCGGGGACGAGCTTCACGCGCCCGAAGGGGAGCTCGAGACTACCGCCGAGGTTCATCGGGAGCACCTCCGCCCCCCGCTCGGCGAAGATCTGCGCGAGCTCGAAAGTGGCGACCACCTTTGCCCCACGCCGAGCGAGGTCCCACGCCCCTCCCACGTGGTCCCCGTGTCCGTGAGTGAGGAGGATGTAGTCTGCCGCGACGCGCCGAGCCTCCGGCGGTGCGAGGGGATTCCCCTCGACAAAGGGGTCGATGGCCACCCGATACCCTCCGACGGTGAGGTACACGTACGCGTGCCCGAAGTAGCGGATCTCCACGGCCCACACCCCCTACCTCCCGATCTACCACCCACGTCGTCCCTCCAGGGAAAAGCGCGCCGTGCTTACCCCCACTCCGCGCCCACGTGTGGTCACCCCCATCCTACCCCAAACGGGCGGGCGGAGGAAGGAGGGAACCGACGAAGAACGGAAACGCGAACGAACCTCCCGGAAGAAAAGACCCCGGGCCTCTCACCCTTCAGCGAAGAAAAAAGACCTGCAGAATCCCGATCCCCGCGCCGAGGGCGGCTCCGAGGACGAGGATGGCGCGGATCTCGCGGTGGGCGATCCGGCGCACCGCCTCTTCCACGAGGGTCATGGGGATCCTCGCGACCTCGCGCTCCACGAGTTCCGCAGGACGGAGCGCACGGTAGACTTCCGGAACGGCGCGCACGAGCGCCGTCTGGAGCAAAGCGGCAAGCCTGGGAGCTTCGCGCCGGAGGAGGCGAAGGAGCGTGCGCCGGAGGATGGGGTCCCGGCTCCAAGCCTCGCCGCCGTCGGAAAAGGCATCTCGGACCACCTGGTGGACGACCTGCCGAACGACCTCCCGACCCCCTTGCGAGGCGAGGTAGCGGACGAAAGCCCTGTGCAGAGAGCGGGCGATCGGTTCGCGCAAGGTACGCGCCACGGTACGGCCGACAAAACCCTGCTCTTCGAGAACCCGCACCGTCCACTCCGCGACGAGGGCGTACCCCTCCGCCGAGGAGGCGCGGCGGAGGAGCCCCTGCCACACGTGAAAGGCGACGTCCGGCGCCAGATCCTCCCACAGGCGGAGGAGTTCCTGTCGAGACTCGGGGACGAGACCGAAGAACGAAGCGCCCGCCGCAGAGCCCTCCTTCGCCCGAAGGTGGGCGACGGCACGACGACCCGTGCGCAAGAGGAAGAGCTGAAGAAGACGCCGTACGTCCGCCTCCTCGAGGCGCGCGGCGATCGCCCGTTCGGGGAGGAGCGTTCCTTCCACGAGCTCGCCCAGGGCACGGCCGAGCTCTCCGCGGTGACGGGGCAAAACCCCGGGAGTGAGCGGAACGCGCACGCGTCCGACGTACACGGGCTCGTGGGGACGAAAGATGAGCCATACGGCGACGGCGCTCGTCGCCCAACCGATGAACGCCCCGACGGCGGTGAGGAGGATGGCGTTCCAGAGGAGAGACACAGGCGCACCTTCCTTTCCGCCCGTGCATATCGTACCACACGGACATTCGAGGCGTAGAACGGTCTCGCCTTCGTCCGGGGGGAACCCCATGCCCGCAGGAGCTTTCCCCGTCGTCGCCGTAGCCCTGGAGTCCCCACCGCGAGACGCCCGCGAAGCGGCTTACTACCGCGCCTTGGCGGCGTACGTAGGGGAACGCGGCGGCCTCGTCTTCGGCGCGAGCCCCGCATTCCTCGCCCGCGCCACGCGGCGCGGGGTCCGAGGCTTTTCCCTGCTGAACAGTCCGGGAAAACCGGGCACCTACCCGGCGCCGCACGTCGTCTACAACCGCCTGCGCCGCCGAACCGCGGAGTCATCTCCCGTGTGGGAAGCGGCCCTTCGACGCCTGGCGCGCCTTCAGGTCGTCGTGGTGAACGGGCGGTTCCTCGACAAGTGGGCGGTACACCAATGCCTCGCCGCCACTTCCCTCCGACGCTACCTCCCCCCTACCACCCCGTACACGGACGGCGCGCACCTCCGGCGTGTGCTCGAGGAGTGGGGAAGCGTCTACCTCAAGCCGCGGAACGGATCGGGGGGAAGGGGGATCTTCGTCCTCACCCGCCTGGATCCCTCCTCAGAGCCTGCCGACTCTTCCCCGACGTCCGTTTCCGCCGGCGAAAAGACGCCCCGTACGCTTAGGGGGGAGGAACTCCCGGTCCGAATCCGCACCTCGACCTCGGAAGAACCCGCAGTCCTTTCTTTGAGGGATTTCCTCCGCCGCACCCACCGTCGTCTTCGCCGCCACGGCTACCTCGTCCAGCACGCCCTTCCCGCGCTCCGCCTGCGCGGGCGCCCCGCGGACGTGCGGGCCGTCGTCGTGTGGGACGGGGAACGGTGGCGGGTCGCCTCCGCCGTCCTCCGGCTCGGTCGCCCCGGATCGCCCGTGAGCAACATCGCCCAAGGCGGCACCGCCCTCCCCCTCCGCAGGACGTGGACCCGCCTGCGGCACCTGTATCCCCGGCTGCCCCGCACGGACGCCCCCCTCCGACGCCTCGCGCGCCTCGCGGCGCAGGCGTTGGACGGCTGCGCCTTCGTACCGATCGGCGAACTCGGCGTCGACCTCCTTCCGACGCCCGACGGACGGACGTACCTCCTCGAACTGAACGCCAAGCCCGACAAGCGCAGTGCCCGCCCCGGGCTCCCGCCCACCGTCCCCGTCCTCCACCGGATGTTTGTCGCCTTTGCCCGAAGGCGCTACCCTCCCGGGAACCGGCACTTCACGTAGGACGGCGAAGTCCCATGCTCATGATGAAGCCCCCTGCCCTTGCCTTCGTCACCCGCGCGCCGCGAGAGTACGTCTCCGCCTTTCGCCAAATCCTTCTCCTCTGCACCGGGCAACCCAACCCGTTCGGCCCGAGAATCTGCGCCCCGGGCGGAAGTGCGGACGTCCCCGTCGTACTCCTCCCCGAAAACGCACGGCCGCACGCGGGGGAGAAGTTCGCGGGCCTCACGCTCCGGGGAGAAGCCGCTCTCTTCCCGCCGCCCCGCCGGGCGTACGTTTCCCTCGCTCCCCCCCTGACCCGCGAAGAGCAGCGGTTGGTCTCCCGGCTCAAGCGCTCGGGAACGGACCTCTTCGGAGGACCGCTCCCGGACAAAAAGACCGTGCACGACCTCCTCGCCCGCACGGGACAAGCGGACGACCTCCTCCCCTACCGCCGTCCCCTGACCACCCTCCGGGACCTCGAAGTCTGGCCTTTCCCTTCCGCGGTGGTAAAACCGAGGTCCGGAAGCCGCGGACGCGGCGTGCGCCTCGCGACGCTTTCCCCTCCGTACATCCTCTGGGGGCAGGACACCGGCGGTCTTCCCCTTCGCAAAACGTACCGGGAAAAAGAGGACCTTTTGGCCGCGCTCGTGCCGGACTTCGGCCGCGCCTTCCTCGAAGAACCCCTTCCCTTGCATACTCCGGACGGTCGCCCGTACGACGTCCGCGTCATCCTCCTGCGGAGGAAGCCGTACGCGGAGAAGCCCTTTCTCCTCGCCTGCGTCGTACGCCTCGGGCTTCGGGGGCGCTTCACCGCAAACCTCCACACCGGGGGAACTCCCCTCGCCCCGGAGGAGTTTCGCCGGCGCTACCCGGAACTTTGGACCGCGGAGCAGGCGGAGCGCCTCCGCAAAGCGGCGGAGCGCGTCGGTACACTCGTCTTCCGCCTCTTTCCGCGCGCCTGGGAAGTCGGAATGGACTTCGGCTTTCGCGCGACGGGGGAACCCGTCCTCCTGGAGGTGAACGGAACCCCGGGACGAAGGTCCTTGCGCGCCCTGGGGGCAGACCTTCCGGCGCGGCGCCTTGCGGGCCTCGTGCGCCTCGGACTTTCGCCCCGGACAAAGGAGAGGTATCCTGAAAGGTAGAGGAAAGCGCACGCAGGCGGCCCGCACCCCGCACGGGGCGCCGATGAACGGAGACGCCGCGGGCGGTCCGGAGTGCGGGGCCACCCGCCGGAAAAGCGTGAAAGACGTGAAAGAAAAGGAAAGGAAGAGAGCGCCGTGGCAGGTCTTTCGTCCTCTCCCGAAGCCCCCGCCGAGGTCGGTTTCCTCGGTGCTGGGCGCATCGCCGAAGCGCTCATCGCAGGACTCGTCGCTTCGGGCGTAGCCGGCGAGTCGATCCTCGTCGCCAACCGTGCACGGGCAGAGCGTCTCGAGGAGCTCGCCAGACGCTTCGGGGTACGTCCGGTTCGGAACACATCCCACCTCGCCCGCGCCCCCCTCGTCGTCCTCGCCGTGAAACCCAAGGACGTTCCCGAAGCCCTAGCTCCGCTTCGGGAACTTCTCGGCCCGGCGCACGTCCTCGTCTCCCTGGCCGCAGGTGTTCCGCTCGCCGCCCTGGCTCGGCTCGTCCCGGGGGCGGCGATTGCGCGGGCGATGCCCAACACGGCCGCACAAGTTCGGGCCTCGGCCACGGGCATCGCCTTCCCCGCGGGGACGCCCGCGTCGGTTCGAAAGCGCGTCCTCGAACTCTTCGTCCGCGTGGGGAGCGCCGTAGAGGTGGAGGAGCGCGCCATGGATGCCGTCACCGCCCTCGCGGGCAGCGGCCCGGCGTTCCTCTACGCCGCCCTCGAGGCGATGATCCGGGAGGCGGAAAAGGTTCTCGCACCCGAAGACGCCGTGCGCCTCGGGCGCCAGATGTTCGCAGGTGCAGCCCGCCTCTGGGAGGTCGACCCTGCCCCCCTTGCCGAACACATCCGCCGCATCGCCTCTCCCGGAGGTACGACCGAGCGCGGCCTTGCCGTGCTCCAGGAAACGGGCGCCCTGTCGGCCTTCGGTCGGGCGGTCGCCGCAGCAGCAGAGCGGGCGGCGGAAATCTCGCAGGACGTCGCCCGCTCCCTTGGGGAGGAGACGCAATCCCCTCCCTAAACGAGAAAAACCTGAGAACCGGAACGGATCGCCCCTCGAAGGGCCGACCGCGCAGAGAAATCCTCAAGGGGACGGACGAAAGGAGGACGCCCATGCCGAATCCGAACGCGCGCGCCGTAGAGCGCGCCCTCGCCTACGCGCGCTCCGAAGAGGGCCGCTTCCTCGAAGAACTCTTCGACTTCCTGCGCATCCCCTCCATCAGCGCCTTGCCGGCGCACCGCGAGGACGTCCGCCGGGCGGGCGAGTTTCTCGCCGGGCACCTGAAGGCCTTGGGCTTCCCCGAGGTGCGGGTGTACGCAACCGAGGGGCATCCGATCGTCTACGGAGAGTACTCCGCAGATCCGTCCCTGCCCACGGTCCTCTTTTACGGCCACTACGACGTGCAACCCGTGGACCCAGAAGCGGAGTGGACGACTCCGCCCTTTGCCCCCGAAGTACGCGACGGGGCCATCTACGCCCGCGGCGCGAGCGACGACAAGGGGCAAGTCTGGCTCTTCCTCAAGGCGGTGGAGAGCTTCCTCCGCGGGGCCGGCGGTCTGCCCGTGAACCTCAAGGTCCTCCTCGAGGGCGAAGAGGAAATCGGAAGCCCGAACCTCGTCCGCGCACTGGCGCGGGAACGCGAGACGTGGCGTGCCGACGTCGTCCTCGTCGCGGACACGGGCATGCCGGCGCCGGGGCGTCCGGCGATCACCGTCGGCCTGAGGGGAATCTGCGGCCTGGAAATCCGCGTGCGCGGCGCCCAAACCGACCTCCACTCAGGAGAGTTCGGCGGCATCGTCCGCAACCCGATCCAGGCGCTCGTGGAGCTCCTCGCCCGCTTTCACGACGCCGAGGGGCGCGTGGCCGTCCCGGGCTTCTACGACGAGGTACGCCCCCTCACCCGCGAAGAGCGGGAGGCGATCCGCGCCCTCTCCCGGGACGAGCACGAGCTCGCCCGCACCCTGGGGGTCCCCGAACTCTACGGCGAGGCGGGCTTCTCCTATCTCGAACGGAACTGGGCACGTCCCACCCTCGAATTCAACGGGATCGGCGGCGGTTTCCAAGGCCAGGGGACGAAGACGGTGATCCCGCGAGAGGCCTTTGCCAAGATCACCTGTCGCCTCGTACCCGATCAGGACCCCGAGCGGATCCGGGAGCGCATCCTCGCCTTCGTCGAAGAAAATGCTCCCCGGGGCGTCGTGACGACGGTCGCCACCTTCGATTCCGGTCCCCCCTACGTCGTGGACCCCGACCACCCGGCAATCGCCGCGGCAGCCCGCTCCCTCGCGGCGACTTTCGGAAACCCCCCGGTCTTCGTGCGCATGGGGGGATCGATTCCGATCGCAGCACCGCTGGCGCAAAACCTAAACGCGCCCGTCGTCTTTATGGGCTTCGGTCTGCCGGACGACCGGATTCACGCCCCCGACGAGCACTTCCGCCTCGAACAGTTTACGAAAGGTCTCGAGGCGATGATCCGCGCCCTCGCGGAGTTGGGTGAAGGCTCCGCCTCCTGAGGCGTACCTCCGGGATACGCCTCGGATCGAACATCCCAGAACGGCCCGGTTGCGTCTTTACGCGAGATCCGCCTCTTCGGCAGGGAGATAGAGCGTCGCCCGCGTGCCCGAACCCGAACGCGAGGTGAGGCGCACGTACGCCCCCATGTGGCGGGCGAGGTCGCGGACGAGCGCGAGCCCGAGACCGCTTCCCGGGATGCTCCCCGTGGCGCGGCCGCGCACGAAGCGCCGAAAGACGTGAGGGAGCTCGTCGGGGTGGATTCCGGGACCTTCGTCCCAAACGTCGAGCTCCGCCCACACCCCGCCCGACGCGCCGGGCGCTTCCGGAGCCCAAACGACCCCCGCGTCGCACGGTGCGTCGGCCGTCTGGGGATTGCCGCGGCGAAGGGTAACGCGAGGCGGGCGATCGGGGGCGTACTTCGCGGCATTTTCCAGGAGGAGCACGAGGACCTCTTCGAACTCCCACGCGGGTGCCCGCACGAGGAGGCGGCGGGCGTCGGCGGCGACCTCGAGACGTGTCGTCGGCGGTGCGCCCGCACGACGGAGGATCCCTTCCCACGCCGCCTCGAGGTGGTCGGCGACAAAAAAGGGTTCGGAAACGGCTTCCCCGCTCGCCGCGCGGGCGAGGGACAGCAGGCGGTCTACGAGGGATACGAGCCGCTCCACGTCTTCCCCGATCTCATCGACGAGTTCGCGCAGTGCGTCCGCCAAAGATCCGTCCCCCGGCTTTCGGAGGGCGCGGGCGAGGAGGTCCGCGTTTCCCCGGAGGGCCGTGAGGGGGGTGCGCAGGGCGTGGGATACGTCCCCCACGAACTGCCGCTCGCGCGCCAGGGCTTCCTCCAACTCCGCCTGAGCCTCTTGGACGCGGGAGAGGAGGCGGTTGGTGAGGACGACGAGGCGTCCGATCTCGTCCTCGGGACCGGCGTAGGGGATGCGGGAGGAAAAATTCCCCGTCCGCGCGGACTCCTCGAGGACGTGGGCGATGGCTTCCACGGGAGCGAGCGCCCGGCGGGCAAAGGCGGCGGCCTGGGCGGCGACGCCCACGGCGAGGAAGAGGCCGGCGAGGACGAGGAGGAGGCGGATCCCCGCGAGGGTTTCGAGCACCGGCGCCTGCGACGCCGCCACGAGGAGCGTGCCGGCAACTTGGTCGTTCACGCGCAAAGGGAGCGCAAAGACGCGAAAGCTCGCTTCGCCGACCCGCTCTGTGTAGTACCTCTCCTCCCCCAGCGCCCCTTCCGGCGGCGGAGGGAGGACGGCGTCGCCGAGGTTCAACGAACGAGCGACGATGCGCCCGTCGGGGCGCACGACTTCGATGAACGTGTTGGGAAAGGAAAAGACGTCGACGTCCGGAAGGAGAATCGCCTGGTAGGGGAGGAGGAGGGATTCGGTGACACGGGCGCTTCGGGCGATCTCCACCGCCGTGCGGGCGAGGGAAGCGTCGAGGCGCGACCACTCGTGGGCGGCAAAGCCCAGGTAGAGGACCGAGGCGACGACCGCGTACAGGGCGAGGAGGACGGCGGTGAGGGCGAGGGCGAGGCGGTGGCGGAAAGACAGGCGGTGCCACAGACGGAGGAAGCTCTCGCGCACGTCCTACTCCCCTCCCGTGATGCCGGAGGAAGGGCCGCCGCCCGCGCCGGATTCGGGGGCGCGGAGGACGTACCCGACCCCGCGCACGGTGTGGATGAGCCGCGGAGCACCCCCCTGCTCGGTCTTCTGCCGGAGTTGGGCGACGTACACTTCCACCACGTTTTCGTCGACTTCCGCGTCGTGACCCCAGACACGAGCGAGGATTTCTCCCTTGGCGAGTACGCGCCCCGGGTGGCGGAGGAAGAGGAGAAGGAGCTCGAACTCGCGCGGAGTGAGCTCGAGGTGGCGCCCGCCGCGCCGCACGGCGCGGCGCGCCACGTCCACCTCGAGATCACCCACGCGGAGGACGTCCCCGTCCTCGCGCTTCGCCTTGCGCAGGTTGCTCCGAACGCGGGCGAGGAGCTCTTCGAGGTGAAAGGGCTTCACGACGTAGTCGTCCGCACCGCGCATGAGGCCGTGCACGCGGTCGGGTACCGCGTTGCGGGCGGTGACGAGGAGGACGGGCACGTCGGGATCGACGGCGCGAAACTCGGCGATGAGGGACACACCGTCCGCGTCGGGGAGGACGACGTCCAGAAGGACGAGGCTCACCCCGCCGCGGCGGAAGGTGCGGAGGGCCGTTTCCGCGTCCGGCGCCGTCTCCACGTCGAAGCCCTCGTAGCGCAGGGCGCGGGCGAGCATGCGCAAGATGTGGGCGTCGTCGTCGACGACGAGAATCTTGGGCATTCCCATCCCTCCGGGAAGAGGGATCCTTTGCACGGCGACGAATCTAAACGGCTACCCGTAGCTTAGCGCTTCGGCACAAAAGACAAAAGAAGGAACCGCCCCCGCGCGAAGGAGACGGGGGCGAAGGCGCCGGGCCCATGTTCCCTGTGCGTTCAGTTGTAGCTCTTTTCCCCGATGGTCACCTCGATGCTCTGGAGTTTGCCGCCGCGGTACACGAGGAGCTTCTTCTTCTCGCCGACCTTGCTCCCCTGGATGAGATTGACGAGGTCTTGGGCGGAGGTGACGTTCTTACCGTCAAACGAGGTGATCACGTCGTTGGGCTGGAGTCCCGCCTTTGCCGCGGGGCTGTTCGGGAAGACCTGCATCACGAGCGCGCCCTTGGCTCCCGAGATTCCGAGGGAATCGGCGACGTCGGGCGTGAGGTCCTGCACGCTCACGCCGAGCCAGGGCCGGCTCACCTTGCCCTTCGTGAGGAGGTCGTTGAGCACCTCCTTCACGGAGTTGATGGGAATGGCGAACCCGAGTCCCTGTCCTTGGGCGCTCACGGCCGTGTTGATCCCGATGACCTCCCCCCGCAGGTTGAGGAGCGGTCCGCCGGAGTTCCCGGGGTTGATCGAGGCGTCGGTTTGGAGGAGGTTTTTGAAGGGCTGCCCCTGAATTGTGAGCGGGCGCTCCTTCGCGCTGATCACGCCGAAGGTGACCGTGTGGTCGAGACCGTAGGGATTCCCGATGGCGACCACGAAGTCGCCCACCCACATCGCCTCCGAATCGCCCAGCGGGATGTACGGGAAGGGACCGCCGTCCACCTTGAGGACGGCGAGGTCGAGTTCGGGATCGCGGCCGACGACGCGGGCGGACAAGGGTTCCTCGCGGTCCACCAGGTAGACCTTGATCTCCGAAGCGTTTTCGATGACGTGGTTGTTCGTGAGAATCGTCCCCTCGTCGTCGATGAAAAATCCCGACCCGATCGCCCCTCGCGGTTCCTGCGGAAAGTTGAAGGGGAAGGGGGGCGCAAAGGGGGAGGAGGGGACGTTTCCGCCCGGAGCGACGCGCGTCTCGATGCGTACCACGGCCGGACCGGCCTTCTTCACCATTTCGGCGACGACACTGTGGCCGTCCTGCTCGAAGATCGCCTCCTTCCCGCCCGCGGAGGGCGCCGCGGCGGACGGCGAAGGAGAGTCGTTTGCGCCTTCGGCGGATCCCTCTCCGGAGCCGGCGGCGCACCCACCCGCCAGGAAAGCGAGCAAAAGGACGAAGGCGGACGCGACGACGAACGGCCGCAGCCGACGAGGATTTGTCCCGGAAATCATCCGATCACCTGCTTTCCCGCAAAGTTTTCCGGAAGCTCGGCCGCTTCCGCGCTTCGCCTTCAGTACACCCCACCATGCTGAAGCTTTCCTGAGCAAAATGTGAACGAAGTGTGAACAAAGCGCTTCACCAGACGACGGGAAGGAGGATGACGGCGAGGAGGAAGCGGTAGACGACGAAGGGGAGAAGCCCGATCCGTTCCACGAAGCGGACGAAGAGGCGCACGGCAGCATAGGCCGAGGCGAACGCGGTCCCGAAGCCCAAAGCGAGAACGAGGGCGCCGCCGTCGGCGAGCACGGAAAAGCTCTTCGCGAGGTCGAAGGCCGTCGCGCCGAGCATCACCGGAACGGCGAGGAGGAAAGAAAACTCCGCCGCCGCCGTACGGCTCAGCCCCACGAGCACACCCCCGCCGATCGTCGCCCCGGCACGCGAGAACCCGGGAAACAGGGCGAAGCTTTGGAACACGCCGATCCACAGAGCCTCGCGGTACGTGAGGGCGTCGAGCGCCTTCCCCTCCGCACCGCGCGCGTCTCGCCCTTCCCTTCGGCGGCCGTATCCTTCCGCCACGAGCATGAAGATGGAGCCGAGGACGAGGCCGACGACGACGCTTCGGGGGGAAAAGAGGCGAGATTTGATCGCGTCGTGAAAGACGGCACCTAAGACAAAGGCCGGGAGGACCCCCAGGAAGAGATGTCCGAGGTCGAGCCGTCCCGAACCCACGTAGGGCGGAGCGAGGAGGCTACCCAGGCGACGGGCGTACAGCTTCACGACCGCGAGTACGGCGCCGAGCTGGATTGCGATCGTAAACGTGTCCGCAAGCGGGCCGACGAAGCCCAGGGCGTGCCCGGCGAGAATGAGGTGCGCCGTCGAAGACACGGGCAGAAACTCGGTGAGACCTTCGAGGAGTCCGAGGAGGACGCTCGTCAACCATATGTTCACGCAATTCCCTCCCTACGGTCGGCCGCGCCCGCTTTCCCGCCGCCTTCGGGGCGGGAGGTTCTTCCACGCCTGCGAAAAAAGAAGGCGGATCTTGCCATGCAAAAAAGCGGCCCCCTCGGGAGTCGCGTACGCGCCGCCTTTTTCCGCGCGACCTAGGTCTTCCCCGCCCAGACCGTTCCTCCGGCCTTCACCCCACTTCCTGGGGGACGCGCCTCCGCGCAGGGAGACCTTGGCTCCCTGCATCCGACCACGGCGGACTGCGGTCCGGCTCTTCGGAGGTGCGACGCGCCACCTTCTGCATCGACGCGAGCAGGCGGGAAAATACCGCATCCCACGTGAGCGGCCGGACCGCCGCGTGCCCCGCACGCCCGAGACGCCGGCGCAAGTCCTCGTCCAGGGCGAGGCGCTCGATTCCCCGGGCAAAGGCTTCCGGGTCGCGGGGCGGCACGAGCCATCCCGTCTCCCCGTGGACGACGCGCTCGGCGACGCCCCCGGCGGAAACGCCGAGGACGGGGAGCCCTACGGCCATCGCCTCTTGGACCACGTTCCCGTACGTCTCTGTGCTCGAAGGGAAGACGAAGACGTCCGCACCCTGGTACGCTTCGCGCAGGTCCGCCCCGCGGAGGAACCCGGCAAAGCGCACGGGAACCCCCGCCTGTGCGGCCTTCCGCTCGAACTCGCCGCGGTACGGGCCGTCGCCGACCACGAGGAGGGCCAGGTCCTTTCGAACCGCGGGAGAGATGTAAGCAAAGGCGTCCACGAGGACGTCGAGGTCTTTTTCCACGGCGATTCGACCCACGTAGAGGAGGAGGAGCGGGGCGTCGAGGCCGTAGCGCTCCTTTAGACGTCTGCGGGCGGCCAGAGGGTCTTCGGCCGGGTGGAAGAGGCGCGCGTCCACCCCCCGGGGAAAGAGCTCGAGGCGGCGGATCCCCATCGCTTCCAAGCGCTCCCACGTCTCGCGGCTCGGGACGTACACCCGCTCCATGGGCGCGTGGAACCAGGCGTTCAGCGATTCGTACGCCCCCTGCAGGGCTTCCAGGCGGTAGTAGGCGAGGTAGCGGTCGAGGTGCGTGTGGTAGGACGCCACCATGGGAACGCGAAAGCGCCGGCACAAGTAGCGGCCGAAGAGGCCCATCGTCCCCGGCGTGGCGATGTGGCACAAATCGGGGCGGAATTCGCGAACGCGACGCTGCGCGCGCAAGGGGTTGGGAATTCCCAGGCGGATCGGCGGGTAGAGGAAGAGGGGCGCGCTCAAGAAACGCTCGACGAAATCGCGAGGCTCATCGCCTTTCGGGGGATCGGGCGCGAAGACTTTGAGCGCCACGCCGCGCTCGCGGAGCCATTCCGTCCAACGGCCGAGCGTCATGGAGACGCCGTTGACGTCCGGAGGAAAGGTATCCGTGAAGAGGAGGAGGCGCATCGCTCTCCCTCTTTCCCGCACGGTAGTAACTCTACCGTATCACGTACGGGAAGGGAAGAGGGATAAGACCTCGTAAAGATTCGATTAACCTTGCGTAAACTCCGCGCGCCCGCGACGCATGGCCTCGGCGATCGCCCGGGCGGCCTCCTCGGGATCGCGGGCGCGGGCGACCGCGCGGATGAAGGCGACGCCGTCCGCCCCCGCCCGGGCAGGAAGGTGGGCGTTGTGCGCATCGATCCCCCCGATGGCCACGAGGGGGAGGTCGATTCCCGCCCGCCGCATTTCGCCGAAGATTTCCAAACCTACGGGGCGCTTTTCCGCCTTGATCGGCGTGGGGAACACGGGACCCACACCGAGGTAGTCTGCACCGGCGTCGCGGGCGCGGAGGGCGCAGGCCACGCTCGCACACGATGCCCCTACGAGGAGGCGGTCTCCGACCCGCCGCCGCACCTCGGCGACGGAGAGGTCTTCTTCGCCGACGTGTACCCCGTCCGCCTCGACGGCGAGGGCGAGGTCCACGTCGTCGTCGACAAAAAAGAGAATCCCGAGGCGACGGGCGGAGTCCCGCAAACTCCGGGCGAGCCGGAGGCGCCTTTCGCCTTGCAAGGCCCCGGGTCCCTTTTCGCGAAACTGGTACGCCGTCACGCCGCCGCGCACGGCCGCCTCGAGGAGCGCTTCCGGCGGCCAAGGGGTATCCGGCGTGCCGAAGAGGAAGTACACGCGAAGGGCAGCGCGAAGGTCCTCTCCCTTCATCGCTCGCACGCCTCCTCCCAACGCTCGACGGCGAGATCCGCGCCGTCGAAACGAAGGCTCGCATACGCCCAGTGGTTCGTAGGTCCGTGCCCTTTTCCTAGGGGGAAGGCGTGGCGAATCGCGGCATCGATGAACGCTTCCCCGAGGGCGACGGCCTCGACGAGTTCCGCCCCCTGGGCGAGGGCGGCGGTGACCGCCGCCGAGAAGGTGCACCCCGTCCCGTGCGTGTGCGGGGTAAGCCAGTAATCCTTGCGAAAAACCACGATTCCTTCCGCCGTGGCGAGGACGTCCTCCACGAACTTGCGCCCGCGAGCATCGGGGGAGACGGGATTCCCTTCCTCGTCGACGGGGGCATGCCCGCCCTTCACGAGCACGGCTTTCGGGCCGTACGCGAGGAGGCGGCAGGCCGCCTTCTTCTTTTCCGCCCGCGTCCGCGGCGCCTCTCCGAGGAGAGCCTCGACTTCCGGCAAGTTGGGCGTCACGAGCAAGGCGAAGGGGAAGAGGTGCTCGCGCAAGGCCTTCTCCGCCTCCGGCGCAAGAAGGGATGCCCCGCTCTTCGCGCGCATCACGGGGTCGACGACGAGCTTGAGGATCCCGTGGGCGCGCACGCGGTCCGCGACGACCTCGACGATCTCCCGGGAAAAGAGCATCCCCGTCTTCGCCGCGTCGACCCCGATGTCCTCGACCACGGCGTCGATCTGCGCCGCCACCGCCTCCGGTTCGAGCGGATAGATCCCGCGCACCTCGCGCGTGTTTTGCGCCGTAACCGCCGTGACCGCGCTCATCCCGAAGACCTCGAGCGCATGGAAGGTCTTGAGGTCCGCCTGAATGCCCGCCCCGCCGCCGGAGTCCGAACCGGCGATCGTGAGCGCCCGGGGTACGGGTACTCCGCCCTGCATCGCACGTCCCTCCTCGGATTTTACTTTCTATTTCGGTCGCCCGATCCGGTCGTCGGCGCCCCCTCCCGGCCGGAACCCCGAGAACCCCCGTTTCTCCGACAGGGGAGGCCCACTTCGAGCGAAAGGCGCGCCTCAGCTCGGGGGGTCACGCCTCGGCGGCGGGAAGGACCACCTTTCCGTAGCGAAGGAGCTCGCCTTCCCCCACCTCCGCCAAGGCGTCCAGGATGTACGCCGCAAAAGTCGCCGGCCGCTCTCCCGCGCCGAGACGGACGCGGGCCAACTCCCCGGCGACTTTCGCCGTGAGCGCCGCCGCCAGCGCGGCGACAAAAGCGTCCTCGCTTACCGCGGCGAAGGCGGCGACCACGGCCCCGAGGAGACATCCGCTCCCCGTAAAGCGCGTGAGGAGGACGTCGCCGCCGCCGACGTAGGCGGTGCGGCCGGCGGCGTCGGCGAGGACGTCCCACGCTCCGGTGGCCAGGACGACGCCCCCCGTCTCGCGGGCGAGGGTGCGGGCCGCTTGAGCGACGACCTCGCGAGGTGCCTCGCCGGCGTCCACTCCCTTTTGCGGGAGGGAGGTTCCCGCGAGGAAGGCGATTTCCGCAGCATTTCCCCGGACGACGTCCGGGCGGAGTTCGCGCACGAGTTCGGCCGCCGTCCGGTTGCGGAGCTCCGTAAACCCCGCGCCCACGGGGTCGAGGACGATAGGCCGCCGGGCGGCGCGGGCGGCGCGTCCTGCGCGGAGCATGGCGGCCACGAGTTCGGAAGAGAGGGTGCCGAGGTTCAGGAGGAGGGCGTCGGCCTTTGCGGCCACCTCCTCCACTTCTTCGGGCGCCTCGGCCATGATGGGCGACGCCCCGAGGGCGAGGAGCCCGTCCGCCGTCCGCTCCTTGACCACGTCGTTCGTCATCGCGTGGACGAGCGGACGGCGTGCGCGCACGGCGGCGAGGAGAGAAGAGGCGGTCGCACGCAAGGCGTGACCCTCAAGTCCCTTTGCACAGGCTTCTTCCATCCCGTCCGTCCTCCCTGCGAGGAAGAGAACTTTACATAACCCGTCGGCAAAAGCCCCGGAATGCATTCCGGGGAGGAGGTCAGGAAGATGGGGCCTTGGAAGATGCCGCAGGCGGCCCATCTCGAAGGAGGGTCGGTTTGCGGTACGTCGGGCAACGGCACCCTTCCCCTCCCGGAGGAGCGGCCACCAGGGCGTCGAGGAGGATGTGGCCCACGAGCTCCGCCTCGCCGTAGAAGATGTCCTTGAGCTCGTCGTGCTCCCAGTCTCGAATCACGCCTTCCGCGTAGTTCGTCACGAGGTGGATCCCCGCGTAGCAGGCGCCGATCTCCCGTGCGAGGTACACCTCGGGCACGAGGCTTTGGCCGACGACGTCGCCGCCCATCTGGCGAAACGCCTGCACCTCGCTCCGGCTTTCGAAGTGCCGTCCGTCTGTGGCCACGTAGACGCCGCGGCGAAACACTCGGCGCCCCGTGCCGCGCACCCGAGCCTCCGCGGCGCGGGCGAGGATCTCCGCGCCTACGGGGCAGATGGGTTCGCGCATGATGAGGAGGTACGGAAGCCCCAAGGAAACGTCCTTGCGCATCGTCATGTCGATGTAGTCGTCGGGGATCACGAAGTCGCGGAGTTCGAGAAGGCGGCTCAAACTCCCGACGCCCCCCTCGGCGAAGATCCGCCGCACCCCCGCCTCGCGGAAAACCCAGAAGACCTGGCGCGAGGCGTCGGCACGACTCACGTGGGGCGGTCGCCATCCGTGCATGCGCACGGTGAGCACCCGCTTTCCTTGTATCTCGAAGAGGGTGAACGGGGGGCTTTCGCCAAAGGGAGTGGCGAAGACGAGTCCCTCCTCGAGCACCCGGACTTCCGGCCGGTTCAGCGCCGCGGGAAAGCGGAGGGAAAACGTGCTCGAACCGCCGATGACGGCAAAGGAGGCCGAAGGCACGGGCCGCCCCTCGCCATTCTCTGCGCTTTGGGGAGACCTTCCCTGCAAAAGCGGTTCGGGGTTCTCCCGCCCGGGCTCGTCCGCAGCGCGATCGTGCGGGGAAACCCCGTGCGAAGCCGCCTCCCGCCCAAGACCGCGGCGGATCGCCTCCCGGGCCAGCGCATCGGCGCGCTCGTTCCCCCAAACGCCGGCGTGTCCGGGCACGTGGGCGACCTCCCAGGGGATTCCCTCGAGCAGGGCGAGCAACTCTTCCCAAAGGTCGGCGTTTTTGGCCGGCGAACCCGACTTCGTGCGGTAACCCTGGGAACGCCACGTCCAGGGCCAGCCGTTGCGAAGGGCGTCCGCCACGTAGGCGCTGTCCAAGAAAAGGCGGACGCGAAGACGCCCCGAGCGCAGATCCTCCCCCGCCTTCCCGCGAAGGCGGCGGAGGCCTTCGATGACGGCCATGAGCTCCATGCGGTTGTTCGTCGTCGAAGGCGAAAACCCGGAAACTTCCTCCACACGGCCGTCGGGAAAGACGAGGACCGCGCCGTACCCGCCGGGACCCGGATTTCCCGAACACGCGCCGTCCCCGTAGAGGGCAACGGTGTCTCCTTCCTTTGCTCCTCCCGCCACGCGATCACCTCCGCTTGTCCGACTTTGCCGCACGGGAAACCGTTCGCGTCCCCGAGGAAAAAGACGAAGGAGGATCTCCACTCCTCCGCACCCGCCTGACGGGACGATCGCAACCGGCTTTCCCGCTTTACCGCGGGAAGACCTGTGCCATCCCCTCCCCGCGGGAAGCGACGCGACCTACCGCGCGGGAGGCGCCGAGCCCGGGGAGGACGAAGTACCGTCCTTCGAGGGAGAAGGCACGGCTCCTTGAGGCGGCCGGGACGACGGTTTCTCCGGCTTCTCGGCCCCCTTTTCCTTCTCGCCCTCCTTTTCCCCTACCTCGAGGCGGCCTAAAAGGTCGAAGAGGTAGAGGACGTCTTCGCCCGTAAAGTTTCCGCGGATCAGCGACGTGAGTTCGACGGTGCGCGCAAACGCGCTCCGGTCGGCCCAGAGCTTGACCAACGCGTCGAGCACGTCCGGCGTGAGCTTGGCCTGAGCCCAGCGCAGGAAATCCTCCCGCTCTTTGGGCGTCATCGACCGTTCGAGGGCGGCGAAAAGCGCCGCCGCGTCGGCGGGAACGGAAGAGAAGACCTCCCGTGCCTCCCCTTCCGGGCGGGAAGCCGGATCCGCATTGCCCTCCCCTTCCGGGAGTGCGCCGAGAACGGAGGTGGCCAGGCTACCCCATCCGGCCCGCTCGCCCAGCTGGGCTACGCCTTGGGCGAGGCCGTCCCGCACCCCTTCGGCGAGCGCCTGGCGAAGGTCCTCGCGCACGACCTGCGCGATGCGATCGCCGAATGCAGGAGAAGCCAGGACGCCGAGGGAAAACCCGAAGAGTACGGCGAGAAGGACGGCGAAGAAACGGCGAAACGCGGCCAACGGCGATCCCTCCCTGTCCTGCGTGCGGGGCAACCGCCCTCGGGCCTAGTCTCGCCGCTTCGCGCTCGCCTTTAAACCTCCCGGGCCTCGCGAAAAGCCAGGCGCACGAGAGTCCGGACCATGACTCCCGTCGGCCCTTTGGGGACGAGGGGCGAACCTTCGTCGTCCCAGGCCGTGCCGGCGATGTCCAGGTGCAGCCAGGGTAGAGGATCGGCAAATTGCTTGAGGAACATTCCCGCGGTGATCGTACCGGCATTTCGGCCGCCGGAATTCTTGAGGTCGGCGATCCGCCCGCGGATCCGCTCGAGGTAGACGTCGAAGGCGGGAAGGCGCCAGATCCGCTCATCTTCTTCGGCCGCCGCCTCGGCAAAGCGGGCGTACAACTCCTCGTCGTTGGCCATGACCCCCGTCGTCTCCGTGCCCAGAGCGACGAGCACGGCGCCCGTGAGCGTAGCGACGTCGACGATCTCCCCCGCGCCGCGCCCCCGCGCGTACGTGATCGCGTCGGCGAGGACCAACCTCCCCTCGGCGTCCGTGCTGATCACCTCCACGGTCTTACCGGACATCGTCCGGATGACGTCTCCGGGGCGGTAGGCCTTGCCGTCGGGCATGTTTTCCACCATGGGGAGGACGGCCATGAGGTTGCGGCGAACACCCAAGCGCGCTGCGGCGAGGATCGCCGCAAGGGCCGTGGCCGCCCCCGCCATGTCCCTCACCATGGACTCCATTCCCTGGGCGGGCTTCAGGGAAATGCCCCCCGTGTCGAAGGTGATTCCCTTCCCCACAAACGTGAGGGGGGCCTTCCATTCCGGTTCCCCCGTGTACTCGAGGACGACGAGGCGCGGCTCGTTGGCGCTACCCCTGGCGACGGCGAGGAGTGCCCCCATGCCCAGGGATTCCATGTCTTCGCGCTTGAGGACGGCGTAGCGGAGGCCGACTTCCTTGGCCGCCTCCACGGCCCGCGCGCAAAACGCCTCCGGCGTGAGGACGTTTGGCGGCGTCTGGACGAGGTCGCGGGCGAAGTTCACCGCCTCGCCCAAGATCCGTCCGCGCCGAAGCCCTTCCTCCGCGCCCGCGGAACCGGGCGCGATGCGCACGGATTCCACGGCGGGGCGCGGAACGTCCTCACTGCGGAACTCGTCAAAACGGTACTGGGAAAGGTATGCGGACGTCGCCAGCCACTCCGCGACGCGATCGGGAGGAAATCCCGCCTCGTAGAGGGCTTCCACCCAGAATACGAGGTCGCGGGCACCCACGGCCTGCGCCTCGCGTACCCCGCGGGCGAAGAGGGTGCGCAGGCGACTCCGCTCGGGAGCTTCCGGCGTCCCGACGAGCATCACGTGCCGGACGGGAATTCGTCCGAGGGTCGATACGGTGAGGACGACGTCCTCGCCGCGGCGGCGATAGGCGAGCTTGCGCGTCCATGCATCTGCCAGCGCGCCGCCTAAGGCTTCGTCGATGCGGCGTATGGCGGGCGAAAACGCTTCCCCGAAGTGCAGGGCGACAAGCGCGTCCCCCTTGACGACCAGGGGGTCGTTCCCTTCCCAGGTCCCGAGCTCGATGTGCATCGAACCCCGTACCCCCCTTGCTCGAACGTATCTTTCCGGCGGAGCTCCCGCGTGCCGACGGCGCCCGGCCCTTTTTTCCGCCGGAAGAGCAAAGGCGAAGAGCAAAGGCCGTGATCCCCGCGGGCGCACCGGAGGTGCACACTCGCTGAGGAGAGAAAAAGGAAAAACCCGCCCGGTGTCCCAAGGCGCCGGGCGGGAGGCCGGAGACGGGCGATCTCCGGACCTCGGCATCAACCACCCAGGTACGCCGCCCGCACCTCCTCGCTCGCCCGCAGCCGATCGGCGGTGTCCGCGAGCACGATGCGCCCCGTCTCGAGCACGTAGCCGCGGTGGGCGACGGAAAGGGCCATGTGCGCATTTTGCTCGACGAGGAGGAGGGTGGTGCCCTGTTCGTTGATTTCTTTTAGTGTAGCAAAAATCTGCCGTACGAGCAGAGGGGCGAGGCCCAGAGAGGGTTCGTCCAAGAGAAGCAGCCGGGGACGCGCCATGAGCGCGCGCGCGATGGCGAGCATCTGCTGCTCGCCCCCGGAAAGGGTCCCCGCCTTTTGCTGCAGGCGCTCCTTGAGGCGCGGAAAGAGGGCGAAGACGCGCTCGAGGCTTTCCGCAACCTCCTTCGGATCGCGGCGCAGGTAGGCGCCTAGGGCGAGGTTTTCGCGCACGGTCATGTTGGCAAAAATCCTGCGACCTTCGGGAACGTGGGAAATCCCCAGGCGCACGATCTCTTCGGCCTTGAGGCGCGTGAGCGGACGCCCTTCAAAGGTGATGCTCCCCTCGCGCACCGGCACGAGGCCGGAAATCGCCCGGAGCAGGGTCGTCTTGCCCGCTCCGTTTGCCCCGATGAGGGTGACGATCTCCCCGGCCTCAACCGCGAGGGAAATCCCCTTCAAGGCGTGGATACGCCCGTAGTAGACGTGGACGTTTTCGATCTTGAGCATCACGACACCTCTTCCCCGAGGTAAGCTTCGATGACGCGCCGGTTCTTCCGGATTTCCTCGGGGCGCCCTTCGGCGATGAGCACCCCGTGGTCGAGGACGTAGATGCGCTCCGAGATCCCCATCACGACGCTCATGTCGTGCTCGATGAGGAGGACCGTGAGCGAAAAGCGCTCGCGAATCTCGCGGATGAGCCGCATGAGGTCCTGACTTTCCTGGGGATTCATCCCCGCCGCCGGTTCGTCCAAGAGGAGGAGCTTGGGCCGGAGGGCGAGGGCGCGGGCGATTTCGAGGCGCCTCTGCAGGCCGTAGGGGAGATTGCGCGCCTTTTCGTCCCGGTAGGCGGAAAGGCCCATGAGTTCCAAAAGCTCTTCGGAAACGCGGGACATCTCCGCTTCCTCGCGGTAGAACCGGGGCAAACGGAGCATCGCCTCCCACGTGCGGTAGCGGGAGTGCACCGCCGCGGCGATGCGCACGTTGTCAAAAACGGAGAGGTTGCCGAAGAGACGGATGTTCTGAAAGGTGCGGGCAATCCCGCGCCGCGCGAGGACGTGCGGGGGAAGCCCGTTGATCCGCTGGCCCTCAAAGAGGATCTCCCCCTCCGTAGGGGCGTAGACCCCGGTGAGGAGGTTGAAGACCGTCGTCTTGCCTGCGCCGTTGGGCCCGATGAGCCCCACGAGCTCTCCCTGTTTCAGGTAGAGGTCGAGGTTGTCCACGGCCTTAAGCCCGCCAAAGCGGATCCCCACACCCTTGAGGCGGAGGATTTCCCGTTCTCCCGCGGAGGAAGCCGCGAGCGCTTGCTCCTTCACCGAACACCCGCCTCCTTCTTCGGACGAAAGACGGACAAAAGATCTCCGAACTCGCGGTCCCCGAGGAGACCTTGCGGCCGAAAGAGCATGATGAGGATGAGGGCCACGCTGTAGAGGATCATGCGGATCTCGGGAAACTGCTGGAGGTAGGTCGACAGGATCGTGAGAAGGACCGCCGCTAAAGTCGCCCCCGAGAGGCTGCCAATCCCGCCGAGAACGACGAACACGAGGATTTCGAACGACTTGAGAAAGCCGAAGTCCACGGGTTGAATCACGTAAAACGTATGGGCGTACAGACCTCCCGCGAGGCCGGCGATCCCCGCGCCTAAGGCGAAGGCAAACACCTTGACAAAAGTCGGAGAGATCCCCACGGCCTCGGCGGCGATTTCGTCCTCGCGCACGGCAAGCGTCGCACGCCCGTACGCGGAGTGCGTAAAGGTGAGGACGAGGGTGAAGACGAGGACGAGGGAAAGGAAGAGGTGCGTCCACGTCGTGAGGTGCGGAAGCTGCATGCCCGCCGCGCCTCCGACGTAGTCGATGTTGAGGAGCGAAATTCGCACGATCTCGGCGAATCCGAGGGTGGCAATCGCGAGGTAGTCCCCCCGCAGGCGAAGCGTGGGAAGCCCCACGAGGAGCCCCATGAGCACGGAAACGACTACGGCGGCGAGGAGCGCGAGCTCAAAGGGCATGTCCAGGCGGGTGGTGACGACGGCGGAGGTGTAAGCACCTACGGCGAGGAAACCCGCCTGACCGATGGAAAACTGCCCCGCGAGGCCGAGAATGACGTGTAGGCTCACGGCGAGAAGGACGTTGATCCCGATGGCCATGAGCACGTTTTCCCCGTAGCGCCCAATCCAACCGCTCCTCAGGGCGAGCTCTACGACGCCGTACCCAACGAGGAGTGCGAGGAGCACGCCGCCGACGCGAATCCAAGGTCGCGTCTCGAACAAACGTTCCATCTGCTTGCCTCCTTACGCGTCAGACTTTCTCCCGCACGTGCTCGCCGAAAATCCCTTCCGGCCGGACGAGGAGGATGAGGATGAGGACGATGAACGCCACGGCATCCCGGAAGAGGGAAAAGCCGAGGGCGCTCACTCCCGTCTCGAGAAGACCGATGAGGAAACCGCCGACCATCGCCCCCGGAATGGAACCGATTCCACCTACTACGGCGGCGATGAAGGCCTTGAGGCCGGGGAGAAGCCCCATGAACGGGTCGATGCTCGTGTAGTAGAGCCCGTACACGACGCCGGCGGCGCCGCCCAAGGCGGAACCCAGGGCGAAGGTGATGGAAATCGTGCGGTCTACGGAGATCCCCATGAGCCGCGCCGCATCCATGTCGAAGCTCACGGCGCGCATCGCCCGGCCGGTCTGCGTGTTTTGTACGATGAACTGGAGGACGACCATGAGCACGAAGGAAGTCACGAGGATGACCAAGGCGTCCATCTTGAGCGTCGCCCCGAAGAGGTCGAGGTGGGCGGTGAAGAGGGTGGGGTAGGCTTCCGGCTGCGCACCCTGCGACCCGCGGAGGTAGATCGTGCCGTATTCCAGGAGGAAGGAGACGCCGATCGCCGTGGTGAGCGCCGCGAGGCGGGGGGAGTTGCGCAGGCGCCGGTAGGCCACGCGCTCGATCGTCACCCCGAGGAGGGTGGACCCGATCATCGCCACGAGAAGGGCTACGAGGAGCTTCATCAAGGGATTTGCCCCGAGCGGAGTTCCGTCCACGAGGAGCATGGCGTAGTATCCGAGAAACGCCCCCACCATGAAGACGTCTCCGTGGGCGAAGTTGATGAGTTTGATGATCCCGTAGACCATCGTGTACCCGAGGGCGATGAGCGCGTAGATGGCCCCGAGGGAGATGGCGTTTAGGAGCTGTTGCAGCCACATGTCCATAGGGCAAAGACCCCTTTCCCCGCTGGAAGACTATGCTTTGGAATATTCACTCGAATCTGAACCGGGAATGCCCCGGCCGCCGAACCGCGGCCGGGGCGTGGGAAACCTACGGTTCGACTTTCTTGCGGAACGTCTGTTTCCCGTCCACGTACTCGAGGACTACGGCCGCCTTGATCGGGTTGTGGTCGGGACCGATGGTGATCGTCCCGGAGACGAGCGGGAGGTCCTTCGTCGCCTCCAAGGCCTCCTTTACTTTGGTCGGATCCGTCGACCCGGCGCGCTTCACGGCGTCCGCGTAGAGCATCACGGCATCGTACCCGAGGACGGCGAAGCCGTCGGGGATCGCGTTGTACTTCGCCTGGTACTCCTTTACAAACTCCTGAATCCGCGGATCCGGGTCGTCGGCGGCGTAGTGGTTCGTGAGAAAGACCTTGGCCATGTTGGACGCGCCGGCGATCTCCACGAGCTTGGGCGAGTCGAACCCGTCTCCGCCGATGATCGGCACCTGAATGCCCAGGTCGCTACGGGCCTGCTTGATGATGATCCCCGCCTCCTGGTAGTACCCGGGGAGGAAGATCACGTCGGGCTTGGCATCCCGGATGCGCGTGAGCTGCGAGAGGAAGTCCTTGTCGTTCTTCTGATAGGACTCTTCGGCGACGATCTCTCCGCCCAACTTCGTAAAGGCCTGCTTAAAGGCGTCCCGAAGACCTATGGCGTAGTCGGAGGAAACTTCCGTGAACACGGCGGCCTTTTTCGCGTGGAGGTCCTGGATCGCGTACTTGGCCGCCACTTCTCCCTGGAAGGGGTCGATGAAGCAGGCGCGGAAGACGTACGGACGGGTCGCCTTCGTCTTGGGGTCCACGGTGACGTCGGGATTCGTCGCCGTCGGCGAAATCACGGGGATCTTGTTTTCGTCCGCGATGTTCACCATCGCGAGCGTCGTCCCCGAAATCGTCGTACCTACGATCACGTCCACCTTGTCTTGCTGGATGAGCTTGAGGGCGATGCTCGAGGACTCGCTCTTTTCCGACTTGTTGTCCCCCTCTACGAGGACGACCTTCTTGCCCAAAAGCCCGCCGTCGGCGTTGATCTTCTCTACGGCCATGCGCGCTCCGTTTTTCGCGGACTGGCCGAACGTCGCCGTCTGGCCGGAAAGCTCGAGGTTGAGGCCGATGCGGACTTCGTTCCCCTTCCCGGCCCCTCCCCCGCCGCAGCCCCCGAGGACGAGGGCCAACGCCAAGAGGGGAAAAAAGGCCCAGCGCGCGAGCTTCATCCGCGTCTCCCCCCGTCGCATGGTCTTGCCGTATTTTCTTCGATTTTAAAGCATTGGCAAGCGGCTGTCTAGAGAAACTCGGTCGATCCGTTCAGAAAAAAAGAGGAAGGAGACGATCTCCTTCCTCTGCCCTAGAACAGAACCGTTCGTTCTGCGAAAGGCCTTACGGCTGAACGGTGGTCCGGTACGTCTGCTTGCCGTCCTTGAACTCGATGACCACCGCCGGCTTCACGGGGTTGTGCTTCTCGTCGAAACTGAGCTTGCCCGTAACCCCCTGGAAGTCCTTGGTCGCCTCGAGGGCGTCGCGAATCTTCTTGGGATCCGCTTCGCCCGCCCGCTTGATGGCGTCGACGAGGAGACCTGCGGCGTCGTACCCGAGGGCGTGGAAGCCGTTCGGTTCGCTGCCGTACTTCTGCTTGAAGAGCTTGACGAACGTCTGCACCGCCGGCTCCGTAGATTCCGGCGAGAAGTGGGCGGTCATGTAGGCATTGTTCAGGTTGCTCGCGTTGCCCGCGAGCTTCACGAGCTCCGGCGAGTCCCACCCGTCGCCTCCGAGGACGGGGATGTCGAGACCGAGCTCGCGCGCCTGGCGGATTTGCAATCCGACGTCCTCGTAGTAGTTCGGGAGGTAGAGGACGTCGGGCCTCTGCGCCTTAATCCGCGTGAGCGCCGAGTTGAAGTCCTTGTCCCCCTTGGAGTACTTCTCCTCCGCGACGATCTCTCCGCCTCCCTTGAGGAACGTCTCCTTAAAGGAGTTCGCCAGGCCGATGGCGTACTCGTCGCTCTGGTTGACGAGGAGCGCGGCCCGCTTGGCCTTGAGGTCGTTCAGGGCGAACTTCGCCGCCACCTCTCCCTGGAAGGGGTCGATGAAGCAGGCGCGGAAGGCGTAGGCAAGGGTATTCCCGTCCTTCACGGTGACCTCGGGGCTCGTCGCCGAAGGGCTCACGAACGGGACCTTGTGCTCTTCGGCGATGGGGGCAAAGGCCATCGTAACCCCGGACGTCGCCGCGCCGATGATCGCCACGACCTTGTCCTGTTCGATGAGGCGGAGGGCGGCGTTCGTGGCGTCCGTCTTTTCCGATTTGTTGTCCACCTTTACGAGTTCCACCTTGCGCCCCAACACGCCGCCGTTCTTGTTGATCTCCTCCACATAGAGCTCCGCTCCCTGGACGAAGGACTGCCCGTAGGAGGCAACCCGTCCCGTGAGCTCGGCGTTCACGCCGATCTTGATCGGCTGCCCCTCGGCTCCCTTGCCGCTGCACCCCGCGAGGACGAGGGCCGCGGCGAGAAAGACGGCGAGGATCGGCAGACGCAGACGTTGCATTCCAATTCCCCCTTTTTTGGCAACTCTGGGCCTTCTCTGCCTTGCGGCCCTTCGAATTTTGGTGTCCATTATAGCGCCGCACGCGGGCGATGTCCAGAGGGCTTCCGTCCGCCCGAGGTCACCTCCCGAAGGTCGTCGCCTCGTCTCGCCCTCTTGCAGGGCGGAAAATTCCCCCGCACCGGTGCGTAGAAGTATATATGCGATCTCCCCGCGCGCCGCAGGCGCCAAAGCTGCGCGAAAGGACGGACGACCTCGATGAACGTGTACGCGGTCGCCGATTTTTCCGGGATCCTCTCCTTTGCCGAATTCCCACCCGACCGAGAAGGTCTCGCGCGTGCGTGGAATCTCCTTCCGGCTTCCCGATCGTCCGATCCCCCGATCGAGGCCTTCGATACCTCGGGAACGAGCCTTCGCTTCTACGCACTCGGGACACCCCTGAAAGCCGGGCACGGGAAGACCGCCCTTTTGCCGAATCCCTCCCCTTCGTCCCGAGCGCAGAGGATTCTCCTGGCCGACACCCCGTGGAGCGGTCGCCTCGGCGGCGCGGCGGCGGGAACCGAGCGCCGGCACCTCGCGGGAGCGCTCCGCGAGTACCTCGCCTCTCTCCCCCAGCCCGGCGCCTACGCCCTCTGGGACGGAGAGGCGGAGGTTCTCACGTTGTACCGCGACCCAACAGGAGGGCGTACGGTCTTCCTCCGCGCGGAAGGGAGCAGCCTCGCCTTCGCCACCCACCCGGAGCTCCTCTTCGCCCTCTACCCGGGGAAGTGGCGCCTGTGCCCCGAAGCCGTCGCCGTCCTCTTTGCCTACGGACCGGCGCGTCCGCCGGGAAGCGCGATCCTCTGCGAGCTGTACGAACTCGCCCCGGGCGAAGCCCTCGCCTTCTCCCGCCGCGGCGAAGACTTCCTCCTCCGCCGCGAGCACACCCGCCTCTTTGCGTCCGCCGGATCCGCGGCACGCCCGAAGCCTTCGCGAGACGTCTCGGCCGCCCTCCGGGAGAGCCTCTTCGCCTCCGTCCGGGGCGCGTACCGCGAGGGAGCGCGCGGCGTGTTTCTCTCGGGCGGCCTCGACTCCAGCGCTGTCCTCGCCCTTTTGCGCCGCAGCGCACCGGCAGAAGCGCTCTTCTCCGCTTCCGTCGACTACGAAGGCGAAGACGCGCACTTCGTCGCCTCGCCGCTTCTTCCCGAACGCGACGCCGCCTACGTGGGGATCATGGTTCGGGCGGCGGGGAGCGAGCACCGCGCCGTGGTCCTGTCCGTAGAAGAGATCGTTTCTTCCCTCCGCGCCCTCGGGCATTTCCGAGGGTTTCCGGGAATGCTCGACGTCGACGCGGCCCTCCTCCTCTTCTTCCGCGAGGTCTCCGGGTGGAACGCGGAAATCGCCTGGCTCACGGGAGAAGGGGCCGACGAGACCTTTGCCGGCTACCCGTGGGCGGAAGGGACGTTCCTTCGGGCCGCAGCCGCGCATCGGACCGGCCGCCGCGCAGACTTTCGCCGCCTCTTTCCGTGGATGCGGCACGTCGATGAGCGCCTCGCGCTTCTCCGTCCGGAGGCCGCCCGAGCGGCGCGCGTCCGCCTCGACGAACTCCTCCTCCAAGCCCTAGGTCGTACCGACCGCCACCTGCCGGAAGAGTCCGCGCCTTCGCACCACGCCGCACCTCTTCCGGGTGCCGTACACCCGGACGCGGGAACCGCCGGAGAAGAGGAAGAGGCGGTTCTTTGGGCCTCCGCCCACACCGCCTTGCACTTCGGAAGCGTCCTCCTGGAGCGGATGGCGCGGGCGGGCAAGGCCACGGGGATCCGAATCCTCTTCCCCTTCCTCGACGGAGACGTTCGCGCCTTCGCCCGCTTCGCCCGCAGGGGCGAGTCTTCCCTGCGCAAGCCCCTTCTCCGGGAAGCGCTCGCAGGTGTCGTGCCCGAGGAGATCCGCCTGCGCAGGAAAAGCCCCTTCCCCAAGAGCCATCACCCTCAACTCGTCCGGAGTCTTCGGGCGCGGGGAGAAGAACTCTTGGCGGCGCCCCAGGCGAGGATTTGGTCCTTCCTCGATCGCGGCGCCGTCGTGCGCTTTCTCCGCAATCCGCCCCCGCGCCTCCCGTGGTTCGGTCAGCTCCTCGACGCCCCCCATTACGCGGCGTATCTCGCCGAAGTCCACGACTGGCTCGAACGGGTTCGCCCGCGCCTTCCCGACCGCGACTCCTGACGTTTACGGGCGTTTTCCCCCATCGCCGAACTCCTTCGATTCGCGGACGCGCGCAGCTCGCCGGGAAACGTACCTACCTCCGGGGATCTCTCCCCTAACTCTCGCGCGGTTGCGGATTCCCTCCTCCCCAGAGGAGCACGGCGACGGCCGTAGCCGCGGAAAGCCCGAAAAACACCCCGAAAAGGGCACCCTGCCCGACGCCACGGGCGAGGAGAAAACCGACGGCGTACGGAGCAACGACCGCCATGATCCGACCCCAAGAAGCCGCGAGACCCGTTCCACTCCCCCGCAGGTCGGCGGGATACTGCTCCGGCGTATAGGCGTAGAGGGCACCCCACGCTCCAAGGTGGAAAAAGTTCAACAGGGCGCCGCTCGCGAGGAGGACGGCGGTATCGGGGGCAAAGCCGAAGGCCGCAGCCGCCAAGGCGCCGCCCAAAAGGTAGCTCCCGAGGACGACCGAACGCCCCCACCTCTCGACGAGCCACGCCGCCGTGAGGTAGCCGGGAATCTGAAAGAGGTTCATCGCAACGATGTAGCTAAAGCTCCGGACAATCTCGTAGCCCCGGTCTACGAGGAGCGAAGGAAGCCAGAGGAACAAGCCGTAGTACACGCCGTTCATGGCCATCCAGAGGAACCAGAGGAGGAGCGTCCGGCCCCGAAGCCCTCGGGCGAAAAGGGCGCGCACGCTTTCGCGCGGTCGGGCCGCGGGAACCTGAGGCACGGACTCCGGCATGCGCGTGCGGGCGAGCAGGGCGACGAAGGCGGGAAGCGCTCCGAAGGCGAGCACGGCCCGCCAACCGCCCACGGGCAAGAGGAAGCGGGCCGTGAGGGATGCGGCCAGCGCGCCGAGCGCCCAAAAGCTCTCCGCGAGCACGACGGCACGACCGCGGATTTCCCGCGGCGCCGTCTCGGACACGTAGGCGGCGGCCACCGGCAGCTCCGCCCCGAGTCCTACGCCCACGAGAAACCGCAGGGGAAAGAGGACGTCCACACGGGATGCGAGCGCCGTAAGTCCCGTACCCAGGCCGTACAACGCCATGGAGACGAGGAAGACCGGCTTGCGCCCCACGCGGTCTGCCAACCAACCGCCGAGGAGCGCGCCCACCGCCATCCCCACGGTCCCCGCGCTCAACAGAAGGCCGCGCATCTCCGGATCCAGGTCCCACTCCCGGGCAACGGCCGGAAGAACGAGGCCGAAGAGGAGCACGTCCATCGCGTCGAAAAAGAAACCCAGCGCGCCCAAGAGAAACGAGGGCGACCGGTAGTACCCGCGCATCCGCCATCCCCTCCGTTTTCGGAGAAAGCGTAGCGCACCGGCGCCCAATTGTCAAATTCGATGTAAGATACACTGTCTTTACACAAAGGCGGGGTTCGATGCCGCGCCCCCGGTTCGGGCGCGGTACAACGGGTTAGCGCCTCCCGCCTGGGCGGCTCTCTTCTTTCTCGTAGACGACGACGGGGTTGTAAAACGTGTCCCGCTCCACGGGAATCCGACCCGCGCCTCGAATGAGCCAGATGAGCTCTTCGCGCGTGATCCCGGCTTCCGTGAGCGCGCCGGCGGCGTGGCTAATTCGCTCCTCGACGAGGGTTCCGTGGAGGTCGGAAGCGCCGAAGGTGAGGGCGAGCTGCGCAAGCTGAAAGCCGATGTTGATCCAGTACGCCTTGATGTGCGGCACGTTGTCCACGAACAGGCGGCTTACGGCGATCATCCGAAGGTCGTCGTAGGCGCTCGTGCGCTTCGTGAGCGGCGCGTCCTTGCGGTACGGCTGAACCGCCAAGGGAATGAAGGCCAGAAAGCCCCCGGTTTCGTCCTGGAGCTCCCGGATGAGGCGCATGTGCTCGAGCCGCTCCTCCAGCGTCTCGACGGACCCGTAGAGCATCGTCGCGTGCGTCTTCATCCCCATGCGATGGGCCGTGCGGTGTACGTGGAGCCACTCTCCGACGCTCGCCTTGTCCGGACTCATGATCCGGCGGTAGCGCTCCGAGAGGATTTCCGCCCCGCCCCCCGGCATCGTGTCCAGGCCGGCATCCCGGAGCTCGCGCAGGACGTCTTCGACGGTGCGACCGGAAAGGCGTGCGAAAAAGACGATCTCCGCCGCCGTATAGGCCTTGATCGTGATGTGGGGAAAGTTTTCCTTGAGGGCGCGGATCACTTCTACGTAGTAGGAGAAGGGGACGTGCGGGTTGTGCCCACCCGTCATGTGAAACTCCCGCGTCGTCGGAGTGATCCTAGAGCGGGCGTAAGCGACGAGTTCTTCGGGGGTGTACGTGAAGGCGCCCTCCTCCTCGGGGTCGCGGCGAAAGGCACAGAAAGCGCAGCGCGCTTCGCAGACGTTCGTATGGTAGAGGTGCAGGTTTTCGATGAAGTAGACGTACGGACCGTTTTTCCTGCGGTTCACCACGTCCGCGAGCTGGCCGAGCGTGAGGATATCGGGCGTCCGCATGAGCACGAGGCCGTCCTCCCACGTCAGGCGCTCGCCCCGGAGGACCTTTCCCACGATCGGCTCGAGCGCCGGATCGCGCACGACGAGTTCCAAGCCGCCTCCTCCTTTCTGCCTTCTCCCGGAATGCCCCCGCCCGCAGGCGCGTGCGCCTCGGAAGCGGGGGGAACCGGCCTTTCCCACCGATCCTCACAACAATCTTCATGCCGGAGGGAACGGACGCGGGGACGCAGAGGTCTACGCGTACACGGCGATGGGGCGATAGAGCGTGTCGCGCTCGACGGGTACGCGCCCCGCCTCCCGAAGGAGCGCGATGAGCTCCTCCTTCGTGAGCCCCTGGGGGGCTTCCGATCCGGCGTCGTGGATGATGTGCTCCTCGAGCACCGTACCGTCGATGTCGTCGGCGCCGAAGTAGAGGGCCACCTGGGCGAGCTTGAGTCCCGTCATCATCCAAAGGACGCGGATGTGCGCGAAGTTGTCCAAGAGAAGTCGCGCCGTGGCGAGGAGCCGCAAGTCGTACATCCCGCTCGTTTCCCGCGGAAAGGCGCGCTCTCGGGCGAGGGGCGTGTTTTCCGGATGAAAGGCGAATCCGAAAAAGGCGTCGAAGCCGCCGGTCTCGTCCTGGAGCTCCCGCAGGCGCAGGAGGTGGTCGACGACGTGCTCCGGCCGCTCGATCGTCCCGTAGAGGATGGAGGCGTTGGACCGGATGCCCATGCCGTGGGCAACCTTGTGGATCTCGAGCCACCGCTCGGCGTCGGTCTTGTGCCCGGCAATGGCCAGACGTACTTCCGGGTCGAACACCTCCGCTCCGCCGCCGAGAAGGGAGCCGAGCCCGGCTTCCCGCAGGCGGGCGAGTACCTCGACCGCGTCCATGCGGAACAACCGGCTCATGTAGTCGATTTCCACGGCCGTGAAGGCCTGCACGTGCACGTCGGGCAGGATCTCCTTCACGAGGCGGAGCATGTCGGTGTAGTACGAGAACGGGAGCTTGGGGTTGATCCCGCCGGTGATGTGCACTTCGCGGATGCCGCGGCCCCGAAGGCCCCGGAGCTTCTCGGCGATGTCTTCGAGGGAAAGGGTGTACGCGCGCGGATGGCCCGGCTTGACGGCAAAGGCGCAAAACTTGCAGTTGAGGGCGCAAACGTTTGTGTGGTTGAGGTGGGCGTTTACGATGAAGTACGCGCGGTCGCCGTGCAGGCGGCGGCGCACACGGTCGGCCATGAATCCGAGGCCCAAGAGGTCTTGCGTCGTGAGGAGGACGAGGCCGTCGGCGAAGCCGAGCCGCTCCCCCCGCTCCACCTTTTCCCAAATGGGTAGGAGTTCCGAAGTGAGCAATCCTCCGCCCCCTTTCTTCCGTACCATTATAGCGCTCCGAAAGAGGAAATTCCGGGTGGGGGTGCGCACCTCGCGGCCGGGCAAACGCCCCGGGAAGGGGAAGGCGGAGGATTCCGAACAAAAAGGCGGGCACGCCCGGGGCGTGCCCGCCGCATACGACGTCCGCCGGCGCCTCGAGGCGACCGTAAGCCGCGGTCCGGCTCAGCGGAGGTTGAGGTCGGACGAATGCGCCGGTACGCGGTCTTTCGGGTCGACGTATTGCTTCGCCCGGTTTACTGCGATCGGCGCCTCGCCGAAGCCGACGGCGATGAGCTTTACCTTGCCCTCGTACGTCGCGACGTCTCCCACGGCAAACACGCCGGGGATGTTCGTCTCCATCCAGCGGTTCACGACGATGCTGTTCTTTTCCAGTTCGAGGCCCCAGTCCTTGATCGGACCCAGAGAAGCCACGAAACCGTAGCTCACGACGAGCTCGTCCACGGGAAGCCGCGCCTCTTCCTTGGTTTCCGCGTGGGCGAGGACGAGTTCCGGCGTCGCGTCCCCTTCCACGCGCGCGACGTTGTACGGAACGAGGACGTTCACCTTGGACTGGGCGAGGAGCTCCACGGAGTGCTCGTGGGCGCGAAACTGCGTCCTCCGGTGCACGAGGTGGACTTCCGAGGCTACCCCCTGGAGGGTGAGCGCCCAGTCGACGGCGGAATCCCCTCCGCCGAGGACGGCGACGCGCTTCCCGAGGAAGTGCTCCACCTTGGGCACGAAGTAGTGGAGCTTGCCCAACTTCTCCCAGCGATCCGCCCCCTCCACCTCGAGGCGCCGCGGGTCGAAAGCGCCCGCTCCTGCAGCGATGATCACCGTCCGCGCGCGGTGCTCCCCACGAGAGGTCACGAGGCGAAAGGTACCGTCGGCTTCCTCGCGATGGAGTTCGAGCACCTTCTCGTCGACGCACACGTCGGGCTCGAAATACAAAGCCTGATCCTTCAGGCGTTCTACGAGTTCGCCGGCCTTGATCTTGGGGAAGCCGGCAACGTCGAAGATGTACTTCTCCGGATAGAGGGCCGCCAGTTGCCCGCCGAGCTCGGGGAGGCTCTCGAGGATCTTCACGGACATCCTCCGCATTCCCGCGTAGAAGGCGGCGAAGAGCCCGACCGGGCCACCCCCTACGACCGCCACGTCGACTACGTCGCTTCTGCAGGCCACGTTCCGCCTCCACCTCCGTCTACGAGTTCGTGCCCGTCCCCTGCCCAGCCGTCGCGTCCCCTTGAGGTACGCGCTTTTCATCTTATCGCGATGCGCGCCAAAAGGGAACTACCGGCGAACCTCGGGGTACTCCGAGAAGCCCCCTTTCCAGGCTTCGCGGACTATTATAAAGTTTTCGCTCGCGAATGAAAAGTGCGGACGCGAAGGGGGAATAAAAATCCCCCTCCTGGGAAAAGGTGGACGGTGGAGGGATGGAAATGCCCGGACGCCGTCTGCCTAAGGTCCTCCTGGCCTTGGCCGCGACCGTCTTTTTTACCGCGGGGAACGCGTACGGAGAACCGCCGCGACCAGAGCCGCCGGGCAGAGAGGTTTCGGCCGCAGGGGGAGAGAACCGCCGCTCCGAGGAAGCGCGGGCTTCGGAAAACGAGGCGGTCTCTGCCGTAGATCCCGGGGAGAAGCACGAAGACGCGCATGAGCCCGCAACGCCGGACGAAGGCCTCCCCGCGGCGACGCCCCGGACGACGGAGCCGTCCGCGCCCGAACGGATCGCGCCCGAACTCGCCGCCGCCGTTTCCCCGGAAGAACAGCTCTTGCTCACGGCCGCGGACATCCCCCGGGTGCGCGTCGTCGCCACCGCGTACACGGAGGGACGAGAATCCACGGGAAAGTCGCCGGGCCACCCGGCCTACGGAGTGACCGCCTCCGGTGTCAAGGTCCGCCGCGACCGGTTCTCGACGATCGCCGCCGACCCGCGAGAATTCCCCTTCGGAACGGTGCTCTTCATCCCGGGGTACGGCTTTGGCGTCGTCGCCGATACGGGGGGGCTCGTCCGCGGAAAGCACATCGACCTCTACGTTCCGAGCGTCCGCGAGGCGCTCAACGAGTGGGGAAGACGTACCGTAGAGGTATACATCCTCGCCTGGGGGAAGGGAAAAGTCGAGGAAGACTTCCTCGACCGCTTGAACACCTCGGGCCTTCGCGCCCTCCGAGAAATGCAAGGACGGGAAGCTGCGGCTCAGGACGCGCGCAGTCTCGAATGAGGCGTCAAGGCCACGCGCGCAGTCCGCTCGCCCCGAGGAGAAGGCCGACCAAGACGCCGAGGAAGAGACCCGCGGCGACCTCGACGGGCCTGTGCCCCAAGCGCTCCTTGAGACGCAGGAAGTCGATCCTTTCCTCTTCGGGGAAAAATTGGGCGAGCCTCTCGATGAGGCGGTTTAAGATCGCGGCGTGTTCTCCTGCCTGCCGCCGCACGCCCGCCGCGTCGTACATGACGATCATGGCGAGGACGGCGCTGATGGCGAAGTTCGCCGAGGCCGGCCCATCGAGGACGAGAAACGTCGTCGCCAGAGCGCTCACTCCTGCGGAGTGGGCGCTCGGCATTTCTCCTGCAGAAAAGACGAGGCTGAAGTCCCACGAACCGAACTGCACGCGGTAGAGGAAGACCTTGAGCGCCTGCGCCAGCGTGACGGCGAGGAGGGCGGCGACGAGCGCCACATGCATCCGGGTTGACCTCCCGAAGGGGAAAGCCCACACCGCAGGGGCATCACCCTACCGTGCGGGCCCCCTCAAACCAGGGAATCGGCGCAACGTCCAAGCCGAACGCGGCCCACGCCTCTCGGAACTTCCGCACGGCGTTCGCCCATTCCGTTTCGCGGTGCACGCGGGCGGCGAGGCGGGCTTCCGCTTCGCGGACGTTGCCCTCGCGGTATTTCTTGTACGCTTCGATCCACTCGTAGGGCAAAAGGAAGACCCCGTAGACAAACGGCCCCTCTTCGGGCACGAAGGGGCGCACTTCCGCATATCCGCGGAGAAACGCGAGCGCCGACTCCGGACCCTCTTCGGCGAGGACGTGGCGCGCGTAGTGGGCGACGTCGCGCGTCGGAACGTCAAAACGCCACGTGTCGGGGGCGAGAAAGACGATCCGGCCGTCCTCCCATGCGACGAGCGGCGGAGCAAGCATCTGATGGGCGAGAACGCCGTACCGGCGGAGTTCGACGGACAGGCTCTCGTACCCGTGATCGAGAAGGTAGTAAAGGGCCGCCTGGGCGAGCTGGTGGTAGTACGCGTACGTCTCTTCGAAGAGCGGCCAGGCGGATTCCGGGGGTGACGCGCGCAAGGTTTCGCCAAACGCCCGCGCTTCCCGAAGTACGTCCACCCATCCTTGGACGAGGCGGCCAAAACGCAGGCGCGGCGAGCGTCCGGGGAGCGGATAGCCGCGGGATGCGAGGTGGAGGCGCGCCAGCGCTTCGCCTACGGCCCTATGCCCCGCTTCGCCCGCCCGAACCGCCACGGCGCGACCGGCTCCGCGGCGTTCGAGGTAGCGGAGGAGATCTTCCGGTACGGACATCTCCATCCCCCCGAGTTAGCCTATGACGGAGCGAAAGGAAAAAGACCGAGCGATTACAGGGCGGCCAAAAACGCCTCGAGGTCGCGCCGAACGGACCACAGGTCTTCGGCGGGATGTAAATTCGCGGGAAGCCCGCTCAAGGCGGAGGGCGGCGTGACGCCGGTGCCGACGATGTACGTGCGCATGCCGAAACGCCGGCCGAAGAGCCCGTCCGTTTGGAGGTTGTCCCCCACGAGGACACACGGCCGGCATTCTCCCCCCACGGCCTGAAGGGCGACGTGGTACATGGGTTCGTGCGGCTTCCCGACGACGAGGGCTTCGACGCCGGTGGACGCCTCGAGAAAGGCGAGGATTGCCCCGCTCCCCGGCGAAAAAGAGCCGTCCTCGCGGGGAAAGCGGCGATCCCGGTTCGTCGCCGCAAAGATCGCCCCCCGCTCGATGAGCGCGTGTGCGCGGGCGAGGTCCGCGTACGTCGCCGTGCGGGCAAGGCCTACGGCGACAAAATCCGCATCCTCGTCGGCCAAGACGAAACCCTTTTCCTCGAGAGCCTCGCGAAGGCCGGATTCCCCTACGACGAAGACGCGATCGCCCCAGCCCTTTTCCCGAGCGTAGGCGGCGAGGACGGTATTCGAAGCGACGATCCGCCCCGGGGAAACCGGCATCCCCAGAGATTCGAGGCGCGCTTGGACCTCGCGGGGGTGGCGCGTAGAATTGTTCGTGAGGACGGCAAAGGGAACGCGGGACGCCTCGAGCCAGAGGAGGAGTTCCCGCGCACCGGGAAGGGCCGACCCTTCTCGGACGAGCGTCCCATCGAGGTCGAAGAGCACACCGGGACGGACGGGTTCTCGCACCACCCTCGCACCTCCTCAACCCGGATTCCTCGCGGGAGGGATTTCCGTGGACATCCTCTACGATCGAGAAGAGAAAAGCCGGCTTCGCGCCTTCGGCGCGATTTCCGAAGACGGGACGCGCGCCGACTTCGTCGTCGTCCAGAGCGAACTCTTCTTGGGAAAGGCGGTCGTCGTAAACCTCCTCACGGGGCGCGCCGCCGTCCTCGGCCGCGACGACCTCCAAGAAGAGGAGGAGTGGGCCGTCCCGCTGGGTATCCCCCTCTCCGAGGCGCCCACGTGGCGGGAAACTCTCGAGCGGCTCCTCCCCGAGGCGTAGGTCAACCTTCCGGGGGGAAGCTCACGTCCGCAAATCACCTCTCCCGCGTCGCGTCGTACCCCACGTGCGCGTGGTACGAGCTTCGCACGAGGGAACCCGCGGCAACGTAGGTAAATCCCAGGGCGTACGCCTTCCGGGCGATTTCCCGGAACTCTTCGGGGGAGTAGTAGCGCACCACGGGCAACTGGGCCGGGGTGGGACGGAGGTACTGCCCGACCGTGAGGAGGTCCACCTGCGCATTCCGAAGATCGCGCAAAAGCTCCTCGATTTCCTCGCGCGTCTCCCCGAGTCCGACCATAAATCCGGACTTGGTGGGCACGTGCGGAGCGCACGCCTTCGCCGCGGTGAGGACGGATAGGGAACGATCGTACGTCGCCCGCGCCCGGACGGAAGGCGTGAGCCGACGCACGGTTTCCACGTTGTGGTTGAACACGTCGACGCCCGAGGCGAGGACGGTACAGAGCGCCTCGCGGTCGCCCCCGAAGTCTGGGACGAGCACCTCCACCCGGACGCCGGGAATCGCCTCCTTGAGGGCGCGCACGGTCTTGGCGAAGTGCCCGGCACCACCGTCCGGCAGGTCGTCCCGCGCCACGGAGGTGAGGACGACGTAGCGGAGACCGAGTCGGCGCGCGCCTTCGGCGACGCGGAAAGGCTCGTCCGGATCCGGCGGGGCGGGCCGCCCCGTCTTCACCGCGCAAAACCGGCAATTCCGCGTGCACACGTCCCCCAAGAGCATGAACGTGGCCGTCCCGGAGCCGAAGCACTCCTGACGGTTTGGGCACCGGGCCTCTTCGCAAACGGTGGTGAGGCGGAGTTCCCGAAGCGTCCGCCGGACCTCTCCGAGCGTCGGCGACGCCGCCAGCGTCACCTTGAGCCAGGAGGGCTTGCGTTCCTCCCTGGGAAGCATGGCATCCTCCTCTTTCCGTCGGTCCTCCTCGGGTAAGGCGCGGGTGGTCCGCCGGGCAAGCCGCCATCGGACACCGGCCCCGGTCGGCGGAAGGGACAACGTCTCCCGCCTTCGGAAGGAGAGCGCCTTTGCGGCCGCGGGAAAGACTTCCCCGCGTGTGCGGTTGCCCGGCTCGTCCCCGGGTGCAGGTGGGGGCAAGACTTTCCCGCGCGTGCGGCTGCCCGCTTCATTATAGCGAAGAGGAAGGGAAAATTAAAAACGACCTGCGCCTTTCGCGTCCGGCCGCCAGGTCCCGGGAAGTCTCCTGAAGAGGTGAGCGGCGTGCGAACCAACGGGCCTCTGAGGAGGACGGTCTCTGCGGGCATCGTCGTCGCGCTCCTCGGGAGCGCCCTCCTCGTTTCGCAACCCGGGGAAGCCCTCGAGGTACAACCCGCGGACGCGGGCGACGTCTACGGGAAACGGATGGAACTCTACGTAGCCACGGAGGCCATGACGCTCGTCCCTTGGACGCTTCTCGCGGCGGTCGACCAGTACGCCCGCTCCCTCCGGCGGGGGAGCGAGAAGGAGCTCGTCGCCGTCCGACTCCCCCCGCCCCTCTTTTCGGGGGTGGGAAATCCCTCCTTCGGCGCCGCCGACGAAGCGACGATTGACTTCTTCGGCGGAAAGGGGCGGGACGCAAACGGGGACGGTTTCGTCGACCCCGACGACCCCTTGGACCGCCTCTTTTCCGTGGCCGCATTCCTGCGGGAACGCATGGGCGAAGGTGGCTCCGAAGGCGAAGGCGCGCTCTGCTCCACCCTCGAGGAGCTCCTCGGCGACGGGCGGGCTTGCGACGTCGTCCCCAATTTCGCCCGCGTGTACGAAACCTTCGGACGCCTCGACCTTCACCGGCACGTGTTCGTCCTCCCTCCGGGCTCGCGGTACACCTTGCAGGCGAACTTCGGCGCACCACGGCACTTCGGCGGCAGGCGGATCCACGAGGGCGTGGACATCTTTGCCCCCTACGGCACGCCCGTGCGCGCCGCGACGTACGGCTACGTGGAAGTCGTGGGATGGAATCGCCTGGGCGGCTGGCGCGTAGGCATCCGCGACCTTCAGAACTTCTACCACTACTACGCCCACCTGTCCGGTTTTGCCAAGGGGATCGAGGTGGGAAAGGCCGTCGCCCCCGGGGAGATCCTCGGGTACGTCGGATCCTCGGGCTACGGTCCCCCGGGCACCCAAGGGAAATTCCCTCCCCACCTCCACTACGGGCTCTACCGCTGGAACGGTCGCGTGGAGTACGCCGTAGACCCCGCCCCCCACCTCCGTGCGTGGCTTCAGGAGGAAAAGAAGGGAAAAACCCGCTGACGCCTCACCTTTCCGGTAGGGAGTCTTTGGGGCCCGCCTCGGACGGAGGAGAGGGGACGAGAGGAACGACGCTCCCCCCGTGGAAGTAGTACACGGGTACCTTGCCCACGATGAGCTCCTGGGCGACGGGGATCCGGTCCTCGAAGAGGACGACCTTGCCGGAAAAGGGGACGACCACACGGACGTGCGTCCGAACGACGAGGTACAAGGTGAGGTGGACGTTGTTGATTCCCGTCTCCTCTACGGTGGGGAGGAGGGAGACCTCCGCCGCACCCACCGGGATCACGTGGACGGGAACAAGCGGTCCCATGGAGGCGAAGAGCTCGTGCCCCGTGGCCACCCCTGCGGGGACGCGGATCTCCTTTTTTCCGAGACCCGCGAGGTAGGCGTTGATCCCCTCGTAGGCGCGTGACTCGAGGCGGAGTACGGCCCGCGAGTCCAGGCTCACGGCGACGAGTTCGCCGGACGCGTTCGTATGCCGGAGGAAGAGGTCGCCGAGGAGCTGCTCGTCGGCGACGATGTCTTTGAGCGCACCTTGAAGGGACTCGTGGGCCCACTGCAGGGCGCGCACTTCGGCGGCATCCTGCACGACGGGGGCGACGTGCCGTTCGAGCTGAAAGAGCGCGAGGTAGGCGGAGGCGAGGAGAAGGAGGGCGACAATCCCCCACCGCTTCCTCTGCCGCACGGCATTTCCCTCCCCCGCACCCGATTCCTCCGCTTCCTGGAGAAAATCGTATGCACCGCGCAGCCGAGAAAGGCGGCGGATGGGAGAAAACCGAAGCGCGTTCGAGGAAAACCCCCTCCCGCCTCCGAAGCGGCGAAACCAAAAAAAGCCCCGGCTTCCCGGAGAAGCCGAGGCTTCCGCATTGCGCAGCGTGCTTCCGCGAAGGGGACGCGGCCCTCCAGGCCCCCGAGGCTGCGGACAAAGCTCAGCCAAGACCGCCCTCGATCTCGAGCTCGATGAGCCTGTTGAGCTCCAAAGCGTACTCCATGGGGAGCTCCTTCGTGAAGGGTTGGAGAAACCCTTGGACGATGAGTTGGGTTGCTTCCGTCTCCGAAAGGCCGCGGCTCATGAGGTAGAAGAGCTGTTCCTCGCTCACCTTGGACACGCTCGCCTCGTGCTCGAGGACGACGTCCGCGGTCTTTACCTCGTTGTACGGCACGGTGTCGGAAAAGCTTTCGTCGTCCAAAAGAAGCGTTGCGCAGTCCACCTTGGCCCGCGAACCCCAGGCCTCGGGACCGAAGAGGACGAGCCCGCGGTAGTTCACCTTACCGCCGTCCTTGGCGATGGACTTGGACACGACGGTCGCCGTGCAGTTCGGCGCGTTGACGAGGATTTTCGTCCCGGCATCCTGCACCTGCCCCTTTCCCGCCAGGGCGATGGAGAGCACGTCGGCGTGCGCCCCCTCGCCCCGGAGGATTACGGAGGGGTACTTCATCGTCACCTTGGAACCGAGGTTGCCGTCCACCCACTCCATCGTGCCGTGGGCCTCGACGCTCGCCCGCTTCGTCACGAGGTTGTAGACGTTGGGAGACCAGTTTTGAATCGTCGTGTAGCGCGCCCGCGCGCCGCGCTTCACGATCACCTCGACGACGGCCGCGTGCAAGGAGTCCGAGGCGTACAGGGGAGCCGTGCACCCTTCTACGTAGTGGACGCTCGCCCCCTCGTCGACGATGATGAGCGTGCGCTCGAACTGCCCCATGTTTTCCGCGTTGATCCGGAAGTACGCCTGGAGGGGAATCTCCAGCCGGACCCCCCGCGGGACGTAGATGAACGTCCCCCCGGACCATACGGCGCTGTTGAGGGCGGCGAACTTGTTGTCGCTCGGCGGTACCACCGTGGCAAAGTACTCGCGGAAGAGCTCCGGATACTCCTTGAGGGCCGTGTCCGTATCGAGGAAGATCACGCCTTTGGCCCCGAGCTCTTCCTTGAGGCTCGCGTAGACGACCTCCGACTCGTACTGCGCCGTCACACCGGCGAGGAACTTTTGCTCCGCCTCGGGGATCCCCAGGCGTTCAAAGGTGCGCTTGATTTCCAGCGGAACTTCGTCCCACGAACGACCTTTGCGTTCCGTAGGCTTCACGTAGTAGACGATTTCCTCGAAGTCGATCCCCGACAGATCGGGACCCCAGCGAGGAAGGGGCTTCTCCAGAAAGAGGTCGAGCGCCTTGAGGCGGAACGCCGTCATCCAATCGGGTTCGCCCTTCATGCGCGAGATTTCCAGGACGAGGTCCCGCGTGAGGCCCTTAGGGGCCTTGAACACGTACGCTTCCGGATCGCGAAATCCGTAGCGGTAGGCGTCGGGAAGGAAAGAAATGTCCGCCACATCCATCACCCCGCCTTCGCACCCGAAGGTGCGGCGTATGAACCGTGAAGACAACCTTGGACTCGGCCGAAGAGTGGGCGCTCCGCCGCGCGACACGGCGCGAGCACGGAAAGGGTCAGTACGCCGCAGCCGGTACGAGACCGAGCTTCCGTTCTACGCCCCGGGCGATTTGCTCGGAAAGCTCTCCTGCAGCGAAGTCCCTTAGAACTTCCTCGAGGAAGCCGAGCACGAGGAGACGCTCCGCTTCCGCGCGCGGGAGTCCGCGGCTCATGAGGTAGAAGAGCTGGAGGTCGTCGACTCGCCCCGCGCTGGCCGCGTGGTCCGCGTACAGGTCGTTGTCGTCGATGAAGAGAAAGGGGTTTGCGTCGCCGCGGGCGCGGCCTCCGAGCATGAGGAGGCGCGTCGTCTGCTTCCCCGTGGACTTCTTGGCACCCTTGTGGATGTGGGTGATCGCGTTGAAGACCTGATGCGCCTCGTCCTTGAGGATGGCCTTCACCAACGTGCGGCTTTCCGTGGCGCGCGAACGGTGGATCTGGGTAAAGGTGTGGGCCCCCCGCTGCTTCCCGGAGCCGATCCCGGCGAAGCGGATCGTCCCCCGGCCTCCGTCGGCGTCGTAGAGAAGGTTCGTGAGGATCGGACCGTCGCCGTCTCCCAGATCGGCCTCCCGGACGTCGAGCGAGGCGTCGCGCCCTACGCGCCCCGTACGCACCTCGAAGCGGCGCGTCCCGCGTCCCCCGACGTGCAGGATTTGGAAGTTCACCTGCGCTCCCTCCGCGGCAAAGACCTCGGCGACGTGGGTGGCGAGGACGCGGACGTCGTCGGCAAAGAGGCGCCGCTCGACGAGGGTGAAGCGCGAACCCCGACCGGCGACGACGAGCGTGCGCGTGTGCCGCGCTACGCCCTGGTTTCGGTCGCTCACCACCCAGACGATCTCCAAAGGCTCCGCCACCTCCACGCCGGCGGGGACGTAGAGGAAAGCCCCTTCCTGCCAGAGCGCCGCGGACAAAGCCGACAGCCGATCGGATGCGTCGGGTACGGCGGTGCCCAGGTAGGGCTCGACGAGTTCGGGACGCCGAGAAGCCGCTTCGCGGAGGGAGAGGAAGAGGACACCCCGCTCTCGGAGGGACGGCGCGACCTCCGCGCGTACCAGCGCCCCGTCCACCGCGAGGAACTCGGCCGCTGCGCCGGCAGGGAGAAAGGAGGGAAGCGGCTCGGGGAGGTCCCGTTCCTCGAACCCCACCGCCCGAGCGCCGAACCCCTCGGAAAGGTGGGAAAACTCCTCGATGCGCAGGTTGGCGGCGTTGTACTTTTCGACGTGCGGATAGGCGAGCTCTCCGACGCGGGCGAGGGCGTCCTTGCGGCGGTTCAAGAGCCATTCGGGTTCGCCGAGGGTGCGCAGGCGCGCGATAAGTCCCTCCGCTTCGGCGGCGTGCAGGAGTTCCGTCGCCATCGAAATCCCCCCTCACGCTTCCTGGCCGACGACTTCGTCGGTGATCCCGAGCTCTTCCCGAATCCAGTCGTACCCTCTGGCCTCGAGTTCGCGCGCGAGTTCCGGTCCCCCCGACTTCACGATGCGCCCCTGCATCATCACGTGGACGTAGTGCGGTTCGACGTACTGGAGGATCCGCTCGTAGTGCGTGATGAGGAGGAAGATCCGCTCCGGCGACGCGAGGTGGGTAATCCCGCGGGCGACAACCTTGAGCGCGTCGATGTCGAGCCCCGAGTCCACCTCGTCCAAGATGGCGACCGTGGGCTTGAGGAGGAGCATCTGAAGGATCTCGTTGCGCTTCTTTTCGCCGCCGGAAAAGCCCTCGTTCACAGAACGCCCCGCCATCTTGACGTCCATCTCGAGGAGGGCAAGCGCCTCGTTCAACTGCTTCATGAACTCCGTGAGGGGAAGCGGGTTGTCGGCCGGCCGCCGGGCGTTTATCGCAGCCCGCAGGAAGTCCGAATTCGTCACCCCGGGGATCTCGCTAGGGTATTGCATGGCGAGGAAGAGCCCCCGCCGCGCCCGTTCGTCGACCGAGAGTTGGAAGAGATCTTCGCCGTTGAGACGGACGCGCCCACGGGTGACCTCGTAGCGCGGATGTCCCATGATCGCCTGGGCGACCGTGCTCTTTCCCGCCCCGTTGGGGCCCATGATCGCGTGGATCTCTCCACCCCGCATCGTCAAGGAAAAGCCGCGGACGATGGGCTTCCCGTCTACGCTCACGTGCAGATCTTCGATGACGAGCTCCGGCTGCGCCACGTTGATCCCTCCCCGAAAGAATCGGCCGCTTCGGCCCGTTGTAATCGCTCGGGATGCGCGCGGAAGCGCTCACAGGTGAGTGTGCCCGGGTACATACTCCCCCCGCGGGCATCGGAACGCATCCCAAACCCCTTTTCCTGGTCACAGTACCAAAACAAAGAGCAAGAATCAAGTGATTTTCAACGAATGTTCACACCCTTGCTCCTTCGCCGAACTCGCCGAACGGAGGAGCAGGATGAGAACTAGAATCACCTGCGAGATTGAGTCTACTCCTATCTAGGAAAAAAAGCAAGCCGGAAAGCGCCGCGCGCCGGGCGAGACGCCCTTTCCCGAAGGGACGCCTTGCCGTTCCTCACCCGTTTGAGGGTTCCTCGCGCAGTCCTTTCTCCGCGAAGGCCAGGCGATCCCGGTACCGCGTGGCGAGCACGGCAAACCGCCGGCGGAGTTCTCCCGACCACGCTTCGTCGGCGAGGTGCTCGGCCGCTCCGTACAGATCGAGGGTGTGGTCGATGAGCTCCGCGAGGAGGCGTTCGTCGACCTCCTCCTCGTCGTCCACCCAGAAGGGCACGCTCTCCTTGAGGGCCTCCCAGTCCACCGTGGCCACCTCGTCGAAGGAGAAAAAAGCCGATTCGATGTGCTCGCTCATCTCTTCGATGATTTCGAACTCCCCGTACACCTTGGGGTGGATTTCCCCGCGCCCGCAGACGGGACACACGAGAAAGGGGACGTCCGCGACGACGATCCCGCCGGCCTGAATCTTCGCCTTCGTGCCCACCATGAGCGCCCCGCAGCACCGCATCGTCCCCGCCTCCCCCGCGTCGACCCAGCCCGTCTGCCGAGCGCCGAAATTCCCACTTCGCGCTTCTGGTTCACCCATTATATCGCTTCTTCCGAAACTGGCAAAGCGTAAAACCAAAGAAGGCGCGGCGTAAGACCTCGCAGAGGCCTTGCACCGCGCCTGACGGCTTCTCCCCACCGGAGCAGGTTTTTGCCGGATGGAAGACGAGTCTTCCCTACGCTTCGCCCACGTGTGCCCGGTAGGCGTCCGCATCCAAGAGTTCGGCGAGTTCGGCAGGGTCGCGCATTTCCACGACGATCATCCATCCATCCCCGTAAGGCGAGGAGTTAATGCGTTCCGGCGCGTCTTTGAGGCTTTCGTTCACCTCTACGACACGTCCGCTCACGGGCGCGTACAGGTCGGACACCGCCTTGACCGACTCCACACTCCCGAATACGCTTCCCTTCTGGATCTCCGTCCCCACCTCCGGGAGGTCCACGTAGACGACGTCGCCCAGTTCGCTCTGCGCGTAGTCCGTGATTCCCACGCGCGCGAGCTTCCCCTCCACGCGTACCCACTCGTGTTCCGTCGAATACTTGAGCTCGGCGGGAAACTCCATTCCCATGCCCCTTTCTCCTCCGGCGAACGTGTTGGGGCGGCCCTATCCGCCCGTTCGTAGGTTGGACCGATCCGCCACCACTATAGCGCCTTTCCCGGCAAAAGACAACGAAACCTCCCGCGCGCTTCGTGTCGACGAGCCTCTACGTTCCCCTACCCTTTCCAGCCGCCGCGGCAAAGGGAGCCACGGGGCTTTCGTTGCGGGCGTCGCAGCGCGGCAACAGCCAGAGGAAGAGGGCGGAAAGGGCGCGCAAGAAGGACGAAACCCACATGGCGCCGACGATCCCCAACTTTGCCGCGACGAGCACGCCGACTTGCGGGGCGAGGAAACCGATGATGCCCACGCCGGCGTTGTACAGGGCGATCGCCCCGTTTCGATCTCGAACTTCCCCGAGGGCGAGAAGGACGTTGAAGATGAGAAGCTGCACGCCCGAAAGAAACAACCCCGTCCACAGGTTCACCAAGGCCAGGTACGGGAGCGACACGGAGAGGACCGTGAGGGCGGGAATTGTCGCCATGCCCAAGGTGGCGACGCCTAGAAGGCGCCGCCCGTCCCGAACTTCGGCAAGCCGCCCCCAAAATCCGTAGGTCACGAGCTGCCCAAGGAGGGAGGTCACGGTGAAGCTCGCCAACCAAAAGGCGTCGGCGCGGGCGACCTTGACGTTGTAAAGGGTGAAGAGCGGCCAAGCCATCTGCCAGGCGAAGTGGAAGAAGAGGACGGCTCCCAGGAAACGGCGGAAGCGCGGTTCCCGCAGGCTCTCCCAAAGATCGGCAAGGGAAAAGGTCGGAGGAACACGTTGGGCCGGAGGCGGGGCGGACACGCGGTGTTGGGCGAGAAAGTACACCTCCAAAAGGCCCGCCGCGAGGGCGATGGAGAAAAAGACTTGGTACGGCCAGAGGAGGCGCTTGTCGAATGCGCTCATGAAGGCGCCCACGAGGAGGACGGCAACCATCGAGGCGAGCGTAGCCAGGCGGTTCCGGGCGCTGAAAAAGGCGTTCCTCCGCTCCGCCGGAATGATCTCCCCGACGAGCGCCTGCCAGAAGAGGTTGGCGAGGGCTTGGGGAAAGGCCATGATTCCCACGAGAAGTACGAGGAGGTCCGCCGCACGCCCGAAGGGCAACCAGGGAAGAAGGATAAACCCCGCGAGGAGGCCGCGGGTGACAAGCAGGCTCCAAAACGTAAGGCGCTTGACCTCCCCCGCATAGGCGCGCAAAAGGACCGTGCCGATAATCGTGGCCAGGAGGGTCGTAATCTGGGGGAGGGAACTCAAGAGGGCGACCTGGTAGTCGTCGGCGCGCAGGGCTTCCACGGCGAAGAGGGGGAGAAAGCTGGAGACGAGCGTGAGGGAGATCGCCGCGAAGAGACCGTTCCAGAGGCTCATCTGCTCGTTCCAAAGGAGGTCGGAACTCGCCTCTCCCGCTCCAAACCCGTTGCCGAGACCACGACAAAACGCCCGGAAAGAAAAAGGCGGCCGCCTGACCCGCATGGCCTTCCTTCACTTCCCCTCGGGGATCTCGCCGACGACCGGCTCCGGACGAACGCGAATTTCCCCTCCACCTCCGAGGAGCTCGCGCAGTGACGCAAGGAGGGCGGAAACCTCCGCTTCGGGGACGTCGGCGGTGAGGTGCACGCGCTCGGCGAAGCCCGCGGTAAACGCACAGGCCGCACCGCGCAGGAGGGACTCCACGGCTCCGTAGTGTGCGTAGGCGACGACGAGGGAGATGCGCCGGCAAGGGACGAGCCGCGCGTATCCCGCCGCCTCGAGGGCGAGCTGCGCCGCATGGCGGTAGGCGCGCACGAGTCCCCCCGCGCCGAGCTTTTTCCCGCCGAAGTACCGGGGAACGGCCACCGCCGCGCACACAAGCCCGAGTTGCTCGAGGAGCTCGAGCATCGGCCGGCCGGACGTCCCATGCGGCTCCCCGTCGTCGTCCGCTTTCTTTGCGGGCACCCGACCGCCGAGGACGTAGGCGTACGGGATGTGCGTCGCGTCCCAGTGCCTTCGCCTGAGCTCCGCGAGGAAGTCCTGCACCTCACCCTCCGTACACGCACGGCGGGCGTACCCGAGGAAGCGCGAGCGCTCCACGACGTACTCCACCCGTGCGGAACCGCGAAGGGTGCGCACGCCCGCTTCGGGCAGCCAAAAGGCCCCCTCTGCCGACGGAACCGCAGAATCCCCCGTTCCACACCCCTCCGAGGTGCCGTAGTCGGGCCCCGGAACGCCTTCCGGACCGCGCTCCAATTCCCACCCTCCCCTTCGCAACCTCTTGTTGCGGTCTGCGCCGTGCGCGCCCCGCGGTACGCTATACCCAAAACAAAAAAGAAAGCCCCTCGCGGGGCGTGTGTTCTCGTGGTGCCGAGTCGGAGAATCGAACTCCGAACTGCGCATTACGAGTGCGCCGTTATACCATTTAACTAACTCGGCAGGCCGTCCTGCGCCAGGCGCAAGTTTTATTATACACCCGCAGAGGCGGTTGTCAACCCGCAGGTTGCCGCTTCTCCACCGCCCTCTCCCCGCGTTTCCCCACCGGAGCCGAGTTCTGCCCGTTTCTCCCAAAGGTCGTGAAGTCGCGCAGGTGGAATCGACGACGGCGATCTGGGCGTCCGGATGGGAGGCGCGGAACTCCTCCGCCGCGAGGTAGGCGTGTTCGGGGGGAGATCGATCGTGCCGTCGACGAGGATCCGGAACAAAAGGAACCGCCCTTTCAACCGAAAAGTTTCTCGACCCGCGCCGAGGGTTCGGGGCGAAATCCGGCGTCCGCCGGGAGGGAAGGGGGCGCGGGAGACGGTAAAGCTTTCTCCCCGACTCAAAGCTCCGCCGAAAAGGATTTCTCCAGGTCTCCGGGAAGCCCCGCTCTTCCGACCTCAGATTTTCACGCCGTCTATGGTACGATGTACAATGTAGGCACGAAGCGATCCGCCACATCCACAACGAAGATTTCCGGAGGTGAAGGTCCGACCGCGAACGGTCGGACGTGCCATGCGTTACACACCCAAAACGTACGAAGGGTACCACATGCTCCACGACTTCCGCCGCGTCGACTTCTCCTTCTGGCGCACACTGGTCGAAGACGAACAAAGGGCGCGACTCGAAGCCCTCCGCGAGCTTCTGGCGGGATGGGCCGAACTCGAAACCCGAGGAGAAGGGCATTCCCGGGTGTACGCCGTCCTCGGCCACAAGGCCGACCTCCTCTTCCTCCACTTCCGAAAGTCGTTCGACGCCCTCCTCGACGCCCAATTCGCCCTGAACCGCATCCCCGCAGGGGACCTCTTCCCCCCGGCGTACGGCTACTACTCCGTCGTCGAACTCGGAAGCCACACGGGCGACCCTTCCTCCGACCCCAAACTCATGGCCGAGCTCTACCCCACGCCTCCCAAGGACGGGTACGTCGTCTTTTACCCCATGAGCAAGAAGCGGAGCGAGGACGAGAACTGGTACTGGATGCCGCAGGAAGAGCGGGCGCGGATGATGCGCTCCCACGGCGAGATCGGCCGCAAGTACGCGGGTACGATTCTCCAGGTCGTCGGCGGCTCCCAAGGTCTCGACGACTGGGAGTGGAGCGTGACGCTTTTCGCCGACGACCCGATCGCCTTCAAAAAGATCGTCTACGAGATGCGCTTCGACGAGGCGAGTGCCCGCTACGGCCTCTTTGGTCCCTTCTTCGTCGGCCGCGCGCTGGATGAGACTAATTTAAAAAATATTTTTGGTATTTAATTTAAAAACAAATTTGTAAATTTTAAGCGGGAAAAAGCCCGCTTTTTTATTTTTTAATTTTATAAAATATTACTTGGCGGAACACCGGAATTTCGGCGTTCCTTGTTTTTCGTCAAAGCCGACCTCGGTCATGATCCTCGTTCGCGGACACATACAGAACATGCAACTTTTGTTGTTATACACAACATTTTGTTTGTCGATCAAAAAGTCGTATTGTCTCTCAGTCGTGCCAAATAGTCCGGATGTGGATCATCTGTCGGATGCGGTGTTCGTCCCACAGGCCCATGATAATTTTTAAGTCTTCATAGATTTTGTCCGCAAAAAAATTGAATCGCGTAATAACTTATAAGTTTTTTGTTGCAAATTAATCAAAATAGTATCATCTGATGTAACATTAACTTTTTAAACGAGTGTTACGATATATGCGACCTGTAGTTCATGCGTGATGTTGACGATGAGACGCAGCTTGTATCCAAACACCGTAGTTTTGTCACGTATCCCTCGCTTTCGTGCACCGTCTTAGGACCATAAACCGCATCCCCGTCTCAACTCGCTACCCGTCGGGCACGGTTTTTTCGGCCGATGACGCGCTAACGGTCGATTAGCTTTGCTGTGTCGGATGGCTTTGCTGTCTAGAGTCAGACGTTTCCCGTAGTCGGAAAGGTATGTGGCCACAGTCCGCTGAAGCCCGACAACGTAGGACTTCAGATCAGCCTAATGAGCATCAACCCATATCCAGTAGCAACTGAAGACCGCGGCACTTGGTATGCAATCACCGAAATCCAAAAGCCAGCGTAACTGTTCGTTTTGAATCGGGGTTCGTGTCGCAGAGATTCGACACACGGGCAACAAAATACGGTTTGGTATTTATTTTCTTGCAAATTTAAAATTAATCCGAATACCAATGCACTGTAACAGTGAAAAAACTTAATTGACTTATACTCTTAAAAAAGTTTTTTATCTCCGATCTTAGACATATTACAGAATATAGTCTAGTAATTGTAATATATATTAATTTATGCACGTAAACGATTAAAATAAAAATTTTTAAATCGTTTATTTGTTTTAACATACTTAACATAAAATTATAAATTTTATTTTTATTTATATTTTTATAAAAATACTTTATAACAAAGAAATTATTGATATTATTACACTCATAATAATAATTATAAATAAAAACATATAGTTCAGCAAGAACGATTTATAGTTTTGATTAATTAATTCAATTTTTCTGTAATACATAAATCCTGTTATAAAGGTTAAAAATATTATTGCTAAGTTGTTTATTACATAATTGTAACTAGGTTTGTTATCACTTGTGATATATGAAATTATTATTGTTCCGATCATTCCGACAAATATCAAAGAAATCATTATTAAGCTATAAAAGTATATTGTACTCGCTTTAAATCTACCTAATTTATTTATTATCAAAGAAGACTGAAGTAATTCAGATCTTGATTTATCTATTTCGTTTTCTTCGCGGTTATTTCCAATAAATGTATGTAGTAACAGTATGTAAATTTCGTACACAAACGCAACAGACGGAATAACATAACCTTTTGTTAATAAAATACCTGTCCCTTTTTCTATATAAATTGAAATAAAATTGTCAGTCACTTTATCAAAAATGTACATTATAAGTGCAACTATTATCGATATAATAATAAATAAACTTCTATTTTTTGTAATATAATCTATAAATATTTTTGTTATAGATCTGGGTATTTTACTTGATTCAGAAGCAAGTAGTTTAAGAGAAATATTATTAGTATATTTATATAACATAAGATAAACTAATATCACAATTATTTTAAAAATAAGCAAATAAATATAAAAGTTTAGCTTGTAATTAAAAATAAAACTTAGTTGGATTAAACAAATAATCTTTAATATCATTTGTAAATATTTATTAAGTAAATAATTTAGAAAAAATATTATTGTTTCTAATATCATTATAAAGAAGTATGCATACTCTTTTGTTAAAATTAAGAAAAATGTTAATAAGATAAAGGATAAAGATAATTGTAATGAATATCCTTTTTTTACAGTATAATATAAGTGTCTTATTATATAAATAATATGTACAAAAATGACGCTAGGTCTTTTATATTCATAAGTAAAATCAACTTTATTAATATTTGTTTCTAATATTATGTAATTTAATATAAAGTACCCAAGAATTATATAATTTAAAGGAAATGAATTAATCTTAAAAAAAGAAATCACAATAAACGAAATTATTGATAATGTTAAAATCAGCATTTCTATATATGTAATTAAGCTTTTTTCGTATAGACGAATCATTTTAATCTCCTCCTCTTATAAATATTTTTTAGTTTACATATGAAAAATCTTCGTGTGCTGTATAAAAGAATATATAATATCCAAAATATAAATAACTGAAAAAACAATTACAGCTTTCCAATTTTTTATTTTATGATTAATAAATAACATCATAACTGTTATACCTATGATTTGTGGTATAATGTATAAACTATAATTGTATTTCCCAAAAACAAAGAAAAATATTATACTTAAAATAACTGTTAAAGATTTCGGCAAAAACACAAGATACATATATATTACATTTTTAAACTCATCATCAAAAAACATTAATATTAAAAATCTAGATATTAAATATTGAATTATTGTCATAGCAATTATGAATATTGTTGATAAAATCGTTAAAGTTTTATATAAGCTATACTCATTTTCAAAAAAATTTTTTAGATCTAACGAATTATTCGCGATTGAGTTTAATATAATAGGTAACATTAAATAAATATAAATGTAAACTAAAATAGCGTAAATTAATATACTAATTATCGATAAAAAAAATTCTTTTTTCATACAAATATACCTCCTATAAAATATTTAGTGTTGTAATCAAATATATAAACAATAATACATAACAAATTTTTTTATTTTACTTTTTTAATTATTAATTCCTCCGAGATCAATTTTTAATTAATAATTCAAATCAACAATTGTTTAATTAAATTAAATAGGATCATCTCTAAAAAGATGATCCTAAAAATATTTTTGTTAATTTTTTTTATATTATTAATTAAAACATAGCTGCTTCATATTGCCCGTATCTCTTCAAAATTCTAAGTGCGGCTGCAAGAATTCCTGCAGAAATCGAACCAACGCCAGTTATAGCACCAACAATGGCAATGACAAGAGCCACGTTTTGATAAGCATCCAAAAGTTTTACTACAGTTAGTGCGCTGGCTGTAGAAATACCTAGAGCTTTCGCAATAAATGCTGGTTCACCAACAGTAACCGCAAGTAACGTCACCACAAAAACCAGAGCGGTAAAATAAACACCACGTTTGACAAACACTCGCATAGCAAAAACCTCCTTAAAGTTTAAGATTTTTATATGAAGCCAAAAATGCTTCATATCTTGATGATGAGAATATTTTTGTCTAGGTGCTAACTTTTTCCAGTTATCCCATCATCTTCCAATGTTGCCTCCTAGCCCTACCTTACCATCCTCACCCCTCCCCTGTCGGGGAAATGTTTTGGGAGTTCGTTCGGGAGAATCCCCTTGTCGAACGTGTCCTCCTCGACTACGTCTAGGTCGACGATCGTCATCTGGCTCGCCCTGGCCAAGAACTCCACATAGCACATAATTGAAAATTAATTAGTTATACTGTTATTTAACTTTTCGTAATTATTTTTTCTTTATCTATGTGTATTTCATTTGAAATATCAAAAAGAAGTTTATTTATCGTACTATGAGATACATAAATAATAACAGAGTTTTCAGACATGCTTACAAATCTATCAACTAGCATTTCTACGCTTCTAGAATCTAATGCAGACATTGATTCATCAATTAATACAATATCCCAATCCTTTACAAATACCAAAGATAATCCTAGCTTAGCCTTCATTCCTGTAGATCCTTTTTCATAAGGTGTATCTATCTTTCCGTCGAAAAAATCTTCTATTGCCGCAATTTGTTTTGATGTTGGTTTTATTTTAAATACATTCCATAAAATCTCTAAGTTTTCTCTAAAAGTAAAAGGTCGGATTCCAACGGGATCTACTGTTAGATACAATATATTTTTTCCTTTTACGGTAATTTTTCCTGAATAGTTTTTGTCAAGACCGGCGATCATCCTAAGTAGAGTTGTTTTACCGGCACCGTTTCTTCCTATTAAATGATAAATACCACTAGTAATAGATAAATTTACATTTCTGAAAACAACTAAGTCTCCGAATTTTTTCGTTACATTATCTAATTCAATGCCTACGGTTTTCATATAGAATACCCCCGAATTAAATAAATTAATGAAATACCTAGAACAACCGTAATAAATTCTAGTTAACTAACAGTAAATACAAGTAACCTCACCACAAAAACCAGGAAGGGAGATATTAATTTCTTTTTGATAAATCTTAATTCAATTTAAAAGCAAGCATTATTATTAATAATAAAATTAAATTTTAAATTTTTAAATTTTAAATTAATCTTATTATTAATTTTATTGTTGCATACAAAGTTAAAAAAACGTTAATTAGCAATAATATTATAATTGCACTATCATTCCTATTATTTTTGTTCTTTTCTTTACTGAAAAGGTATCCTAACATTATCCATAAAATTATCGATATCACGGATAATAGAACATCAAAAGAGGACATCTTATCCAACCTTCTTACTTATTATTCTTACTGGGTAAAAATAATATGGTGGAGGCGGGGGGACTCGAACCCCCGTCCGAAAGCCTCACCACGGCCGCTTCTCCGAGCGCAGTCCGGGTTTTCGTCTCGCGCTCGGGTCTCCCCCGGACGGGATCCCCAAACGCCAGCCCTCCTTTGTGTCGCCCCTCCCCGGAGGGCGAAGAAAGAGGCCAAGCCCGCTCAGATGTCCCCTATGCCGCCCTGCGGGCGCGGGCGACACAGAGGCTGACCGCGCTAATTAGGCAGCCAGGGCAAGTTCGCGTTCGTTCGCACTTCTTGAGTTTTGCGTTTTTGCGAGGACGCAACCCCTCGGCTCGCTACGACCGCTTCGAGACCCCCGTCGAAACCAAGGCGCCCCCATGAGCGGCAAACTTTATTATACATCGAAAAGAACGCAGTACGCAAGACACCCGAGCGCCACGGCGTTTGGACTAGATTCCCGAAGATCACCCGGTAGCCGTCCTCTCGGAAGGCATCTCGGAAACCTCCGCAGGCGGCTTGGGAACGGCGGGCACGGAACGGGCGCCCACGAGGCGATCGACGCCCAGGCGCCGGCGGGCAAGGCTCACGCGCGCCCGCTCCACAAACCACGCGTAAAAGCCGGCGTAGACCCCCACGACCACCGCGAGGTAGATCCAGAGCAGTGGGGGTTTGAGAAACGCCGCCACGAGGTGCGCGCCGACGACCACCGCCGCGGGAAGCCGCGCGAGCCGCTCGGGCCAGCCGGCTTCCCTAAGCCCCCACGCGAGAAGTCCTGCCAATCCGAGGCCGAAAAGTACGCCGAAGACCGCCGCGGTGCTCATTGCCCCTGCCCCCCCACGTTGAGATCCCAAATCCAGGTCGCCCACTCGTACCGCACGCGGAGCGGAGTATCCCCGACAAACCAAGGAGCGTGCGTGTTTTCCCCGTCCAGGCGAAGGGGTGTGGCGAGGGGCGGGGCGGCCGAAAGGGCGGCAAAAAATGCGGAGAGCGACGCGTACGTCCCTTCGAAGGTCCCCTGCCAGCGCAAGCGCTTGAGGGGAATGTTCTGGAGCTTTTCCGGCAGAATCCCCTTGTCGAACGTGTCCTCTTCGACGACGCCGAGGTCGACGATCGTCACCTGGCTTGCCTTGGCCAAGAGCTCCACCTCGCGCATGATCGACCAGCGGTCACTCCGCGACGGCAGATACGCCGCAACCTGGGGATCGGCCTGGCTCGGCTTTTCCTTTTCCGCCTGGCGGATCTTGCTCGCGTACACGTCCACCTCTCGCTTCACCCGGTCGCGCTCCTCCGCCGCGTTGCGGACTTCACGCAAACCGCCGAGGAAGAGGAAGCCAAACACGCCCACCGCGAGCAGGAGAAAGGCGAGGGCCGCGGCGCCGACCTTGCGGAACACGCGGGCGCTCGAGGTCATTTCATGCTCCCCCCTTGCGCCGGCGTCTCTCCGGACGCCGGAGGCTGCGCCTTCGCCTCGGCCGCCTTCCGCGGGAGGAGTTCCACCGTGGCCGTATACCCGGTCCCCTGGGAATCACGGGTGAAAGGCGTCGGCTGTACAGACCACTCGCCGCCCGCCCGCGCGTCCAAGTAGGGGATCCCCTTGCCCCAAAGGTCGAGCTTGTCCAAGAAATCCGCGGCGCTCGCGAGGTCCGCGGCCCGCACCTTGAGGACCAACCGCCCGGTGTTCTCGAGGACGAGCCCCTCCACGGTCACGCCGGGGACGAGGAGCGAGGAGAGGGTCTGCAGGGCGTCGGTCGTCGGAAGCCGGTCGTCCCTAAGGAGCTTGACGGCCTCGGCGCGGGCCGCCTCCGCGAGGGCGGTGGCCGCGACCTTTTGGTAGTCGTTTTTGAGCTGGCGCAGCTGCGCCTCCAGCGACTCGCGCTCCTGCGCGAGCGGGACCAAGGCGGCGTGCTGCGCCTGGAGGAGGGCGAAGAGGACGAGTCCGAGGATGCTCAAGAGGAATCCCCCGGCGAGAAGCTTGCGCCCGAGGACGAATTCCTCGCGCACGGGCCTAAAGGTCACCGAAGGAAAGCGGGATGGCAACGGCTTGGTTTCCACGGTCACGCTCGCTCCCCTCCTTGTGCGGACGCCAGCGCCGCCGTCAGTTCCCGCGCGCCGGTCAAACCCTCGAGGACGGCGCGCTCGAAGGAAACCTTGGGGAGGGCGAGTGCGCGCGGGCCGTATTCCTGGGCGAGGCGATCGCCCACCGTCTCGAGGAAGGAAGCGCGGACGTCCTCCCCGCCGAAGAGGACGACGAGGTCCACGGTCCCTCCCACTCCCCACTCCGGGCCCCACGCTCCTTGGTAGAAGCGTTCGAGCCGCGCCAACGTGCGGGGGATTTCCTCGACGAGAGCTTCCTCTTCTTCCTCGGAACTCGCGGCGGGCAGGTCCCGCACGAGCACGGGAATCCCGCCTTCGTACAGCGCGAGGAGGACGCGCTCCGCGCCCGCGACGACGACCGCCTTGACGCCGGACGAACCCCCTTCTCCCCCGCGAAGGGCCGGCACGGCCCGCGCCAAAGCGGAAAGCGGGTGTTCGACGCGCTCCACGGTAAACCCAAGCGCCTCCCAGAGGTCGAGGTAGGCGAGGAGCGTGTCCCGCTCCAGCGCGACGAGCACCGCGCGCACGCGGTCCTTTTCCTGCGCCAGGGGGAGAACGCGGAACTCGGGCTCCCGCATGGGCACGAGGCTCATCGCCCGATGCTGGGAAAGGAGGTAGCCCCGCATGTCCGCTTCGGCGAGCGCCGGGAGGACGTGCGCGCGCACGAGAAAGTGTCCCGGGGGAAGGGCGACGGCCACCCTCCCCGGCCGCACCCCCTGTACGGTAAATCCTTGGTGAAGGCGCCAGAACATTCCCTGCGGGTCGACGATCCGCTCCCACCCGACCTCGCCTTCCAGAGGGTAGCGGAGCACCGCCGCAAGCCCCGCCCGGAGCGGCGCCGCCACGTATGCGGAACGTGGGGAAAAGTATGCGCCAACATGCACCTGGGAGTTCATCTCGCTCCCTCCGCCTGCCCCGCCGTTCGGGGCGTCCTCGCGTTCTGCAGCGACGTACGTGCCGAGTTCCTGCACCGGACGGCCGCGCCGCCGCCTCTTCGGCAAGCGCTCCCACGAAAGACGCACTCCTATCCTATCCTACCACGCCCGCGCCGGCTCTGCCTTCCCCCGAAGAAGACGCACAACGCGGTCCCGCCCGCGATCCCCGAGGATTTTGTCACTTATTGGCGAAAACGAGGCCGCCCCGCCGCGAGGCGGCCCCATCTTCGCGAGAAGTCTTATGGCCACTTCTTATCGCGGATATCAGCAGCGGTAAATGTCTTTGTACCAATTTTGTCAGAGGTCAACGTCACTTCTTTCAAGCTCCCGTCACTATTAAAGGTCACTGTTCCTGCTGTGATCTCATTCCCCCACCCGTCATACGGCTTGGTGATGTAATTATTAGTTACAAGATCATTTACGTCGACTGAATTTTTAGTAGTAAAATCTCCGTTCGCTTCCGTCGTGACGTAGAGCCTGGCGGCTTCCGCGATCTGGCCCGCCGTGCTGATCGTGGCATCCTCTTTGGAACGCTCGAGGATGTTCCCGATGAGGGGCACGGCGATGGCGATGATCACGGCGAGGATCACGAGGACGGCCAGGAGCTCGAGGAGGGTGAAGCCGCCGTCCTTGCGGCGCAGGCGACGGCTCCCTTGGGCGTTCGGCGTCGCGGGCCGAACGAGGGTGGCGCGAAGAAGCATGCACATCACCTCCGGAGGATTTTCGGGGAGACCCGGCGGCCTCCGCCGCTCAGCGAACGTTTTGGTAGAGCGTGAGGAGCGGGAGGATGATGGAGAGGATGAGAAACCCCACGACCACGGCCATGGCGAGGACGAGGATCGGTTCGAGGGAGCGCTCGAGGCGCTGGAGCGCCTGCTCGAGGTCCATCTGGTAGAACTCGGCGAGCTTTTCGAGCACCGCGTCCAGCGACCCCGTCGCCTCACCGACGGCCACGGTCTGCACGAGGAGCGGGGGGAAGGTCCCGCCCTCGGCCAGGGCCTGGGAAAGCGAAAGCCCTTCGCGAAGCCGCGCGCGGACTTCCTCCAGTTCCTGGCCCAAGGCGGCGTTGCCGATCACATCCTTCGCAGCTCCGAGGGCGTCGAGGAGGGGGGCGCCGGCGGCGTAAAACACGGCGAGCGTGCGGGCGAGGAGGGCGTAGGCGCCTACGCGCACGGCGCCGCCTATGCCCGGAAGGGCGAGGAGGAGGCGGTCGCGAAACCCCTTGCCGGCGGCGGCAAAGAGGAGGACGAAGGCGACGAGCGCCGCCACCACGGCCCACCAGTACGACCCGAAGAACCCCGCCACGGCGAGGACTACGCGGGTGATCCACGGGAGGGAGACGTTCATCTGGGCGAAGAGGGACGTAAAGCGCGGAAGGACGAAGGTGAGGAGGAAGATCACGACGAGGACGGAAAAGACGAGGAGGAAGAGGGGGTAGGCGACGGCGCCCGCGAGCCTTTGCCGCAGCGTAAAGCTCCGCTCGTAGAAGGCGGCGGCCTCGTCGAGCGTGCGCGAGAGCTCGCCGGAAAGCTCGCCGGCGCGCACCATGGCGACGAAGAAGCCGGGAAAGACGCGGGGGTAGTGGGCGAGGGCGTCCGAAAGGCTCACCCCTTCCCGGAGCTTGTCCACGACCCCGAGAAAGACCTCCCGCGCCCGCGCGTTTCGCGCCTGCTGGGCGAGGAGGGTGAAGGCGCGCACCATGGGCACGCCGGCGTCGATGAGGATGGCGAATTGCCGGACGAAGAGGACGAAGTCCCTCCCGCTCAGGGGCGAAGAGAGGACGATTTCTTGTGTCAGAAAAGAAGGAGCGTATTCTTCGAGGGCGAGGACGGTCCCCTGGCGCGAAAGCTCGCCGTACGCCGTCCGAACGTCACCCGCCTCGTGCGTCCCCTTGAGGCGCCTCCCCGTCCGGTCGAGGAGGACGTAGCGATACGTGGCCACGGAGCCTCAACCCCCTTGATCGCCGGAGATCTCCTGGAGCACCTCTTCCACGGTCGTGAGCCCCTGCACCGCTTTGGCCAGGGCGTCTTCCCAGAGGGTGGTCATCCCCCGCTCGCGCGCCATGCGGTAGAGGTCGTCGCGCTTCGCCCCCTCGGAAATCGCCTGGCGCAGGGGCTCGTCGAGGTAGAGGACCTCGTGCACCGCGATGCGGCCGAGGTACCCCGTGCCTCCGCACGTCGGACAGCCGCGGCCCCGGGTGAGTTCGGCGGCGTCCGTGCCCGACTGGCGGAGGAGCTTGAGCTCCCAGGGTTCCGGCGCGTACGTCTCCGCGCATTCGGGGCAGACGCGGCGCACGAGCCGCTGGGCGACGACGCCGTTGAGCGAGGCGGCGATGAGGTAGGGGGGCACCCCCATGTCCACGAGGCGGTAGACGGCGCCCACGGCGTCGTTCGTGTGGAGCGTGGAGAGCACGAGGTGTCCCGTGAGGGCGGCGCGGATGGCGATCTCCGCCGTCTCCTGGTCGCGGATTTCTCCGACCATGAGGATGTCCGGGTCTTGCCGGAGGAGGGAGCGAAGCCCCGCGGCAAAGGTGAGCCCCGCCCGCTCGTTCACCTGCACCTGGTTCACGCCCGGGATCTCGTACTCCACCGGGTCCTCGATCGTCGTGATGTTCACCTCGTCGCTCTTCAGGTACTGGAGGGCCGCGTAGAGGGTCGTCGTCTTGCCGCTCCCCGTAGGGCCCGTGAGGAGGACGATCCCGTGGGGTTGGCGGATCATGCGGAGGAAGAGCTCGTGGTTGCGGGCGGAAAACCCGAGTTCGTCGATCGTCTTGAGGCCCGCGCGGCTGTCGAGGAGGCGGAGGACGATCTTTTCCCCGTGGATCGTCGGCAGCGCGGAGACGCGGACGTCGATCTCCCGGTCGTCCACGTGGAAACTCATCCGCCCGTCCTGCGGACGGCGGCGCTCGGCGATGTCCATGTTTGCGAGGATCTTGATCCGCGCGACGACCATGTTGTAGAGGCGGAAGGGAAGCGTCTGCTCGCGGCGCAGGCGCCCGTCGATGCGGAAACGGACCTGCGCTCCGTCGGAAAAGGGCTCGATGTGGACGTCGCTCGCCCGCAGGCGCGCCGCCCGCTGCAAGGTCTCCGTGACAAAGCGGGCCGCCGGAGAGCTCACGTCGACGGCCTCGAGAGGCCGGGACTCCTCCCCCTTCTCGCCCTGGCCTTCCGCCTCACCGCTGTACAGGCGGGCCATCGCGTTGTGAAAGTCGGCGCTCGAGGCGAGGTACGGCTTCACCTTGAGGCCCGTGACGCGCTCGAGGTCCTCGATGGCAAAGACGTCGAGCGGATCCAAAAGCGCGACGTGGAGGACGTCCCCGTCCCGCTGAAAGGGAATGGCCCGGTACCGCTCCGCGAGCTCGCGCGGGACGAGGCGCGCGAGGCGGGCGTCGAAGTGGTACCGGGAAAGGTGCACCTGGGGAATCCCCAGCTGCGAACTGAGGACGCGCAAGAGCTCGCCTTCCGTCACGTACCCCAAGGAGACGAGCACGTCCCCCAGGCGCTCGCGCGTCTTGCGCTGGCGGGCAAGCGCCTCCTCGAGCTCGGCCTGCGTGATGATCCCCCACTCTACGAGCAGATCCCCCAACCGCTTCCTGGCTTCCGTCGCCATGACCGTTCTCCCTTCTCTCGGCACTCTCGGAAACCCGCCGCCGCTCTTGCGCCACAACGGCGCGTCCACCGCCACACCTCCGATACGCGCGGGACAACCGGATCCTTTTACGAGAAATATGCTCAATAAAGAGAAGTTTGTGTCGGACGCGTTTCTTAGGAAGAGTATAACCCAGAGGTTCGCCCGTGGCAAGAGCGGAACGGGAAACGTTGAGACAAATCTCCTTAGCCATAGGGTAGGGGGTATGAAGGGGGGTATCTTCCTATTTTCGCGAGCAAAATGGTATACTTCGGATACCGGACAAGAGGCCCGTGGCGAGGCGAGGACGTCGGAAAAACGGAAACGCGAAAAGTAGGTGGGGTCCGTGGCGAGCGCACGAACGAGACTACGGAAGAACGCGAAGAACGCAAAGAAGGTCGCCCCCGAAACTACCCGAATTTCGGGCGAGGAGCGAAAACGCGGGCGGGACGGGGGCTTCGGTCTCGTGGAAGTCCTCGCGGCCCTCGTCCTCTTTTCCCTGATCGCCGTGGTCACCTTGGAGCTCGTCGGCGAAAGCGCCCGCCTCGGCGCGATCAGCCGGCAAAAAGCGGACGGACTCGAGCTGGCGACCGCCGTGGCGACCGTGTATTCGACCGCCCCGCCCGAAAGTCTCGAAAACGAATTTCAAAACCAAGCCGCGCTTGCAAGCGCTTCCCCCTGTTCCCGGGCGCCGCAGCAAGGGTTCTACCGCCTCCCCCAGGAACGCGAGGTTTCCTTGAAGGCCCTTCTCCGCCAAGGAACGTGGGACGAGGGGTGGGAGGTGTGTACGCGCCTCGAAAAACCGCACGACGGGGTGTACCACCTCTTCGTCCACGTGCGGGGGCCGATCACGCACGTGGACTACGATGCCTACCTGGGAGGGGAAAACCCATGAGACGGAATGCGCGTCCTCCCCACCGCCGAGGGCGGCGACCCGAAGACGCCGGGGCCTCCCTCGTCGAACTCCTCGCGGCGCTGGCCGTGGGCTCGCTCCTCCTCCTCGGGGTCTACGCGATCACGGGCCTCTTCACCTCCGCCATCGGCACTCAGCTGGCCGAGCGTTCGGTCGACCGCCAAGCGGACGCCGTCGTCCAGTTCGTGGAGCGCTCCGTAAAAGACGCGGACCAGTTGTCCGCGGACGGTTCGGAGATCACGGCCACGCGCAAGGTCGTCGAATCGGAGACCGCCCCTTCGAAGCGCGAAGTCGTCACGCTCACCCTTGAGGCGGGAAAGGTGAGCCGGAGGTGCGTGCTCTACGACCCAAACGACACTCCCCTCCCCTGCACGTCCCTAAAAGGCGACTCCGTCCTCGAAGTCCCGGACCTTTTGGACACGAGCGAGGTCCGCGTGGATCTCCGCGCGCTCGTTTTTACGCTCCGCTTCCGCGTGCCCGGCGGGGAGCGGGAGTTCGTGCGCGTCGTACCGCTCATGCGCTGAAGGGGGAAAGAAACCCATGAAGTGGTGGAAGGCGCCGCGAGGCGCAAACCGTGGGACGAGCCGGATCTTCCGAAGGTGGAGGGCAATTCGGGAGAAAGCGCGGCGCGAAGCGCGGAAGGCGGGCGGGTACGCCCTAGTCCTCGTCCTCATCGTGTTCCTCCTCTTTTCGTTCTTGGGAACGGCGCTTCTGGAACTCACCGTGCTTTCGGCACACGCGGGGAAGAAAAGCGACACGTTCCTTCGCGCGCAGAGCCGCGTGGAAGACGCCGCGGTGAACTTCGAAGCGCGGCTCGCAAAGGAGCTCAAAACCCTCCCCCCCGCCCCCGGCGGCGGCACGGGCGAAAACCAGATCCGCCAGGCGGTGGATCGGGCCCTCCAGAGCATGCCCCAAGACCCGAACTTCGAAGCAGAGCTCGAAAAGCTCGAGAGCACCTTGGATACGGGCGTGGCGTACAGCGGCGTGCTCACGATGAAGTTCACGGGGCGGGACGCCCTGGGGAGCGAGCGCGCCGTACGGCGGACCTACGCCGTGAGCAACCTTCCGTTCGCCTACGCCGTAGCCTCACAGGGCGAAGTCGTCCTCAACGGCGCCCCCTTCATCCAAGGGGACATCGCGGCGAAGGGGCCGCTGCACGTGAACAAGGAGGCGAAGTGGCACGGCTGTTCCCTCGAGCAAAACAACCTGATCGGCTTTCTCCTCTGCCTCATCGACCACTACATCCTGGGAACGGGTTGTACGTTTGAGGCCGGCTACCCCGCGATGCAGCGAACCGACGGGAGCGCGGCGCTCATTTCCCTCGAAAAAAAGGATCTCTACATCGACGGAAATCGCTACGACTTCACGGACGCAAACCTCGCCCGGGCCTTCGCCCACACGAACACGATCCCCGCACCGCAGGCGAGCGCGGTGACGAAGCAGATCTTTTCAATCGACGTGGGGGCCCTCGTGGACAAAAAGGCCAAAGAGGCGGAAGCGTGGCGGCAGCAAATCCTCAGCTGCATGAACGACCCGAAGAACAGGGGTAACCTCAAACACGGAACGGAATCCTACGATCGCTACTACAAAGGGCAAGGATCGATCCCTGTACTGATCGGTGTAACGCGCGGTGAGATGGACTGCGGGAACGAAAGGATTTACCTGTACTACGTCGAAAGCGGGCTTTTGCCCAGCCGACTCGTGATCAACATGAACCACACGGATCCCGTAGGAAGTGGCGGTATGGGGCGAACCGTCGTGTACATCAACCGTGACCTCACCATATCCGCAGAGTTCTTTCCGGTAGTGTACTCCGTCCACGGCGACCTCATCGTCGACGGCGACCTCACCCTCAAGTGCAGCGAAGACGGACGTTGCCCGCGGCTTAAGACCACGGGAAACGTGTACGTCACGGGAAAGGTGGACATCGAAGGCGGAAACCTGGACATCGGGAGAGACGCGAACAGCTGGATGGTCGTCCGCAAGTCCCCGGAGGGGATTTTCCAAAAGTTGGGGTGGTTGATCGGAGATCTGGTGACTTTCCTCACGGGACTGTACGACAAAACGCCCAAGATCCGCAACGCCGAGATGTACTGGGGAAACCTGTACATCAACGACAGCGTGCACATCCAAAACTCCTTCCTGGGCTCCGCAACGAACAAGCAGTCTGCCAATCCCGTCGCCGTGTACGTGAAGGGGGACGCTTACCTGGACAACTTCACGAACAAGTACGACCAAAACGAGCGCACGCTGTACCTCCTCGCCGAGCGCAACATCTACATGTTCAACAACAACGAGTTCCGGGACGAACCGCAAAAGATCAAAGCCTACCTGTACACGAACCAAAAGCTCGCCCTCTACGGTGTCGCCTCGCACGTGGAACTTCACGGCGGCGTGTACGGAAAACAGGCGGTGATCTTGAACGCCACGAAGGGAAAGACGAGGAACGTGGGCGGCGGAAACCCGGAGCCGGAAGCCGACCAGCTCTCCCTCTCCCCCGAACAGTCGCGGCTCAGGATCGTCTTCGACCCCGACATGATCCTCCTCCCGCCGAAGGGGCTCGAATCCGTCTTCAGCCCCGGCGTCTACTCGCCGGGCCAGCTCACGTTTCAGACCCTCACGACCGAAATCGTCCGCTAGACGACGCGCCTACACCCACCGGAGGAGAAGGCAAGGGAGTCTCCCGCCTGCCGCTTCCCGTCGCGCCAAATTTCTCCCTGCGCTTCCCGCGCCGAACGGCGCGGTTTTTTTCTTGCCTATTTCTTCTCGGTTCGATAGAATCCGACTAGAAATCCCGGGCCTCTCGTCCCTATTCTTCCCTACATCGATCAGGACGTAAGACCTAGTTCTCGCGCAGGGGGCGGCATGGGAGGAGCACAGCGTGTTCGAAAGGCACTTGCGGAAACCGGAAACGGGACTCCGGTACGTCGGCATGCACACGGTCGGGAGGCCGAAAGAACCCGCTCCGGGCTTCAGCCTCGTGGAAGTTCTCGTGGCCCTCGGCCTCGTGGCCCTCTTGGCCGTCGTGGGCTTCGAACTCCTCGCGGGCGCCGCGCGCCTCACCGCCCTGCGGGAAGAGCGGGAGGGGGCCTACCGCCTCGCCCGGGCGATCGGCGACATGTACCGCCACCTCCCCGCCCAAGAAACCTCCCGTGAGGCGCAGAACTTCGTCGCCACGGGTTGCGGGGGAAGCCCGGAGTTCTCTCCCCTTCCCGCAGCGCGCAAAGACGAGTTCCCCGGAGAACTCCTCGGAACGTACGTCCCGTGTATCCGCTACGTACCCACGAGCGAAGGCTACACCCTCCTCGTCGTGCGCGTCCACGGATTGCACACCGAGGCCGAAGAACGCGTCTTCCTGCCCGCGGCTTCACCCGGGGTGGGGACGAGATGAGGACCCTTCCCTTTCGCGCGAGTTCCCGTGCCGCACGCGCAGGCCCAAAGGCACGGTGCCCGCGCGACCCGGGCACGTCGCTCGCGGAGCTACTCGCCGGGCTCGTCCTCCTCTCCCTGCTCCTTCTCCTCCTCACGGGGATCGTCTCCGCCACGATCGAACGCGCGGCAGATCTCGAGGCGCAAGCCCGCGCTCGCTCCGAGAGGGCGACGCTCGTCCGCCTGCTCGAACGAACCGTCAAGGACGCGACGTCCCTCGAAAGCGAAGGGACCCCTTGCCCCGCGGATGAGGGAGCAAACGCCTCGGCGTCCTGGTACTGCGCCGTGCGCATCCTCCGCGAAGAGCTCACGCCGGGTGGCGAAGCGCAAACCTTTGCGACGTCCCTCTCGTGGAACCGAAACAACGGCGAGCTGCGGCTCGTGCGCACCCTCTCGAGCGAGGGCGAGGGCACTCCGCCCGAGACGATGGAGAGCGTCTACACCTTTTCCTACATTCGCGAGGTGGCCTTTCGGCCGAGCGGCGAGGTCCTCTACGTCCGCCTCCGCTCGGGAAGCGAAACACACCCGCGGGAGGAGACGTTCGCCGTGTGGACGGCCGTGCGTCCGTAGTCCGTAGACGCGGGTGGAAAGCCGCGGACCGCAGAGATTCGGGTGAGCCGGCGAAACGCGCATCCATCCGAGGGGAGTAGAGCGACGCGATGGTTCTTCCCTGCCGAAAAACCGCCCCGCCCTGCGACAGGGGAGGCGCACTCCTCGTCGTCCTTCTCTTTTTCCTCCTCTTTGTGACCGCGGGACTCGTCCTCCTCGCCGCCGTAGGTCATGCGGGCATGCTGGGGACTAAGGAAGAGGAATTTTCCCGCGCGGAAAGCGCCGCGGAGGACGGCCTCGCCTGGTTCGACCGCGCGCTGAACGCCGAACTCTCCGGCTTGGGCAACGTCTATCCCGACACCGCGGAAGCGCGCATCCGCGAAGCGGTCGCGCGCATCGCCCCGCCGCCGGAAATGGGGACGCGCTACGAGACGGACCTGCGCCCGGCATCCGCGGGAAACGGCCCCCAGTCCTACCTCCTCACGGTGACCTCCACGGGCAACGTCCGGGGGAGCGAAGTGTCCCTCACGCGGACGTACCTCCTCACGACCGTCGCCGAGCAGTTCCTCTACGCCTTCGTCACCGACGGCGACCTCACCCTGAACGGCGCGCCTTACGTCGTCGGCGACGTCCTCGTCGGCGGAAAACTCACCACTTCTCCCTACGCCCAATACATCTGGGGAAAACAGCGCGACCACCTCGTCGGCTACGGCGCCGTGCGGGGATCCCTCTCCACGCCGCGCACGGACTTCGTCCTCGTCGACGAGCGCAAGAGCCAAACCGTCCTCCCCCTCACCTCGGACAACCTCGCCCGCGGCTTTGCCCAACCGCCCACCCTGGCGCCCTCCCGCGCGAAGGCCGTCCCCCTCGACGTACGAGGGGAAGTGGCGCGGGCGCGGGCAAACGTCCCGCCGACGGCGGACATGGCCGTCCTTTCGTGTCCGTTGTGGTCCTATACGTGCGAGATCACGAAGAGCGCCGCCTACGGGAAAGGGCTTTGGGTCAGGGGAAACCTCCACGTCAGGGGGAACGGCACGAAGGTCGTCGTCGGCGGAAATCTCCTCGTCGACGGAACGCTCACCGTAGACGCGGGTGCGAGCTTGGAAGTCCGCGGGAGCGTCGCCTACGTGAAGAACGGGGCCGACGTAAGAGGGAAAGTCGAACTATCCCCCGGGGGCGCAGCATACGTCGGCGGAAAACTCGCCGCAACCGACGCGTACCTCCAGGGGACGTTTTTTGTCGCCGGGGACGTGACGCTCCTCGAACACCTCTACGGACGGAGCACGATCTACACCGGGGGCGCAGGCGAAGTGCACGAATTCGAGATGCAAAAGGACAGCTTCCTCGTCCTCCTCGCCGAAGGACCCGTGCGCGTGTACAACAACAACCTCTTTCAAGACGTGCCCCTCGTCGTGTACGCCTACCTCTATTCGAATGCCGACCTCACGCTCTACGGCGTGGGCTCGCACCTGGAACTCCACGGGGGGATCGCCGGGAAGAACGTCACCCTCAACGTCGCCAAGGGAAAGACGCGCGACGGGGGAACGGACGTTTCCTTTGAGGAGCCGCAGACGGGGATTTCTCCCGAGCGCTCGCGCCTCAAGATCTTCTACGACGAATCCATGATCCTCCATCCCCCGGAGGGGATCGACCGGCCGGGTCCGATCCGGGCGAAGGTGTTGAGCACGCGCTACGGCCGGTAGCGCCAAAGCGCACGGCACGTCGCTTGCTTGAAGGGGACGTTGCGGGCCGTCCGTGCCCGCGCGTTCGGAGAAGAACGTCGCAGACGGACGGCGGTCCGGCGACACGCTACGCCCGCCGGAGCACCGCCACGCTCTCCACGTGGCCCGTCTGGGGAAAGAGGTCCACGGGACGCACGACGTGGAGGACGAACCCGTGCTCGCGAAACCGCGCCACGTCCCGGGCCAGGGTAGCGGGATTACAAGAGACGTAGACGACCGAGCGCGGAGAAAGGGCCGCCGCGGCGCGGATCATCTCGGGAGGCATACCTTTGCGCGGCGGGTTCACCACGACGACGTCCGCCCGCCTGCCCTGTTCTGCCCAGCGGGGAAAGACCTCCTCCGCCCGACCGAGGTGGAATTCGGCGTTTGCGATCCCGTTCCTCCGGGCGTTTTCCCGCGCGTCGCGTACCGCCTCGGCGACGACCTCCACCCCCACGACTCGCCGCACCGCGCGGGCGAGCCAAAGGGAAAGGCTTCCGATGCCGCTGTAGGCTTCGTAGACCTCGTCTTCCGGGCGAAAATCTCCTAGGGCTTCTACCTCGCGGTAGAGGGCTTCCGCCTGGAGCGTGTTCACCTGGAGGAAAGAGCGGTAGGTTACGTCGAGCTCGAGCTCGCCCAGGCGCTCGCGGAGCGCCTCGCGGCCGTAGAGGAGGCGAGCCTCGTCTCCGAAGACGTAGTTCGTCGGACGGGGCTGGACGTTTTGCCAGACGGAGACGAGGCGGGGAAAGCGGCGGACGAGCTCGCGGGCAAAGGCCCCTCCTTGCGGGAACTCCCGGCGGGCGGTGACGACCACGAGCATGAGCTCTCCGTAGGCAAAGGATTTCCGGAGGACGAGGTGGCGCACAAACCCCGTGCGCCGCGCTTCGTCGTACGGTGCCAGGCCGAAGGCGGCGAAGAGCTTTTCCGCTTCGGCGATGAGGGCGGCAAACTCTTCGGGGGCGAGGAGACAGTCGGCGACGGGGACGAGGGTATGCGTGCCGCGGGCGTAGTAGCCTACCTGAAGCGCCCCGGGCACGCCGCCTACGACCATTTGCACCTTGTTCCGGTAGCGCCACGGCTCTTCCGCGCCGCGGATGGGAAGAACCGGAGGCGCGGGGATTCGGGCAAGCCGGCGGAGGGCGTCGCGGACGAACTCCTCCTTGTAGCGGAGCTGCGCCTCGTAGGTCGCGTGCTGCAACGTGCACCCCCCGCACCGGCCGTATACGGGGCATGGAGGGGAGGCGCGGTCGGGGGAGGCCGCCTCGAGCGCGAGGAGCTTCGCCCGCGCGTAATCGCGCTTCACCTGCACGACGCGGGCGCGCACCCGCTCCCCGGGAAGCGCCCCGGGGACGAAGACGACGAACCCGTCGCCGCGGGAGAGACCTTCGCCTTCCTGCGTAATCGTGTCGACGGAGAACGTGCGCTCTTCGCCCACCCGGAGGGGAGGAAACGCGTCCTTCTGCGCCTGCGTTCGTTCCATCGGTACGGGTGTTCACCGCCCCTTATCCGCACCGGTGACGGCCACGACCTTGTCGCAAAAGCGGGCTCTACGCTCGCCGCGCTCGAACCGAAGGTCCCGTTCGGCGTCCATCCGATCTCACGCTCCGCCCGGCTCTCCCAAGGCTTCGCGCAAGAGCCGGTTTACGAGCTCCGGGTGAGCCTTCCCGCGCGTTTCGCGCATGACCTGGCCGACGAGGAACCCGAGGGCTTTTTCCTTCCCTTTTCGGTAGTCTTCCACGGACTTCGGGTTCGCCTCGATGACCCGTTCTACGATCTTTCGCAGGGCCTCCGGATCCGCGATTTGCACGAGCCCCTCGGTTTCCACGATCTCGCGCGGATCCCGGCCGCTCTCCGCCATGCGCTGAAAGACGGTCTTGGCGATCTTCGTGGAAATCGTACCTTCCTCGATCAGGGCGAGGAGTTCCGCCCACTGCCGCGGGGTGATGGGGACATCGCGAACGGAGAGCCCCCGCTCGTTCACGTACCCCAAAAACTCGCTCATGAGCCAATTCGCCAGAGGCTTGGGCGGAGCCCCCTCGCGTACCCCCGCCTCGAAGAGGTCGCCGAGTTCGCGGTTGGCCGTGAGCACGCCGGCGTCGTAGGCGCTGAGTCCGTACGCTTCCCGTAGCCGCTTCCGGCGCGCGTGGGGGAGTTCGGGGAGTTCCGCGCGCACGCGTTCCACGTAGCTTTCCTCGAGGACGTAGGGGACGACCTCGGGATCGTGGATCGGGCGGTAGTCTTCGCCGCCGAACTTTTGCCGCATGGGGAAGGTGAGGCGACGGTCTTCGTCCCAACGCCGCGTCTCGCTCACCACACGTTCGCCGCGGCGGAGGAGGGCAACTTGCCGCTCGATCTCGTAGGCGACGGCGCGCTCGACGCCGGAGATGGAGTTCAGGTTCTTCACTTCGACTTTGGACCCGAGGACGGGAGAGCCCTTCGGGCGCACGGACACGTTCGCGTCGGCGCGGAGGGAGCCTTCCTCCATGCGCACGTCGCTGATCCCGAGGTAGAGCATCGTGAGGCGCAATTCCTCGAGAAAGGCCCGCGCCTCCTCCGGAGAAGAGATGTCGGGTTCGGTGACGATCTCGATGAGGGGGACGCCGGCGCGGTTGAGGTCGATGAGGGTTCCCGCGTCGTCCGGCAGGTGGACGCTCTTGCCGGCGTCTTCCTCGAGGTGCATCTCCCGAATCCGGATCACCTTGGTACGCCCGCCTACCTCGATGGTGAGTGCCCCGTTTCGCCCGATGGGGGCGTGAACTTGGCTCATTTGGTACGCCTTGGGGAGGTCGGGGTAGAAATAGTGCTTGCGGTCGAAGTGCACGCGCCGCTCGATCTCGCACCCCAACGCCAGAGCGGCGCGCAGGGCGTATTCCACGGCCCGCTCGTTCAAAAGCGGGAGCGTCCCGGGATGGCCGAGGCAGATGGGGCACGTGTGCGCGTTGGGCGGGGCACCGAACGTCGTCGGACAGGAACAAAAGAGCTTGGTGGCCGTGGCGAGTTCCACGTGCACTTCGAACCCGATGACCGCCTCGTATTCCGTCGCACGCGCTTCTTCGCGCACCGCGCTCATCGTCCGCTCCCTCCTTCCCGGGGCGATGATCCCGGAACCTTCCCGCCGAAGGGAGGCCGCGCCTCCGGCGGACGCGCTTCCTCCCAGGCAAACGCAAACGCGAGGACGTCCAGGTCGGAATAGCGTGGGCCTACGATCTGGAGTCCCACGGGCATCCCGTCGGACCCGCGACCGGCGGGCACGCTCACCGCCGGCAATCCCGCGAGGTTGGCGGGAAGCGTGAGGAGGTCCTGCGTGAGCTCGACTACGGGGTCGACGTCCCCGGCGGCACCCACGACCGGGGCCGTCGTCGGGGTCGCAGGACCGAGGAGGAAGTCGAAGTCGGCAAAGAGGGCCTCGAGGCGGGAGGCGAGGAAGCGGCGGGCGCGGAGCGCCCGTTCGTACAGGTCGACAAAGGACTCGGAAAGCGTGACGTAGGTGCCGAAGAGGATGCGGCGCTTCGCCTCCCACCCGAACCCTCGGGAGCGCGTCCGGGTGTACAGCGCGTCGACGTCTCCTGCCGGGACGCGCAGGCCGAAGCGTACGCCGTCGAAGCGGCCGAGGTGCGATGCGGCTTCGGCGCTCATCACCACGGCGTACACGGCGCCCGCGTGCTCGAGTTCGGGAACGGACACGGCCTCGACGCGGGCCCCGAGCGCTTCCATGCGGCGGACGGCGGCTTCTACGGCGGTACGAACTTCGGGCGATACGCCGTCTCCGAAAAGCTCGCGGACGAGGGCCACCTTTGCTCCGGAAAACCCGCGGGACAAGAGCGCGCGCAAGCGCTCGGCGCGGGCGGGGTAGGCGAGCCGCCGGAGTTCTGCAAGCCGGTCCGCAAAGGCCGGGGGGAGTTTCCCAAAGCTCGTGGGGTCCTTGGGGTCGCTTCCGGCGATGTGGACGAAAGCGTAGGCGGCGTCATCTACGGTACGGGCAAAGACGCCCACGGTATCGAGAGAGGCGGCCATGGGAATGAGCCCGTAGCGGGAGACGAGCCCGTACGTCGGCTTGAAGCCCACGATTCCCGTGTACGCCGCCGGTTGGCGCACGGAACCTCCCGTGTCGCTCCCCAGGGCAAGGGGGGCGAAGCCTGCGGCCACCGCCGCCGCCGAACCGCCGCTCGAACCGCCGGCCGTACGTGTGGGATCCCACGGGTTGCGCGTGGGCCCGAAGGCGCTCGTCTCCGTCGAGACGCCCATGGCGAATTCGTCGAGGTTTGTCTTGCCCAAGAGCACCGCACCGCCGTGGGCGAGGCGTTCCCACGCGGTGGCATCTACGGGCGGCACGTAGGTTTCGAGCATCCGGCTCCCCGCCGTCGTCCGCACGCCGCGGGTGAGGAAGTTGTCCTTCAGGGCAACGGGAATCCCGAAAAAGGGAAGGGTTTGCCGATCTTCTGCCCTCAGGTTCCGCGCCTCTTCGCGCGCTTCCTCGCGCACGAGGAGGAAGGCGTGGATCTCGGGGTCGCGCGCGGCTATGGCCTCCAGGTAGTGCCGGACGACGTCCTCGGGTGCCGCCTCGCCCGAGGCGATGCGGCTCCGCCACGCGAGTACGGAAAGGTCGTCCATGGAAATCCCTCACTCCTCGAGGACGTTCGGAACGACAAAGGACCCGTCCTGGACTTCAGGAGCGCTTCGAAAGAGCTCTTCCCGCGAGGGGAATTCCTCCGGCACGTCCGCGCGAAGGACCGGTTCCACCTCAACGGGCAGGATCATAGGGGAGACACCGTCCAGGGGCAACTGGCGCAGGGCGGACGCGAACGCGAGAAGTTCCTCGAGCTCGTGCTCCATGCGCACCCTTTCCTCGGCCGAAAGCTCGAGCCGGGCGAGATACTGGAGTTTTTCCCACGTTTCGGGCGAAAGCGGCACCTCGGGTACCCCCTTTTCGCAGCGGGAAGCCGCATCGCACGCCTTCCCGAGAAGCCGGCGTACGTCGCGCGCCGCACGAGCTTCGCGCGCCCGAATTCCGCCTCCCAACGGAGACCCGGTACAAATCTCGCGGGTCGGCGTGCGGCACACACGAATCATAGCACATCTTCTCCCCGCACACCGCAACGGAATGGGCGCCGGGAAAACGCCGGGAACCCACCGAAAAAAACTTTGCCCGTAGAAACCCTCCGCTTTGCGCCCAAAGCGCGTCCTAGGAGTGTGGACTTCCGCCGGATCCTACGGTAGGATATTCATCGGCGCATATGATGCGGGAACGCCTTCTCCTCACCTCCCTTCTCCGAAGAAATCCCACCGCACCGGTGGATACGTCGCGAAGGAGGTACCCCCGTGCTCTCCGGCGAAATCCCCTTGTCCCAAGACCGCGCGTTCGAGCCGAAAAAAGTCGGCGAGGTTTCCCATTACGTAGTTTTGACCATGTTTCTTATCTCTACAAGCGTGTTTTTTATTTCTTTTTTCACAGAACTGAATATGCTGCCCGAAGTTGTACATGATTTACTCATGGTCGCCGCCTTTGCTTTACAACTATTTTTTCCGATATCATTTATTTATATAACTTTTACACGTGCAAAAATTTATTTAAATGAGAGGAGCTCTCCTTACCTTTTCTTGCTATTTTTAATGTACATATTTTTTTTGTTTTCCCTGTTTTCTTTTTTGTGGAGCGATTATCCGACTTTCGTAATAAAAAAATCGTTAACCATTTTTTTACCAGTGATATTACTATCAATAGTTTTGTTATTTGATGAAGATCCGATAAAAACTTTTAACAAAGTATCGATAATATTCATTGCTTTTTCCGTTTTTTCTTCGTTGCACGGAGAAATAGTGTTACTTATGGGAAAAATTGACCAAAATCCCCTTGCTCCGAATGTGTATGAGCAGTATATATCCTTAGGGGTGCTAAAGATACCGCAAATTGTTTACGGGACGCCGCCGTTTCTTAGGATATCTTCTTTTTTGGGGAATCCGAACAGGCTAGCTGTATTGAACTCGGTGGGGATTGTTCTTACGCTTTATTTAACTAGAATTAACTACATAAAAAAGTTCACCGGCGTTTTTCTTGTCCTCGTTCAATCCATTTCTTTGCTCCTTACCTATTCGAGAGACGGAGTCTTATTTGCCGCTCTCATGCTACTCGCCTACTCCATATGGTTCGCGAAAAGGGGGACCCTTCGCATCGCGGGACTCCTCCTCGGAGGCGTGCTCCTTGCTCTTTCCCTCTTGGGAATCTACCTCGTGTACCAGAGCACCAACCCCGTCCCCGCCCAAGGCGACGGCCAGTCCTTCCTCGAAAAACGGCTTTCTCTCGGACTGAACGGCAGGGATCGAATTTGGAAGCCTGTCCTCGAGCAAATTGCCGAGACGCCCCTCTTCGGCATAGGATTCGGCACCGCGACGGAAGCGATCTTGCGGCCGCGGGGGATCGAACACACCGTCCACAGCTCGCACCTTCAGATCCTCGCGGAACTCGGAATTGCGGGGTACGCCCTGTTCCTCGTAACGTTCTTCACCTTTGGAGCGTTTGCGCTTCGCGCGATCCGAAAGGCGCCAGGTCCCGCCGTCCAACACGTCGGCGCCGTCACGTTTGCCCTGGTCTTCGGCTTCTTCGTCCACGATTTCCTGGAAAGCGTGATCGTCCTCTGGGGACCGTTTACCCTCCTTACGGGGTACGCGATGTTCACCCTCCTCCATCCGCAGGTGATCGGAGAAGGAGTCCGAGAAGGCAAAACGCGCGGAATTCCCGTATCGGGGGATTCCGTGTATACTTGAGGCACATCGCCTTCTCGCTTTCACGCCAAAACAAACCCAGCACCGGGAGGTGGGCAGATTGCCCCTGGTCACGGCAAACCTAGGATATCCGCGCCTAGGCTACCGGCGCGAGCTCAAGCGCGCCTTGGAGGGGTATTGGGAGGGCAAGATCACCCGCGAAACGCTTCTCGCCGAGCTGGAAGCGCTCGAACGCGCCCACCTCACCCTGCAGAAGGACAAAGGCCTCACCTACGTGCCCGTGGGCGACTTTTCCGCCTACGACCACGTGCTGGACCATGCCGCGCTCTTCGGCCTTCTGCCCAAGCGTTTCGGCTATCGGGGCGGGCCGGTAGACCTCGACCTCTACTTCGCCGTCGCCCGCGGTACGAAAGAAGCCCCGGCGGCGGCCATGGTGAAGTGGTTCAACACGAACTACCACTACATCGTCCCCGAGTGGGAAGAAGGTGTCACGCCCGAACTCACCGGCGAGGGCCCGGTCGAGCGCGTGCGCCGCGCCCGCGCGTGGGGAATCGAAAACGTCCGGCCCGTCCTCCTCGGACCCTACACCTTCGTCCGCCTGGCGAAAGGCCCCGGCGTAGAAGACGTCCGCCGGGCCGTGATGGCCCTCGTTCCCCTCTACGGGGAGATCCTGCGCCGCCTGGAAGCGGAAGGCGTTTCTTGGGTGCAGATCGACGAGCCTGCCCTCGTGCAGGACGTCCCGGAGGAGCACCTTCCGCTTCTCGAAGAGGCGTACGCCGCCCTCGTGGGCGCCCTTTCTTCCCTTCGCATCCTCCTTCAGACGTACTTCGAGGCCGTCGACCACTACGAACGCATCGTCCGGCTCCCCGTACACGGCATCGGCTTGGACTTCGTCCACGGAAGGGCGCGAAACGAAGCGGCGCTCGCCACTCACGGGTTCCCCGCAGACAAGGTACTCGGCGTCGGCCTCGTGAACGGGCGGAACGTCTGGCGTACTCCGCTCGGCGAACGTGCCGAGTGGCTCAAGGGGCTTACGCGCTACGTGTCTCCCGAGCGCCTGATCCTCCAGCCGTCGACCAGCCTCCTCTTCGTCCCGCACACCGTAAAACTCGAAAAGAAGCTCTCGCCCGAACTCATCCAAGTCCTGGCCTTCGCCGAGGAAAAGCTCGACGAACTCGCCCTTCTCGCCTACGCCCTCGATCCCACGCCGGAAGTACGCGAGGCGTACCGCGAGGCGGACGAAGCCCTCCGCCGCTTTGCCGCCGCCCACCCCTTCCCCGCCACCCAAGGCGAGGAACACGTCGGCCCGAGGAAAACACCCTTCCCCGAACGGTGGCGCATCCAGCAAGAACGCTTCCGTCTCCCCCTCTTCCCCACGACCATGATCGGCAGCCTCCCCCAGACGGAAGAAGTTCGGGCGGCCCGGGCGCGCTGGAAGCGCGGCGAATGGAGCACGGAGACGTACGAAACCTTCATCCGCGAGGAAATCGCCCGCTGGATTCGCATCCAGGAGGACCTCGGGATCGACGTGCTCGTGCACGGGGAATTCGAACGGTCGGACATGGTGGAGTTTTTCGCGGAAAAGATGGGCGGCTTTGCCTTTCTCGAGCGTGGATGGGTACAGTCCTACGGCTCGCGGGCCGTTCGGCCGCCGATCATCTACGGACCCGCCGCCTACCTCGAGCCGATCACCGTCTCGTGGACCGCGTACGCCCAAAGCCTCACGGATCGCCCCGTGAAGGGGATTCTCACGGGACCCGTTACGATCCTCCAGTGGTCGTACGCCCGGGAGGACGTGCCGCGGGAGACGGTGGCCCGATCGATCGCCTGGGCGATGCGCGAAGAAGTCTTGGCCCTCGAACGCGCGGGCATCGGGATCATCCAGATTGACGAACCCGCTTTCCGCGAGGCCCTCCCCCTGAAACACGCGGACTGGGCGGACTACCTCCGGTGGGCGGTGGAGACCTTCCACATCCTCTCCAACGGCGTGCAGGACCAAACGCAGATCCAGTCCCACATGTGCTACAGCAGATTCGACGACATCTTGGACGCCATCAAAGACCTCGACGCCGACGTCATCCTCATCGAGACGGCGCGAAGCCACGGCGAGCTCATCGCCGCCTTCGAAGAAGGTGGGTACCCCAACGCCATCGGCCTCGGAGTGTGGGACATCCACAGCCCGAGGATCCCTCCCGTGGAGGAAATGGTCGCCCTCGTCGAACGGGCGCTCCGCGTCCTGCCGAAGGAGCTCTTTTGGGTCAATCCCGACTGCGGCCTCAAGACGCGCAAGGAAGAGGAGGTCCTCGCTTCCCTCCGGAACATGCTCGAAGCGGCCCGGATCCTCCGCCAGCGGTACGGGGGATGACGGCACGAATCCCGCGGAAAACGCGCGAGACGCCCCTGCAGGTCGGCAGGGGCGTCTTTGCGTCTCGTGCGGCACGGGACGGCTACGGAACACGCCCCGGTTCGTAGAGGAAGGAACCGGCGGCGGGGTCGCGGATGTACACGGCGTACGTGCGTCCGAAACTCTGGAAGTCGAGGACGAGAGAAACTCCGGAGGGGACGAGGGAGTTCACCTTTTCCACGGCAAAGTTCACGAGGGCCTGTCGCGATACGGCGTCCGCCAGGGAGGTGGTGAAAACCAGGCGCACGCCAACCAGGGCGTCCCGGACGTAGTGGGCGGTTCCCGTGGCGTACACCCCTTGGGGAAACGAATCCCGGAGCTCGCGCACAAACCCTTGAAACTTCTGGGACAGCAGATCCTCCCCGCGGGAAAGGAGGACGTAGCGCTCGCGAAACGTCTCCCACTCCACGAAAGAGCCGCCCTTGTCCTTGGAAAGGCCAAAGGCAACGAACGTGCCGGGAACCGCTTCCTTTGTGAGGGGAAGGCGGTAGACGGCGATCCAAACATCGCCGGTGAAGCCCTCGCTCCGCAGGTTGTGGACGATCTTTTCCCCCGCTTTGCGCCCGAAGTTCTCCGCTTCCTCGGGGGCGGGAGCGAAGACGCCGAGACCGAGCGCGAGCGCCTCCGGCGGCGTGTTGCGTTCGGGAGGTGAGGTGTACAGGTTGTACGCGAGGACGGCGACCGCCCGCGGTTCTCGTCGTGCGGCTTCGGCTGCTTCCGCCCCGGGAGTTCCGGACGCAACGGGATCGGGAGGATTGACACCGAGCGGATTCTTTTCCGCGTCGTACGGCTTCAGCCAATCCCCGAGTTCGGCGGCCGGCGGGTAGAGACCCGCGCGCACCCCGTAGCGGTCGGGGGGAAAGACGCGGGCGAGGTGTTCGAACACCCCCGCCTCAAATTCCTCGTAAGACAGGCGGACGTCCAGAGCGCTCACGAGGCTCCCGCGGGAGACGCGACCCACTCCTTCGGCGGCGTCGGGCGCCGGGTAGACGGCGTACGGCGCACGGCCTACCTCAGGCGGAGAGAGGGACGGGCCGGCCTGCTCCCCGTGTTGCGCCGGCGGGGCGGCGAGGGGAGCTTCGGGAAAGGAGCAGCCGGAAAGGGATAGCCCCACTCCTCCCACGGAGAGCACGCCCGCGAGGAGGAGGCGGAGCGCTCTGCCCAGCGCACGCATCGGGTCAGCCCCCCAACAGGGTGAGAAACTCCGCCTCGGTGAGGCGGGGAATCCCGTAGGCTTCGGCCTTGGCAAGTTTGGAGCCCGGGTTAGCGCCGACGACGAGGTAGTCGGTCTTGCGCGAGACGCTGTCCGTCACGTGGGCGCCCAAGGCCTCGAGGCGCGCCTTCGCCTCTTCTCGTGTCATGGATGAGAGGGTACCCGTAATCACGACCGTCTTCCCCGCGAGGGGGTGCTGCCCGCGCGTTTCTTCCGCCTCCGGCAGAGGCTCTACGCCCAGCTCCGCAAGGCGGGCGAGGACCTCTTCTACGTGCGGCTCGCGGAAGTACGAAACGATCGATTCCGCGATCACCTCGCCCACGCCCGGGATTTCCAGGAGTTCCTCGTGCGTGGCGCGTCGGACCGCATCGAAGGTGCGAAAGCGCCTGGCGACTACGCGGGCCGTCTCGCGGCCCACGTTGTGGATGCCGAGGGCGTAGAGGAAGCGCGAGAGGGGACGGCGTTTGCCCGCCTCGATGGCGGCGAGGAGCTTGCGCGCCTTCCGCTCCTTGAAGAGGGGCAGCGTGAGGAGGTCTTCCTCGCGAAGGGTGTACAGGTCGGCCACGGTGCGCACGAGTCCGCGCTCCACGAGGAGTTCCGCCGTCTTTTCGCTCAGTCCCTCGACGTCCATCGCCTCGCGGGACGCGTAGTGGACGATCTGGCGGGCGAGCTGCGGCGGGCAGGAAAGGGTGTTCGGGCAGTAGAGAAACGGACCGTCGCGCTCGAGGAGCGCGCCGCAGGCCGGACAGCGCTCCGGCGGCCGGATGCGGTGGGTTTCGTCCGGGGGGGTATCCTCGGCAGGACCGAGGATCATGGGGATCACGTCGCCACTCCGCTTGAGGCGCACCTTGCGCCCCAGGGCAAACATAAGGCCCTTGCGCTCGATGTCCTCCACGTTGTTCAGCGTCGCGTGGCGTACGATCACGCCCCCTACGGGAACGGGCTCGAGAACCGCCGTCGGGGTGACGACACCCGTGCGCCCGACGCGCCACTCTACGCCCACGAGGCGGGTGACGACCTCGAGGGCGGGGAACTTCCAGGCGATGGCCCACCGCGGGTACTTCGCCGTAGTCCCGAGGATCTCCCGCAGACGGAGCTCGTCGATCTTGATCACCATCCCGTCGATGTCGATGTCGAGCTCCGCCCGCTTGGGGGCGAAGGCCTCCACTTCTCGGATGAGTTCCTCGACGTCGGTAAAGACCTTGTGGTAGGGATGGACCTTGAGGCGCATCTCCCGGAGGAAGTCGAGCATTTCCGTGTGCCGCCGGAACGTCCGCCGACTCGCGTAGTTCACGTGGTAGAAGTAGATGTCGATCTGGCGCTTGCGCACCTCGGACGTGTCGTAGTTGCGCAGGGCCCCGGCGACGCCGTTGCGGGCGTTCTTGAGGGGCTTTTCCGGGTGCTCTTCGTTGTAGCGGGCGAGGGCGCTGAGGGGCATGACCGCCTCTCCCTGGATCTCATACGTCCCCTCCTTCTCCGGAATGGAAAGGGGGACGGAAGGGATCACCTTGACCGTCTCGAGGACCATCTCCCCCACCGTCCCGTCCCCACGCGTCGCCGCAGCTGTAAGGAGCCCGTCTTCGTACGTGAGGACCACCGTGAGCCCGTCGAATTTGTACTCGAGGACCAAAGTCGGGCGCTCGGGGACGTCCTCCTCCGGGTGTTCCGCACGGTAGGCGGCGATGGTGCGGAGGACGCGGTCGTACCAGTCGCGAAACTCCGCGGCACCGGTCACCTTGTCCAAGCTCCAGAGGGGATTCTTGTGGCGGTGAGGCGGAAAACCTTCGAGGATCGGCCCGCCCACCTTTTGCGTAGGGGAGTCGGGGAGGATCACGCCCGTCTTCTTCTCGAGGCCTACGAGCTCGTCGTAGAGCCGATCGTACTCCTCGTCGGACACGCTCGGCTCCCCGAGCGTGTAGTACTCGTAGTTGTACCGGTTGAGGAGCTCGACGAGCTCGCGCATGCGCGCCAAGATTTCCGGGGGAATCGCGCGTTCCGCGGACGAACCCTCCGACGACGAGGTCCTCTCGGCGGCGTCGGAAAACTCGAAGAGCGAACCTTGTGTTCCGGGGGGCGTACCGCCCGGTTCGGGCGGCGCGTCCCGCCGTCCGGTCGCGTCGGAAGCCACGGAGATCACCTGCCTCGCCGGGATTCCCCATTTCTCCCGACCGCCGGGGAATCGAAAAATCCCGCGCGGCCGGGGTCGACCTGCCACCTCAGGAACCCTTCCGGCGGATGATCGGAGCAAAGCGGGGAAGAAGGATGCGCACTCCCAAGGGTTGGGGAAAGGCGACGACGAGTTCGATTTCGTCCCCTCTCCCGCGGACCTGGACGACCGTCCCTTCCCCGAAGAGCGCGTGAACGAGACGATCGCCCGGTTGCCAGGGTTCGTCCGCAAGATTCGCCTTTCCTCCTTCCCTCCCGGGCCCTCCTCCTTCGCGAGGACCTCCGAAGTGTCCGGAGAAAGGCGAACCGGAGATTCCCGCGATCTCGCGTTCGTCTTCCCCGGCCGGGGGAAAGCCCCGCCGGCGAAAGATTTCCCGCGCCCACGGAACGCGGACGTCCTCGACGACGAGGAGCTCCGGAGGAATTTCTTCGAGAAACCGACTTGGGCGGCTCGCCCGCAAGGGAGATCCGTACTGGGCGCGGTGCTCCGCGTAGGTGAGGAAGAGGCGCTCCTTGGCGCGCGTCATCCCTACGTAGAGGAGGCGGCGTTCCTCTTCTACGTTCCCCTCCTCGAGAGAAAGGTGATGGGGGAGAAGCCCTTCCTCGAGGCCGATGATGAACACCACGGGAAACTCCAGACCCTTGGCGGCGTGGAGCGTGAGGAGGGTTACGCGGTCCTCCGCCCCTTCGTACGTGTCGACGTCCGTGAGCAGGGCCATTTCCGAGAGGAACGAGGCCAGGTCCGCCTCGGGATGGAGGGCTTGAAAGGAAGAAGCCATGTTCAGGAACTCTTGGACGTTTTCGAGCCGGGCGGCGCGTTCCGGCTCGGGAAGCGCGAGGAGAGATGCTCGGTAGCCCGTCGCTTCGAGGACCTCGTCCACGAAGCGCGCGAGCGGCAGTTCCCGGGCGCGCGCGCCGAGGTCGCGCAGGAGCGTGCAAAACCCGATGAGCACTTTGGCCTTGCTCCGCGGGATGTCCGCCTCGTCGGCACGGCAGGCGGCAAGAAAGAGGGAAGAGCCCATGGACTCCGCGAAGGACCGGAGACGGGCAAGGGTCGACTCCCCGAGACCTCGCCGCGGTTCGTTGACCACGCGGAGAAAGCTCAGATCGTCTCCCGGGTTGGCGATGAGCCGGAGGTAGGCGAGGATGTCCTTGATCTCCTTGCGCTCGTAAAACCGAAGCCCTCCGACGATGCGGTAAGGAATGCCGGCGGAGAGGAGGGCCTCTTCGACGGTGCGGGACTGGCCGTTCGTCCGATACAGGACCGCGATGTCCCCCAACGCGTAGCCCTCGCGCGTGAGGGCGTCGATCCGCTTCACGACGGCTTCGGCCTCTTCGGCCTGGTTCCCCGCGAAGAGGACGCGCACGGGCTCTCCTCCGTCGTTTTCCGTCCAAAGGTCCTTGGGGGGACGCCCCGGGTTGTGGCGAATGAGGGCGTTGGCTGCATCGAGAATCCTCTGCGTCGAGCGGTAGTTCCGCTCGAGGGTGATCACCTTTGCCCCGGGGTAGTCCGCGGCAAACGAGTGGAAGATGCGGGGATCCGCACCGCGCCAGGTGTAGATGGACTGGTCGGCGTCCCCGACGACGAAGAGGTTGTCGTGCTCGCGCGTCAGAGCGCGCAAAAGCCGGTACTGCAAGGGGTTCGTGTCCTGGTACTCGTCGACGTGGATGTAGCGGAACCTCGCGGCGAGGCGCGCCCCCGCTTCGTGCTCGAGGAGTTCGACGGCGCGTAGGAGGAGGTCGTCGAAGTCGAGGGAGCCGGCCTTGGCCTTCTTTTCCTCGTAGCGCAGGTAGATTTGGGCGAGCCGACGCTCCGCGGGATGGGTGGGATCGAAGCGCTTGAGGTAGTCCTCGGGCGACGTCCCTTCGTTTTTGAGCCGAGAGATGGTGGCCGCGAAGTGGCGGGGATCCTCGCGCTTGGGGTCGAGGTTGAGTTCCTCGAGGATCTGGCGAAAGAGGCTCCGCACGTCGTCCGTGTCGAGAATCGTAAAGTTCTGCGGAAGACCGATGGCCTCCCCGCCTATGCGGAGGAGTCGGGCGGCAAGGCTGTGGAAGGTGGAAATCCACACCTCGAGGGCCGCCTCCCCTACGAGGGCTACGGAGCGTTCCTTCATCTCCCGCGCCGCCTTGTTCGTAAAGGTGATCGCGAGGATCCGCGAAGGTGGAACGCCGCGGGCGATGAGGTAGGCAATGCGGTGGGTGAGGACGCGCGTCTTCCCGCTCCCGGCTCCCGCGACGACGAGCACGGGCCCTTCCGTCGTCTTCACCGCCTCGCGCTGCTCGGGACTTAGGTTGCGTAAAAGTTCCTCCATGTCCGCCTCCCCTTCGCTCATCGCGCATCGAGCATTCAAGGAAAACGTCTCTCAGGTCATAAAAAGCAAAAGGCCGCATTCGGAGTCGCCGCCGGGGCATTCGCCTACTTCCACCCGCCATTCTAACGCAACCGGGGGCACACGCCAAAGGGTGTGCCCCCGAGGAGAACTTCCGTTGCCCCGCTCACCGCTTGCGGTGCGGAACGCCTCGCGACCCAGCTTCGCCTTGAAGCGGCGGAGCCGCCTTTGAGGAAGGCGGAGGAGAACTTCCGCGGCGATCCTTGAGCTTGCGCATGACAAGGGCGTAGCCGTCGCTTCCGTAGTAGAGGCTGCGCTTCACGCGCGAGATGGTCGCCGTGCTCGCACCGGTCTTTTCTTCGATGGCGGCGTACGTCTCGCCGTCCATGAGCATGCGCGCGACTTCGAAGCGCTGGGCCATCGCCTTGAGCTCGTTCACCGTGCAGAGGTCGTCGAAGAAGGCGTAGCATTCCTCGAGCGTCTCCAGGGTGAGGATGGCCTCGAAGAGGGAATCCAACCCGGAATCGCGGAGCTTCTCCAACCGCTGGGAATTCATCCGCGCATCCCCCTCAACCGCTCCCGGTCGGTGTACTTCGCGTATACTTTACCACATCATCGAAGTGAAGTACAGGAGGAGCGGGCGGGGATCCGTCGGCGGGGGAATCCTCGGCAGGCGTTCGCTCCGCCGGGAAGCGATCCCGCTAGGGAGCAAAGCTCACATCGTAGCCTTGGAGCGGGAGCACCACGACCCACGTCGCACCGGGAACGAGGGGGATTTCCCGCGAATCTCGGAACAGCCGGTACGGGCCGCTTCCCTCCCAGCGGGCTTCCACGGGGAGGGCCTCCCCTTTGGCAAGCCACCACGCTTCCCGCACGTCGGCAAGGTCGATTTTGAGGTGCCCGGCACTGTCGGCCACCGTGTGGGGGACGCGCACGATCACGACGTTGGCCAGCTGAACGGGCGCTTGCGTCCTCCGGTCGGTGTCGGGTGTCCCCCCCGTAGCCCGGACGTACCCCCCTCTGCCTTCTTCGTACGTGTAGGTCACGGGAGAAGAGCCCCGATAGGTGATGCGCACGCGCCCGGCCGGGCGAACGTCGGAAGACAGGGCCGCCGGTCCTTCCGGAGAAAAGGAAAACGAAGGAGGCTGCCCCGTCGGCGGAATGCCGCGGGCGGCCATGTACGCTTCGAGCTTTTCGGCGCTCGTGTACAGGTTGTGCGGAGGTTTCCGGTCGGGAGAGCGCCAAAAGTACTTCCCCTCGGCGGCGAGGCCGTCGAGGTGCGGCGGGTCCCCGCCCGCGAGGATCGCGTCCGCTTCGTCGCTCCCCCCGGCGTGTACGAGAACGGCCCCGAACGCGCGGGCCACCTCGATGAAGTACGGCCGGGCGCTACGGACGGGACCGATCTCGTCGGGCATGCCGCTGTGGAACACGGCGAGAAAGCGCGGGATTCCCCCCTCCGCGAGGAACTCGTAGATAAAATCCGCGGCGAAGAGGCCCGACTGCGGGCGAGCGTCCGGCGCATTTTCGATCACCACCGCCAACGGACGCCGGGCGATCGGCTTTCCGATCTCGCGGCCGGTAAGGGGGGCGTACGCTGTGGTAGGTTGCGGGGCCGCCGGTGCGGACGACGAGGGGGGAGGAGAAGGGGCGGATGGCTCTTGTTCCGGGCGGGAAAAGCAACCCGCGAGAAAGACGAGGACCACAAGCGCGACCGCCCACCTCCCGTGCACCCAGAGCCTTCTCATCTCCCGGACCTCCTCTTTCTGCCTACAACGTTGGTTCCGGTCTTGGGGGTCGGAAACGCGCGAGCAAAGGGCCGCTCACGGGATCATACGGCCGAAAAACGCTCGGCATACCGCCGAAGGTGTTCTTCGTCGGCGATGTCCTCGCGCAGGGAAAAGCCCGCCTCCCGAAACGGGGACGCCCACGCGTACGCGCGGCGGCGCGCTTCTTCCCAATCCTCGCCCAACCCCACCACCGTGAGGAGGCGACCGCCCTGGGAAACGAGGCGGGCATCGTGCGCACGGAGGACCCCGCGCCGGGCGCGCGCGAAGTCCTCCCCCTCTGCCGCGCGCACGTTGGCGTAGTATACACGAAGGAGGGGGGTATCCCCCCGGGCCACGGGGAGCGTCGGATCGGCGGGATAGGGAAGGGGAAGTCCCCGAACCGGAGCTTCCGGATAGCCGGGCGCGGCGACGACGACGCCCACCGCCCGTTCCTCGCAAAAGCGGAGGGCGTCGGGACGAAGGCGGCCCTCGGCGAGCCCGGCGAAGACCGCGCCGAGATCTCCGGTAGCGCGGCTCAGGAGGATTTGCGCCTCTGGATCGCCCAAGCGCACGTTGAACTCGAGGACGTGCGGCCCTTCCGCCGTCCACATGAGTCCGAGGTAGAGAATCCCCCGGTACGAAATCCCCCGGCGTTCGAGAGACGCGAGGAGGGGATCGAGGATTTCCGCGCGAACGCGCGCCTCCGCCTCCGGGCCGTATCCCGGCAGCGGGGAAAACCCCCCCATTCCGCCGGTGTTCGGCCCGACGTCCCCCGTCCCCAGGCGCTTGTAGTCGCGCGCGGGCGGCAGAAGAACCGCTTCCCCGTCGGCGACGAGGGCGTGTACGGTAAGCTCCACGCCCTCGAGAAAGCGTTCGACGACGACCCGGCTTCCGGCCTCGCCGAAGCGGCGGGCCTCGAGCATCTCCCCGAGGGCGGTCCGGGCCTCTCCCTCGTCGCCGGCGACGACGACGCCCTTCCCCTGCGCAAGTCCGTCGGCCTTGATCACGAGTGGATAGGGGCCGACGGCGAGGAGTTCGTCGGCGTCGGCCAGGCGCTCCACCACGCGAAACTCGGCCGTGGGAATCCCCGCCTCGCGCATGAGCTCTTTGGCGAACACCTTGCTCGCCTCGAGGCGGGCCCCTTCCCGTCCGGGACCCACCACGGGAATCCCGCGCGTGCGGAGAGCGTCGGCGAACCCGTGAGCCAACGGCTCTTCCGGACCGACGACGACGAGGTCGACGCGTTCCGCGCGAACGCGTTCGGCAATTTCCTCTGGATCGCTCCAAGGGATCCTCCACACGTCCCCGAGGACGCCCATGACATCCGTCCCCGGCGTAAAGCTCACGCGCCGGACGCTCGGCGAGCGAAGAAGGGCGACTCCCAGGGCGTACTCTCGACCACCGGACCCCACGACGAGCACGTGCACACGGGCCACCTCCCTGGCACCTCGCGATGAGGGTGCGCACGTTTCCCTATCGGGTTACCCCAATCCCGCATCAGTGACGAAAGACGCGGACGTCCGTGAAGACCATGGCGATACCCGCCGCGTCGGCCGCCCGAATGACCTCCGAGTCGCGCACGGAACCGCCGGGCTGAACGATCGCCCGCACACCCGCGGCACCGGCGAGCTCTACGGTATCGGGAAAGGGCAGAAACCCGTCCGACGCGAGGACGGCCCCGCGGGCGCGCTCGCCTGCCTGGCGCAGGGCGATCTCCGCCGAACCCACGCGGTTGGGCTGCCCCGCCCCCACCCCTACCGTGACCCCGTCCCGGGCGAGGACGATGGCGTTCGACGTCACATGGGCGGACACCGTCCAGGCGAGGCGCACGCTCGGCCAGAGCTCTTCCGGAACCGGGTGGGCGCCCACGATCCGGAAGGACGGCGCGCGCCGTTCGCGCACGGAGACGAGGAGCCCCCCGCGGACGCTCCGAAGGTCGAGATCTTCCGCGGGGCGGAGGAACTCCCGAGGGTACACAAAGACGCGCAGGTTTTTCTTGCGCGTGAGGGGTTCGAGGAGCTCAGGGTCCGTCCCTTCCGGGAGGAGGACGACGTCGAGGAAGATTTCCGCCAGCGCGCGCACGAGCGCCTCGTCGGCGGGCCGGTTTACGGCCACGACTCCGCCGAAGATGGATACGGGGTCGGCGTCGTGTGCCCGGCGGTAAGCCTGGAAGACGTCTGCGCCGATCGCCGCCGCCGCAGGCGACGCGTGTTTGAGGACCACCGCGGTCGGGGCGGAAAAGTCCGCTTCGAGGTCGGCGAGAAGGCGAAGGGCCCGTTCGATGTCGAGGTAGTTCGTGTAGGAGAGGGGCTTCCCGCTCAGGAGGCGAAGATCGGCCAACGAAGGTCCCGCGGCTCCGGCGAGGCGGAAAAACGCACCGCGCTGATGGGGGTTTTCGCCGTAGCGGAGCTCTTTCCCTTCCACGCCCCAAAAGGCGACCGCCCGAGGCAGGGCCGAAGAAGCCTCCGACGCTCCCCCACCCGGGGAAACCGTCGCCCCTCCGACGGCGAGAGCTTCTTCCCAAGGGGAAGGGGCGATTCCCGCCCGTGCCTCCGCATCTTCCGAAAGGCCCCGGGCGTCCGACGCATCGGGGCCGTCCACGGGCGAAGCTTTTCCCGGTTCTTCGAAACGGCCCTCCCGAAAGGCGAAAGCGATCGCCAGATCGTAGAAGGCCGTGCGGCGGAACGCGCGTTCGGCGAGCGCGCGCCGCACGGCGAGGGCACGCTCCGGGGAAGCGTCCAACCCCTCGAGGGCGAGGGGGACGTCTGCAGGGGAAGAGACGACGAAGACGCGCGCGTGGGCTTTCGCCGCGGCGCGGAGGAGGGCGACGCCGCCGACGTCGACGAGCTCGACGAGCTCTTCGCCGCGCAGGCCCCTGTCCCGCGCGTCTTCGAACGGGTAGAGGTCGACGACGACGAGGTCGAACGGTACCCCTCCCGCCGCCTCCACGGAAGAGAGGTCCCCGGGCGTAGGTCGCGCGAGGATCCCCGCAAACACGCGGGGGTGCAGCGTCTTTACGCGCCCTCCCAAGAGCTCGGAAAATCCGGTCAACGTGTCGAGGGAGACCACGGGAAGCCCGGCCTCCCGCAGGTAGGCCGCCGTACCCCCGGAAGCGTAGAGTTCCACCCCGCGGGCTGCCAGCTCGCGGGCAAAGGGCAGGTAGGGCGGCTTCGTGTAGAGGCTCATGAGCGCGCGGCGTACGGACATGTCCGAACCTCCTTCTCCGAACCTCCCGCCAACGCCTTTCTCACGAAAGAACGGAATCGAGGACCGCGAAACGATCCAAACAACGGTTAAACCCCAGGTTCTCCTTCCTGCAAGAAGCGCACCCGCCTACCCTCGAGGACGAGTCCTTCGCGGAGAATCCGGGAGAGCACAGCCGGGTACAGACGGTGCTCGACGCGCTTGATCCGTGCCGCCAGCGTCTTCGGAGTGTCCGTAGGTCGCACGTCCACGGAACGTTGGGCGACGATCGGACCTGTGTCCACGCCTTGGTCCACGAGGTGGACGGTCGTGCCGGTCACCTTGACACCGTAGGCGAGGGCTTGCCCGACGGCGTCCTTGCCTGGGAAGGCGGGAAGGAGCGCCGGATGAAGGTTGAGGATCCGCCAAGGGTAGGCGCCGAGGAGCGTAGGGCCCACGAGGCGCATGTACCCCGCGAGGACAAGCCACCGCGGGGCAAAAGGCTTCAAAAAGGCGAGGATTGCCTCCTCAAAGGCCGCCTTGTCGGGAAAGTCCCGAACCGACCGGGCGAAGACCTCGCGCCCCAGGCGGCGAAACTTCCGCACGACGGGTGCCTCGGGTCGGTCGCTCACGAGTGCGACGACGCGGTAGACGCCTTCCCGGCGGACGAGTTGTACGGCGTTGGACCCCTCGCCCGAGGCGAACACGGCGACGGGTACCGGCTCCGCCCCAGGACGCCATTCCGGGGGGATCTCGAGGCGGTCGGCGTGTTCTTCTGCGGACACGGGCTCCTCCCTCCCTGGATTTCTCCTTCTCTACACCCCGCGTTGCCCGCAAACGGCGCGCGGCCGCGTTGCCCGCAACCGGCGCGCGGCGAGAAGACCGCCTCACGCAAACCTCGCTTCGATGTGAAAATGGCGCGGGCCGCGGAAATGTTCACGCGGGGAGGTGTCCGCCGTACCGGAAACGTACGGCGCCCCCTTCCCCGCCCTGGCCCTGTTCTACGAGGCGACCGAGGACGACCGGCTTTTCTCCGAGATCCTCAAGCGCCCGCCGCACGTCGCCGAGGCGTTCGGGGGCGACGACGAAGACGAAACCGATCCCCTGATTCCACACGGCATACGCCTCGCGGTCGTCGAGGTTTGCGGCCGCCTGCGCGCGCCGAAAGATTTCGGGAACTTCCCACGCCTCGACCGCGACTTCCGCCGCGAGCGTGGAGGGAAACACGCGTGCAAGGTTTTCGGGAAACCCCCCGCCGGTGATGTGCGCGGCGGCCTTGGCGCCCGCGGCAAAGGCCGCCGCGGCCTGGTGAACGTAGAGCCGCGTCGGGGTGAGGAGCTCTTCGGGGGTGAAGAGGTCCGGGTCGCGGGCGAGGAGGGCGCGAAGAAGGCTGTAGCCGTTTGCGTGAAACCCGGAACTCGCAAGGCCAAGAAGGAGGTCGCCGGCGGCCGGCGCCGGACGCGCGAGGGAGGCTCGGGGGGCGACGCCCACCGCAAACCCCGCAAGCTCGAGGGAGCCTTCCGGAAGCATTCCCGGAAGTTCGGCGGTTTCGCCCCCCAGGAGAACTGCCCCGACCTCACGAAGGGCGTCGACCATGCCCGCGATGAGGCGTTCGATCGCGTCGGGATCGAGGCGACCCATGGCTACGTAGTCGAGGAAGAAGAGCGGCTGTGCTCCTTCCGCCGCCAGGTCGTTCACGTTCATCGCCACGAGGTCCCAACCGGCAACTTCGAGGCGACCGTGGGCCTGGGCGAGAAGGAGCTTCGTCCCTACGCCGTCGGCCGAGGCGAAGAGCACGGGGTCGTCGAGCCCGTCCGGCAGGCGAATCGCGCCGGCAAAGGCACCGATTCCGCGCAAAACTTCCGGGCCGTGCGTGCCTCGGACGAGTTCGGCTACGCGTCGGACGACTTCCGCACCCCGATCGAGATCGACGCCGGCGCGGCGGTAGGCTTCGGCGTAACCCGACGCACCGGAACCCGGCTCGCGTGGCCGCTCCATTGGTCGTACCTCCTTGGAATCCGGATCGCGCGCCTCTACCCGTCTCGGGGCACGAGGCAGGCCGTGCACACGCTCCCCCGGGGAAAGAGGGCGGCAAAGGTTTCGAAGTCGAGGTAGGCGAGGGAATCCGCACCGATGTGCGCGGCGAGTTCCCCGCGGGACATCACGCCCATGGGCGGCGTTTCGGGGCCGAAGAACCCGTAGACGCAAGGGGCGGTCACCGGAGGGGAGGCGATGCGGACGTGGACCGCGCGCGCCCCCGCGTCGCGCAGAAGCTTGAGGAGGCGCGCCGCCGTGGAGCCGTACACGAGCGAATCGTCCACGAGGACGAGGCGCTTCCCGTGCACGAGCTCGCGGACGAGGGCGAACTTGGCCTCGAGGACGGCATCCCGTTCCCCCTGGGCGAGGAGAAAGCTGCGGGGCGCGGCGGGGGACTTCACGAGCACCCCTTCGAGGGGAAGACCGAGGGTCTGAGCGTACCCGAGCGCCTGGGGAAAGGCCGTATCCGGGGCGTACACCACCATGTCCGCCTCTGCGGGCGCCCGGCGAGCCAACTCCTCCCCCAGGCGCTTTCGCGCGGCGTACAGGCTCACGCCGAAGAGGCGGCTGTCGGGTCGGGAAACGTACAAGAGTTCGAAGGCGCACACGCCGCGGGCGAAGGAGTTCGCATCGCGCCGAGGCGCGGGCTCTTCCCCGCCCTCCGGCGTCCCGGGGAGGGGACGCGGAATGTAGCGCATTTCGCTTCCGTTCCACCGCCAGCGGCTCACCTGACCCGCCCGAACTTCGGAGACGGAAAATCCCAAGGCTTCCAAGGGAGACGTCTCGCTCGCCAGCGCCACGAGATCCCCCTTGCGCCCCACGAAGAGGGGGTAGACGCCGGTGGCGTCGCGAACCGCGGAAAGCCCGTCCCGCTCCACCATCACGGCCGCGTAGGGGGAAGGCAAGGCGGCAGGCCAGGGGCGGCCTGCAAGGACGGCGCGGACCCCCTCGGCCTCCTCGGGAGCCAGCGGCCCGAGGTAGGCGACGGCTCCTTCGCCGGACGCGACGTCCGAAGGCGAGACGTCGATCCACCCGCCCCCTTCGGCGAGCGCGAGCGCCAGAGCCCCCAGCGCGCCGCTCCCGAGGCGAACGGGGGAGGACTCCCCGATGCCTACGGCCACGCGGGGCCCTCCGTCTCGTCCGCGCTCCTCCGTTTCGCCTTCGGGTACGGAAACGCGGCGCTCGGGAGGGGTGAGCCCGAGGACGCGCCCGCCGCGGTGGAGGAGAGCGTGAACGGCCCGCGAGGCGAGGGATTGCACTTCTTCTTCGACCTTCGGTCCCCCCTTTCCTCCCCCGAGCGGGGGTAGGTAGAGGGCAAAGAGCCCCCCGCCTTTCACGGCGCTTCCCCCTCCCGATAAGAATCTGCGCCGTGCGCCGAAGAAGCGGCTCCTCCCTCCGAAGGCTCTCCCCGGAAAGGCGGGCGGGAAACGAGGCCGACAAGGGCGAGCTCGCGGGGGAGCCAAGACCCGATTTCCGAAGGCCCTACGCGGACGGGCATTCCCTCGACTTCTACGCCTTCTCGCCGCACCTCCCCCAAGGAGAAGACCCGGAGTCCTTCGCCGCACGCCCACGCGAGAAAGTCTTTTGCGATCGCCCGCTTTACGACGAACACGCCGTAGGCCCCTTCGCCGAAAAGGAGGGCAAGACTCTCCGCAGGCGCACGGTCGAGTTCGCCGAGGGCGACACCGCTCGCCGAAGAGGCGGCCATCTGGAGAAGGGTGCCGAGAGCTCCGCCTTCGCGGACGGCGCGCGCCGCAAGAATTCCGCGGCGGAGGGAGGTGTCGGCGTAGAGGCGCACGAGCGCGTTGCGCAGTCGTCCCTCTCCCTCGCGCTGCGGCGCCAGGGGAATCCGGGCCAGGCGCGCCAGAGCTTCTCCCGCCCGGGCGAAGAGTTCCTCTGCCCCGTAAGCCGCAGCGAAGAAAGGGAGAAGGCGCAGGGGCCCGCTCCCTACGAGAAAGACGGGGGCCGCTTCGTCCACGGCCTCTTCGTCCCACGTTCCGGGAACTGCGGAGTGCGGCGTAGAACCGAAGGCCACGAGAAGCGGGGTGGGGAGAATCCCCCGTTCCGCCGTCTCGTTGTACAGGCTCGCGTTGCCGCTCACGAAAGGCACCGAGGCGGCGCGCGCGGCGGCGGAAAACCCGAGGACCACCTCGACGAGCGAGCGGTACACGTCGTCCCGCTCCGGCGAACCGAAGTTCAGGTTGTCCGAAAGCCCGAGGGGAGTAAGGCCGCGCACCGCGAGGGAGCGGAGGACGGCAAAGACGGCCATCTGCGCCGCCCCGTAGGCGTCCAACGCGAAGGCGTTCCCCTCTCCGGCTCCGCTCATTCCCCACACGGCGGGGCCTTCAGTCCCTACGCCCACGAGGACCACGTCGTCAAAGACCCACGGCGAAGGGTCTCCTCCCTCCTGCGAGGGGTCCCCCACCTTCTCCGCGCCGTTCGGCCGCACGTTCCCTCCTTTCCGGACGAGGCGCCGTGGAAAGCGCGGCGAGGTGAGGTAGCGTCGGAGGAGATCCCGAACCGTCGAAGCGTCGAGGCGTACGAGGCCCAGCCGTTCGAGGAGCTCGCGCTCTTCGGGGAAGACGAGTTCGGTCTCCGCCCGTTCGCGCCGCGCGGCGGGGGAGCCTTGCGGCACGCCCTCCCGCGTCTCTTCTGCCGCCCGGACGGAGGCGACCACGTCTTCGCGCACGACCGGTACGACGTCCGTAAGCTCCGCCAAGGGTACCTCCGCAAGGAGGTCCTCGCCTCGACGGACGGAAAACGTACCGGACGACACGAGGTGCCCCACGACGGCCGCCGGCACCTGAAACGCGCGGAAGTGGGTGAGGAGGTCTTCGGCGTGTGCCGGATCGGCTACGACGAGAACCCTTTCTTGGGTTTCCGCGAGGAGGAGCACCTCCGGAGGGAATTCCCGCAGACGGGGGAAGCGCTCGAGGTCGAGGACCACGCCGCCCGGTCCGCGACTCGCGAGCTCGGCGGCCGAACCCGCTACACCTCCCGCCCCCATGTCCTGTACGGCGACGACCCACCCGCGTCGGGCGGCGGCGAGCAAGGCGTCCATCACGCGCCGACCCATCCGAGGATCTGCCGGGGGGACGAGAGGAGGAGCGTCGGAACTCCCTTCCGCTACGGGGGGGAGTACTTCCTCGGAGTCGAAGGCGCGCGAAGCAAAGGCCGCCGCTTCGTACCCCGCCCCGTCCACGGGACGGCCTGCGTAGACGAGCACGTCCCCGTCCCGGCCACCGCGTGCGGAAAGACGGGGGCCTACGATTTCGCCCAGGGCAAAGACGTTTACGACGGGGTTTCCCGCGTAGGAAGCGTCCACGGCGTACTCTACGTACGCCCCATCACCTGCGCCGAATTCGGCGACGTAATCCGCAAAGCCCCGGACGAGCGTGCGCGTGAACTCCACGTCCTCCGCCACGTGCACAGGCCCTACGCGGAGGAGCGCCGCAGCGAGTCGCGGCTCTGCCCCCATCGTAAAGACGTCCCGGTACAGGCCGCCGATCCCCGTGGCCGACCCGGCATAGGGGTCGACCTTGGACGGGTGGTTGTGGCTCTCGATCTTAAACGCCGCCGCTCCGCCGTCTGCGGCTACCACCCCTGCGCCCTCGCCCGGCCCGGCGAGAACCTGAGGGCCCTCGCGGGGGAGAAGGGCGAGAAGGCGTTTCGTGTGGCGGTAGCTCATGTGCTCGGAAGTGAGGATCTCCTTGAGGGCGGAGGCGATCCTCGCGGCGGTCGCTCCCTCCCGCGGAGTGCGCTGCGTCCCTGCCATCCTCGTCGTCCCTCCCGTGGGTTTCGTTCCCGGAGCTCGTCTACCTCGAGCACCGCCCCGCCTCCCTAAGGTGAGGCGAATTCGGGAAACCGTTCGGCCAGGCGCCGGTAGACAAAGGCGTACCCTTCGAGGAGGTCGCCCATGTCCCGGCGGAAGCGGTCTTTGTCCAGCCGCTCCCCGTCCTTCGTCCAAATGCGTATGGAATCGGGGGAGAGTTCGTCGGCGAGGACGATCTCTCCTTCGGAAGTTTCCCCGTACTCGAACTTCACGTCCACGAGGATGAGCTCGACGGCGGCAAAGATTTCTCGGAGCGCCTCCGCGGCGCGCCTCCCTTCGTCCTTGAGGTACGCGACGACTTCCGGCGACGCGAGACCGAGGAGGGCGACGTGATCATCCGTAAGCAGGGGATCGCCGAGCGCATCCGACTTGTAGTACAGCTCCACGAGCGGGAAAGGCAGGGCCCGCCCCTCCGGTATTCCCAAGCGGCGGCTCAGAGACCCCGTGGCGAGGAAGCGTACGACGACCTCCAGAGGGATGATGCGGACGCGGCGCACGAGGTGCTCCGCCGGCGCGAGTTCGCGCAGGAAGTGCGTCCGGATCCCCTTGGAAGCCAGGGCGCGGAAGAGAAGCGCGCTCGTCCGGGCGGCGAGCTCTCCCTTCCCCGGAAATTCCCGGCGCTTCGCGCCGTCCCCCGCCGTCACGGCGTCGGTGAAGACGACGCGCACGCGTTCGGGATCGTCCGTGGCGTAGACCTTCTTGCTCTTTCCTGCGTAGAGGAGGGTTCCGGAAAGGGCGGACCCGCTAGGCTCTGAGTTTCCGGTGTGAAGGGGGGGCTGGGTGTCCATTGCATTCCCTCCCAGAGTGCGACTTTCGGTCGGACGGGGGACCCCTACGCATCCCCATCCGCAAACTTTGGACCCAAAACGCGGCGGTACCGCTCCGCTTCGTGGCGGAGGAAGTGCCCCACGAGGGCGTCGAAAAAGCGCTCTTCCGCATCCGCCTCGCTTCCCGAGGCGACCGTGGGAAAGGCGCGCTCCACCGCCGAGCGAAGCTCGGGGTCCTCGAGGATGCGCCGCAGAAAAGAGGGCGGACCCTCGAGGGCGCGAAAGGCGAGTTCCTGAAGTCGCGCGTACGCATCCTCGCGCCGAAACCCTTGGGCGACGAGGAGGTCGAGGAGGAGGGATGAGGCGAAGAGCCCGCCCGTCCGCCGCAGGTTGTCCCGCATGCGCGCGGGGTCGACCCTGAGGTGCGCGAGAAGCTCGCGCGTGCGCCAGAGCATGTAGTGGAGAACCGTCGTCGCGTCGGGGAAGATCACGCGTTCCACGGAGGAGTGGGAGATGTCCCGTTCGTGCCAAAGGGGGACGTTTTCGAACGCGGCGAGCATGTAACCCCGGAGGAGACGCGCTAGGCCCGAGACGTTTTCAAAGCCCACGGGGTTCCGCTTGTGCGGCATCGCCGAGGAACCTTTCTGGCCGGGGGCAAACCCTTCCTCGACCTCTTCCACTTCGCTTCGCGCGAGGTGGCGCATCTCCACGGCGAGGTGTTCGAGGGTGGTGCCCAGAAGCGCGAGGGCGGCGAGGTACTCGGCAAAGGTATCGCGCGGGAGAACCTGTGTCGCCGCGGGTGCCGGCTCAAGGCCGAGGCGGTGCAAGGCCGCCTCTTCGATTTCCGGGGGAAGGTGGGAGAACGTGCCCACGGGCCCGGCGATCTTACCCCGCGCCGCACGCCGTGCCGCTGCCCGCAGGCGCTCTTCGCCGCGGCGGAGTTCGTCGTAAAAGCCGAGGAGCTTGAGACCAAAGGTCGTCGGCTCCGCCGCCTTCCCGTGGGTACGGCCGAGGACGGGAACGCCGCGGTAGGCGAGGGACATGTCCCGCAGGAGGTGCAAAAGACGGGAGAGCTCGGCGAGGAGGAGGTCGGAAGCCTCCCGGAGGAGAAGCGCCCACGCCGTGTCCACGACGTCGGCACTCGTAAGCCCGTAGTGTACCCACCGCCCGGCGGGACCGACTTGCTCGGCGACGTGTTCGACAAAGGCGATCGTGTCGTGGCGCGTGCGCGCCTCGATCTCCGCTATGCGCGCAGGGTCGATGCGCACTCCCTGCTTGAGGGCGGCGAGGTCTTCGGCCGGGACGACGCCCGCCTCGGCGAGCGCTTCGAGCACGGCAAGCTCCACCTGCCACCACGCGTGAAATCGGTTTTCTTCGGACCAGAGGCGCGCCATCTCCGGCCGCGTGTAGCGCGCGATCACCTTCCTCCCGCCTTTCCCAAGGAATTTCGGACACCGGACGCCCGCCTAGCCTTCGCCCGGCGGTTCCGCCTCCACCTCGCGCCGCAGGTTGCGGTCGAGGGCGCGGATTTCGTCGCGCCGCGCCGCACGGTGCGAGCGAAGCCGTGCGGCGAGTTCGGGGTCTTCTAGGGCGAGGATGTGCAGGGCGAGGTAGGCGGCATTTTCTCCGGCGTTTACCCCCACGGTGGCCACGGGAACGCCCGGGGGCATCTGGGCGATGGACAAGAGCGCGTCTACGCCGTGGAGAGGACCCACGGCGAGGGGGAGACCGATCACGGGAAGGACGGTTTGGCCCGCAACCACCCCCGGGAGGTGCGCCGCAAGTCCCGCGGCGGCGATGACTACACGCACCCCGCTCTGCTCGGCCTCGCGGACGATCGCGAGGACGTCTTCGAGATTTCGGTGAGCGGAGGCGATCCGGATGTCGCTCGGTTCGCCGAAGCGGGCCAGGACGTCGAGAAGCGGCCGAACGCGCTCGCGGTCCGAAGCGCTGCCCAAGATTACCAGAACACGCGCCAACCTCCATCCCTCCGCGGAGAAACATCAACCTTTCTCGTCCGGAAAGGCAAAGCGCAAGGAGCGCGGGGAAAGCCCGCGCTACCGGGCTCGGCAATAACTCCGAACAATTCGAGGGTATTGTACCATACTTTCGCCGCAAAATGCGAACTCGAACAGGAGCAAAAGAAAAAACGTTCGAGGTTACTTCCGGGGCCGTACGCGTTCGGAAGAAGGGGATCGCAAAGCTCTCGGGTTTTTGGTAGTCTACAGGTGCCTACCCTGCACGGGAGGGATTTCCATGCGACGCTCGATCGTCCGCCTGATCGGGGTGCTCGAGGAGATCCTCGCGGTGATCATCATCCTCGCCGTAACCTTCGAGGGCATCGCGATGATCGGAGACCTCTACCGCTACGTGTCCAACTGGGAACTCTCCACGCACTACCCGCAATTCCTCGCCGACGTCCTCTTCTACATCGTAGGCCTCGAAATCGCCCACCTCCTCATCAGCCGGAGTCCCGTCCTCATGCTCAACGTCCTCATCTTCGCCATCGGCCGGAAGGTGATCATCCAGAGCGAAACGGTCGGGGAAATGCTCGTCGGTTCCCTGGCGATCGCCCTCCTCTACGTCCTCTACCGCATGTTCACCCACGGGGAGGCCTCGCTTCCCAAGACGCACCTCTCCTTTTCCTGGGCGCGCGGACCCGCTCCGCCCAAAGGGGAAAGGTCCACGGAATCGGAAAAAGGGGCGGCCGAACAAACGCCTACAGGATGATCGAGATGGTAGAGAAAACGGGCGGTGTCCCGCGGGACACCGCCCGTTTCGTTTACGGTACGAGAAAGGCAAAGTACAGGAGAAACGCTACCCCGAGGGCCCAGAGGAGGGGATGCACATCCCGAGCCTTGCCCCGGACGAGCTTGAGGACGGGATAGAGGATCACGCCGGCGGCTATGCCGTTCATGATGCTCGTCGTCAGTGGCATGAGGATCAGCGTGAAGAACGCCGGCACCGCCTCGTCCCACTCGTCCCACCGGATCTTGCGCACGCCCCTGGTCATGAGCACACCGACGACGATGAGCGCCGGCGCGGTCACGGAAGGGGTGATCACGCCGAGGAGGGGGGCAAAAAAGAGGCTCAGAAGGAAGAGGACGGCGACGACGACGGCCGTGAGTCCCGTGCGTCCCCCGGCGGCGACGCCGGCAGCCGACTCGATGTAGGAAGTCGTCGAGGACGTCCCCAAAAGCGCCCCGGCGAGGATCGCCGAAGCGTCGGCGATGAGAGCGCGGCCGCCCCCCTTGAGCTTCCCGTGTTCCAAAAGGCCGGCTTCCTCCCCGACGGCGACGAGCGTTCCCGTTGCGTCGAAGAAGTCCACGAAGAAGATCGTGAGGACGACGGCGAGGAAGGAAGCCGTGTGCGTCCAAAGCCCGGAAAAGTCGAGCTTGAGGAAAGTCGGGGCGAGGGAGGGTACGGCACCGACCACGTCGCCGATCCCCCGCGGGGCCGGGATCACCCCCGTGAGAATCCCCACCGCCGCCGTGAGGACCATGCCCCAAAAGACGGCCCCCCGCACCTCTCGGGCGTAAAGGAGGAGTGTCGCCGCAAGACCGAAGAGCGTGAGGAGCGCCTCCGGGCGGTGGAGTTCGCCGAGGACGGGAACGTTGGCTCCCGAGGCTACGGTAACCAAGCCTCCATTCCGAAGGCCGATGAAGGCGATGAAGAGGCCGATCCCCGCCGTCGTCGCGAACTTCATCCCTTCCGGGATGGCGGCGATGATCGCCTCCCGAAGTCCGGTGAGCGTGAGGAGGAGGAAAAGTGACCCGGAGACAAACACCGCCCCTAGGGCGACGGGCCAGGGGATGTGCATCGTCCCTACGACCGTGTAGGCGAAAAAGGCGAGAAGGCCCATCCCCGGCGCCTGAGCCACGGGAAAATTCGCGTACAGACCCATGATGAGCGTACCGACGGCGGCGGCGAGGGCCGTGGCGACGAAGACGCTTTCCCGCGGCATTCCCGCCTCGCCGAGCACCTGGGGGACGACGAAGAGGACATAGGCCATGGAGAGAAAGGTCGTGAGTCCGGCGAGCACTTCGCGGGAAACCGTCGTCCCGCGCTCGCGCAAGGAAAAGAAGCGCTCCAGGACAGAAGACAATAGGCACCCCTCCTAAAAGACGACGATCGGCCGAGGATCCTCGTCGTGCCTTCCCGGCGGCGACCGGAAAACCATGCCGCGCGCCTGTAAACCGCGGGGGCGTTCACTCCCACTCGATCGTCCCCGGAGGTTTGTCCGTGACGTCGTAAACGACGCGGGCGACGGCGGGGAGTTCGGCCGTGAGCCGGTGAGCGAGTCTGCGCAGGAGCTCGTAGGGAAGTTCGGCCGCGCGGGCGGACATCGCCTCCTCGGAAACGACGGCACGGATGGCGACGACCTCCCCTTCCCGCCGCCGTCCGTCCTTCGCCCCCACGGTGCGGACGCCAGGAAGCACGGCGAAGTACTGCCAAAGGGTGGGGGCCACGCCCGATGCGCCGATCTCCTCGCGCACGATGCGATCTGCCTCCCGGAGGAGCTCCAGCCGCTCCGCGGTGACTTCGCCGACGACGCGCACGGCGAGGCCGGGGCCGGGAAAGGGCTGGCGCTCCACGAGGGAAGCGGGAAAACCCAGGTGGCGGGCGATCTCCCGAACCTCGTCCTTGAGAAGCAGGCGCAGAGGTTCGACGAGCGTAAACGACACGCGTTCGGGTAGCCCTCCCACGTTGTGGTGCGCCTTGACCCCGCCGCGCCCTACGCTCTCGATGAGGTCGGAATAGACCGTACCCTGCACGAGGTACGCGACGTCCGCGATGCCGGCGACTTCTTGCTCGAAGACGCGGATGAACGTCTCCCCTACGGCGCGGCGTTTGGCCTCGGGATCGGCGAGGCCGCGGAGCGCCGCGAGGAAGGTATCCCGCGCGTCCACGCGGCGCACGGGAAGGCCGAGGATTTTCGCCAACGATGCGGGAACTTCCTCCGCTTCGCCCGCGCGCAAGAGGCCGTGGTCGACAAACAAGGGTACGAGGAGATCCCCAAGGGCCCGGGCAACGAGGACAGCGGCCACCGCCGAATCGAGTCCCCCGGAAAGGGCGACGACGGCCCGACCTTTCTCGAGGCGTGCGGTGAGCTCCCCGACGCAGCGTTCTGCAAACCCGAATGGCGTGTAGGCCGAGTCGCCGCCGACGAGTTCGCGCAGGGCGGCGTGAAGGCGGGCGAACCCTTCGTCGTCGGAAAACGAGACAAAGGCGTTCTCCCGCGGGCCAGGGGAAAGCGCCTCCCCGTCCGGAGAAACCGCCCCTTCTTCCCACAACGTGGGGACCCCCGCGGCGCGGTAGCGGGAGAAAAGCTCGCGTTCTTCCGGTGACCAAAAGCCTTCCGCGGTGCGAGGAAGTACGAGCGCGGCGGGTAGGTCGTCGCGCTCCCCCGGAAGCGGAAGCTCCGCGTAGATCCCCGACCGGCGCAGACGGCGAAGTAGGCGTTCGTCGGCGGAAAAGACGGCTACCCACGGGCGGAAGCGGCAGGCGATGAGGGACATGGTCGCACTCCTTCCCCTGCGGTGGTTTTCTTACGGCCCCTCGGAAGACAAAGACCGAGGGCGAGAAGGGACGGCGCGGCGGATGCCTTGCCACAGGCAGCGCAGGAGGTGGCGGCGCACGCTCGCCGCGAACTCCCGCTCCCGCGCGAGAAAGTCCGAATCTCCTGGGGACGGCGGTCCGTAGTAAGCGGCAAGGTACGCCTGCGTCAGGCGCCGGAACGACTCTTCTACGGCCCCTTGAGGCAAGCGAGCGGCGTATGCTCCCACGGTCTCCCCGCGCTCCCGTCGCCCGCCGCACATGCCCGCGATCCAGAGAGCCCTAATGTACCTCCGCCGAAGCGCTTCCCGATCGAGAGGGGACAGGCGCATTTTCCTTCGGCGGCGACCGAAGACGACTCCCGCCGTGAGGCCGAGGAGGAGGGCGAGCAACCCGGGTACCGCAAAGGCGGCCGGCTGCGCGGGCGCGGGGGAGGAAAGGTTCCCTCCCTCGGATGCTCCGGAACCCTGCAGATCCTTCCCGTTTTCCGGAGGCGGAGCGGGCGCGGAAGTCGAGGGATGCGGCAGAAACTCTTCCGTGGACGCCGGCAACGCTTCGGGCCGCTGCATCCCGGGGGTCACCTCGAGGGGGACAAACCCCAGCCCTTCGAGGTACACTTCCGCCCACGCGTGGGCGTCGCGGTCGCGCAGGACGACGCGCACCCCCTGGGTGTCGGCGGTCACCTCTCCAGGACCGTACCCCACGGCAAAGCGGGCAGGAACTCCGGCCGCCCGAAGGAGGACGACGGCAGAGGAGGCGAAGTGCTCGCAGTACCCGCGGCGCGTCGTGAAGAGGAACTCCGCCACGTAGTCTTCACCCGGACGGAGAAAGGGGACGTCCCACGTCTCGTAGGTAAAGTTTCCCTCGTCCCGAAGGTAGGTCTGCACGCGCCGAGCGACGCGCCACGCTTCCTGGGCGTTCTTCGGCGGCCGATCCGCTCCAAGGGCTTCGCGCCTCAGGCGGGCGGCCAGCTCGCGAACGGAGGAAGGAAGGTCTTGGGGGAGTTCGAGAGAAGTCGACGGCGGGATGGTCGAGGAACGCGGGGACGCCCTTGTAAGGGGAGCCTCCTCGAATTCCGGCGTGTAGAGGAAGGCGCGGATGGCGTACGGCACGCCTACGGGGACCCCCTGCCACGACCCGCGCCCGAGGAGGTAGAGGAGATGCTCGGCGCCCTCAAACGAGGCGTACGGACGCTCGAGCACGCCGGGTACGGGAACGTCCCTCAGGCGGGCGACGATCTCCACATCGACGCCGGGGCCTGCCGGCGCGGCGAGAAGGGGGGCGGCAGGTGGGTCGGGCGCGACTTCCCAGTCCCTCCCCGTGTAGACGTCGTAGGCGGCGGTGCGCCAGCGCGTCGGAACCGGGGCACCGGCAGGGAGCGAGGCCGTTGCATGCACCTCGCCGTAGGCCACGAAGGGACCGCCCAAGGGGTGAACCGCGGCGAGCGTTCCCGGCGCAGAGGCTCGCCCCGCACGGGCAAAGCGCTGCGTGAGCGCGGGCCACGGGTCGTCCCACGCGGGCGGAGGTTTGGGGAGCGCTGCGGCGGTGCCCAACACGCTCGCCCCGAGAAGGAGAAACGTGAAAAACGCGAGAAAGGCCCGACGGGGAACGAGGAGCCGCAACCCCTCGGCCGAAGAAAGCAAGTAGAGCACGGCCGCGCCGACGAGAGAAAGGGCAAACCGCGGTTCGGAAAGCCCGAAGGCTTCTCCGGAAAACCCGAGGTACGCCTCGCCAACGCCCACGAGAACGAACGCGAGGAACACCCAGAACACGCCCAAACGGCGGAGAGGGCGGAGGGCCAGGAGATACATCCCTACGATCGCGACGTCGAACGCGAACGTACGGAGCGCCGGGAATGCGTCCGCCCGCCAGAGCGCGAGGGCGACCTCCGGACCTCGGAGGAGCGCGGAATACCCCGTCTCCGCCTCGCGAAGGAGGGCGGAAAACCCCCGTTCTCCCGGGGACGTCCCCAAGAAGTAGGCAATCGCCGCCGCACCGGCCAAAGCTCGAACCGCAAGCGAAGAGGGGGTCCGGAAAGGCCAGAGCCCGCCGGCGGCAAGGGCGACAAAGAGAAGCGCGTAGTGGTCCAAGTACTCCTCGTGCACGTGTCCGAAGGCGGTGAGCGCGGCGACGGCCGCAAACCCCAAAACCGCGAGGGAGGCCCCTTCCACGCAGGAAAACGCCCAAGCTTCCGGGGCGCAAAGGAGAGAAGAGCGCCGAAAGGGAGTCGGAGAAGTCATGCCCCTCCCTCCCTCTCCCCACTTCCCCGAGAAGACACCTGCGGCGCCGGCCGAGGCGGACGGAGCACGCGGATTTCCGCCTCCCAAAGCGATGCCTCGCGGACCCGGGGCGGGGGCGACACCTCGCGGAAGAAGGCCAAACGCCGCACCGACCTTTGGACGGCCGTCTGCGGCGAAAATTCCGGAGTGAGTACGGCGAGGAGGAGCCAGTCGCGATCGGGAACGAGGCGACGGCGCGAGGCAGACGTGGAGAGAACCCCGGAAGAAAACCCGAGGCGGGGAAGACCCACGAGGAGCCTCCCCGCCTTCTCGGCATCCTCGAGCAGGGCGAGGGCTTGCGCCTCCTCGGGGCGGAGCGTAGGGCAAGCCGCTACCCGGGCGGGACGACCGTCGCGTACGGCGGCGAAGAGGACGTGGACGGCCTCTTCCAGCATCCGTTCGAACGGGACGACGACAGGCGCATTCGCATCCCCGCGGGGCGATGCCTTCTCCGACGAAGGGGGGACGTGCCGATCGAGAAGGAGGAACAGAGGACGGCGCCGAACCTCGCCGCCGCGAACCCAAAGGCCGCGGCCGCGGGCAAAGGTCTTCCACACCACGTGGCTCAGCGGGTCCCCAACTCGATAGGCGCGGAATTCCGCGGGATCGACGATCGCTTCCGCGGTGGGGATGCGGGAGGCGCCCTTCGTGCGCACCCGCGGCGAGGGGAGGACGGCGACGTAGGCGACGTGCTCGGGGGAATGCAGGGAAAAACGGTTCCCGTAGAGGAGGGCGGCAGAAGACAGACGAAGGCGCAGCCGGTACGCACCGCGGGGAAGATCCGCGAGCAGAACGTGCACGGAAGCGCGCCGACGAAAGGCCGCAAACTGCGCCGCCTGGATGTCGCCGCGTTTCCCGCCGGAAACGAGGGGGAAAAGGGTGAGGTCCAGGATGAGGATCGTGGGAGGAGGCGGGAGGAAAAAGCGCACTTCCCCGCGCAAAGAGAAGCCCTCGCCTTGAAAGACGGGACGAGAGCTCGGCAAGAGAACGACCCGGGAAGTGAGGAAGGCGGCGGCGCGCCACGCCTCGTACGCGGCGAGGAGCGAAAACGAGTAAAACACCGTGTTCGCGAGTTCCCCGCCGACGAACTGGCGGTAGGCGTAGAGAACGGCGACCCCGGCGACGAGGGAAAGGAAAAATGCAAAGGCGCGCAAGGCTTCACGCCAGGTGCGGTGCACCGTGCACCCCTCCTCCGATCAGCGCCGCCGTTCTTCCGGTAAGGGAGTCGAACGGACGACCTCCGCGAGAAGGTCTCGAACGGCTTCCTGCGGATTCGTTTCGTCCGCGAGGAGAATCCGATGCCCCCAGGCGTGCGGGAGAAGCCCCTGTACGTCCTCCGGAAGAACGTACTCGCGCCCCCGGAGGTAGGCCCACGCCCGCGCGAGGCGCGCAAGACTCAAACTCCCCCGCGGGCTCACCCCCAGAAGGACCCGAGGGTGCGCCCTCGTCCTCCGGGCGAGTGCGACGATGTAGTCGGCCACGGCCTCGGAAAGGTACACGGCGCGGGCGCGGGCGATGTGCGCCGACAACGCTTCGGCGTTCAACATTTCGGGAAGGTCTTCCGGAGACGGGGGCTCGCGGGTAAGGAGGGTCCGCTCCGCGGCGGGCGGAGGGTAGCCGAGACGAAGGCGAAGGAGAAAGCGGTCGAGCTCCGCCTCCGGGAGCGGGTATGTCCCCTCGAGCTCTACGGGATTTTGCGTGGCGAGGACGAAGAACGGACGCGGGAGAGGGTGCGTCCTTCCTTCTACCGTAACCCGCCGCTCCTCCATCGCCTCGAGGAGAGCCGCCTGCGTCCGCGGCGAAGCGCGGTTCAGCTCGTCGGCGAGGAGGACATGGGCGAAGATCGGACCTCGACGAAACTCCGTCTCCCCTCGAGGAGAGAGGTATACGTACCCCGTGAGGTCTGCGGGAAGGAGGTCGGGAGTGAAGGACACGCGCGCAAACGAAAGGCCCAGGACCCGGGCAAAAGCGCGAAGGAGCGTCGTCTTCCCCACCCCGGGTACGTCCTCCACAAGGACGTGACCTTCGGCGAGAAGAGCGGCAAAGAGGAGTTCGAGCACCTCGCGGTGCCCGTAATAGACTCGTTCCACCTGGGCGAAAAGGGCGGAAAACGCCGTTTCCACCCCCTCCGTCGCACGCTCCGGCTTGTCCATGCGCGGACCGTCCTTTCTCTGAGACCTTGGGAGGGGCGGTTCGCCTGTAACTTTACCCCGGAACGGGGGGATCAGGGCCATCATGCCGCCCATGGCCTCTGCGCGTCCGCTTTAACTTTACCCCGGAACGGGGATCGAGGCAAAGGGGAACCCGGAGATCCCGAACGCTTTCTGAGAACTCCCGGTTCCACCTGCGCATACCCTGGGGCGAAAGCGGAAGTGGGAGGGACGGGCGTGGAGCTCTTCCTCATGCTCCTCGGGTTTACCTTTGCTTCGAGCATCGACAACTACGCCGTAGCGATCACCTACGGCCTCCGCCGCGTGAAGATCCCCCTGGCCTCGAACTTCCTCATCGCCGGGGTCGCCTTCCTCTTTACCGCCGCGGGAATGTCCTTCGGCCTCTTCCTCAAGGAGGTGCTCCCCGACCTCCTCCCCACCGTGCTGGGAGCGGCCATCCTCGGGATTCTCGGCCTCCGCGTCGTCCTCCTCGCCTGGCCCCGAAACCGGCGGACGGGTAAGAAAAACAGGGGGAAAGGTGGCCCGGGAATTTGGCCTTCCCTTGAAGGCGTCTTCCTCGCCCCGGAAAGCGTGGACCGCGACGGCAAACAGGTCATCGGGTGGGGAGAAGCGGTTCTCCTCGGGATAGCCCTCTCGGCGAACGCCCTGACGAACGGCGTGAGCGCGGGCCTTTTCGGACTTCCGGTGTTCCTCCTCTCCACGCTCACGGCATTGGGCAGTTTCGTGAGCGTTTGGCTCGGCGTGCTCTCCGGCAAGACCGTCGCCCGCGTGCGCGTAGGTCCTTTCACCGTGGGGCAATTCGGTACAATTCTCTCGGGCGCCCTCCTCCTCCTCATCGCCTTCTTTGCCCTCGTGGACTGAGCCGCGAATCGCGTGGGGGCGAAGAGAGGTTCCTCGCCGGTTGGGCTTCCTCGCCCCCACGAAAAAACACCCCCGGGTCGCCCGGGGGTGTTTCCCTTCTGCGGGATCAGAAGTCCATGTCCGGCGGCGTGGGCGTGGACTTCTCTTCTTTTTCGGGAAGTTCGACCACAGCGGCTTCCGTGGTGAGGACCATCATCGCTACGGAAGCGGCGTTTTGCAGCGCAGAACGCGTGACCTTTACGGGGTCGATGATCCCCGCCTGGATCATGTCCACCCACTCGCCGGTCGCGGCGTTGTACCCGATGCCCGGCTTTTCCTTCTTCATCCGCTCCACCACGACCGCGCCTTCCTCACCCGCATTGGCGGCGATCTGCTTGGCGGGTTCTTCGAGCGCCTTGAGGACGATCCGCACGCCCGTGAGCTCGTCGCCCGCGGCCTGGACCTTTTCCACGGCGTGGATCGCGCTGATCAGCGCGACCCCACCGCCGGGAACGATTCCCTCCTCGACGGCAGCGCGCGTGGCGTTCAGGGCGTCCTCGATGCGCGCCTTCTTTTCCTTGAGCTCCGTCTCCGTAGCGGCACCTACGCGGATGACCGCCACGCCTCCCGCGAGCTTCGCCAGGCGCTCCTGGAGCTTCTCCTTGTCGAATTCGGAAGTCGTCTCCTCGATCTGCTGCTTGATCGACTTGATCCGCGCCTGGATCTTCTCCTGCGAACCCGCACCGCCGACGATCGTCGTCGTGTCCTTCGTAACGATCACGCGCTGCGCGCGGCCGAGCTGGTCGAGGCGCGCCTGCTTGAGCTCGAGCCCGAGCTCCTCGGAGATCACCTGGCCGCCCGTGAGGATCGCGATGTCCTCCAGCATCGCCTTACGCCGGTCGCCGAAGCCCGGAGCCTTGACGGCGACGGAGAGGAGCGTGCCGCGCAGCTTGTTCACGACGAGCGTCGCCAGCGCCTCGCCCTCCACGTCCTCGGCGATGATGAGGAGCGGCTTTCCGGCCTGGACGACCTTTTCGAGCACGGGGAGGATGTCCTGGATGTTGGAGATCTTGCGGTCCGTGATCAGGATGAGCGGCTCCTCGAGCTCGGCCTCCATCCGCTCCGTGTTCGTCACCATGTAGGGGGAGATGTACCCGCGGTCGAACTGCATTCCTTCCACGACTTCGAGCTCGGTCTGGAGGCTCTTGGACTCCTCTACGGTGATCACGCCTTCGTTCCCGACTTTCTCCATCGCCTCGGCGATGAGCTTCCCGATCTCCGGGTCGTCGGCGGAGATCGCCGCCACCTGAGCGATCGCTTCCTTCCCTTCTACGGGCTTCGCGATGCGCTTCAGCTCTTCGACCGCCGCCTGCACTGCCTTTTCGATTCCGCGGCGCATGACCATGGGGTTGGCTCCCGCGGCGACGTTCTTGAGACCTTCGCGGATGATCGCCTGGGCGAGGATCGTCGCCGTCGTCGTCCCGTCGCCGGCCACGTCGTTCGTCTTAGAGGCGACTTCGCGGACGAGCTGGGCGCCCATGTTTTCAAAGGGGTCCTTGAGCTCGATCTCCTTGGCGATCGTCACGCCGTCGTTTGTGATGAGGGGAGAACCGTACTTCTTCTCCAAGACGACGTTCCGCCCCTTAGGCCCGAGCGTGACCTTCACCGTATTCGCGAGTTTGTCCACACCCCGCAGGATCGCCCGACGGGCATCCTCGGAAAAGCGAATGTCCTTGGCCGCCACGAGATCTCCCTCCTTCGATTCCCAAAGTGGTATCCCCATCCGGGATCGGGTGCACGCACGGCGCGAGGAACCGCCTTAGCTCCTAGGTCCTTTCGGCCGAAAAGGGCCTAGTCTTCTACAATTGCCAAGATGTCGGCTTCCCGGAGGATCAGGTACTCCTTGTCCTTCACCTTGACCTCCGTTCCCGCGTACTTTGAGAAGATCACGCGGTCGCCGACCTTCACTTCCATAGGAACGAGCTTCCCGTCTTCGTAGCGCCCGGGTCCCACGGCGACGACGCGCCCTTCCTGGGGCTTTTCCTTCGCCGTGTCCGGAAGAACGATCCCTCCCGCCGTCCGCTCCTCGCGCTCGAGCGGTTCTACGACGACGCGGTCGCTGAGAGGCTTGAGCATCGCCACCCCTCCTCGTTGGAGTTTCTCCCGCCGTTCCGACGGGAAGAGGATTAGCACTCAACCAAGGTGAGTGCTAACACCACGATTTACTATACCCGCTTCTTCCGCCCAATGCAAGGGGGGAAAGGATACACTCCCCTCGTTCTCTGGTATTCCCCACTTTTCCCCGACACTTACGCGGCACGCGGAGCTCCCGAACGCACCTACCCGAAAATTTCGCGGGCACCGCTTCGCGGATTGCGGAAAACAAAACGCCCGGATAGCGCTTTCGCAATTGGCGCCACCCGGGCATCGTTCCCTAAGAGTTGGTCAGCTCTTCGCGCTTTCGTCTTTCTTCTCCTCAGCCTTACCCTCGATGGGGGGAGCCGTGGCGGTGCGGTCCTCAATGCGGCTTTGCGGAGACGGCGGCCTGGAATCCAAGGACACGGTGTCCTGAAGCTCCGTAGCCGCCTTCTTAAACTCCTTGAGCGTCGTCCCGAAGGCGCGACCGATCTCCGGCAAACGGTTCGGGCCGAAGATGATGAGCGCGAGGAGGAGGATCACGAGAAAGCCCCCGACACCGATGTTGGAGAGCATGGCCTTTACCCCCTTCTTCCCTGGATGAGCTCCAGGGCCGGCTCGATGAAGTCCAAAACGGCACGCAGGCAGATCTCCGCCGAACGGGGAGCGCCGGGTAGGTTCACGAGGAGCGTCGTCTTCCGCGTACCGATGACCGCCCGGGTGAACAGCTCGTTCGGGGAAATCTGCGAGGCACGGCGGCGCATTTCCTCGGCAAACCCGGGAATGACCCGATCGACGACCATGAGCGTCGCCTCCGGCGTGACGTCCCGCGGGCCGAGACCCGTGCCCCCCGTGGTAATGAGGAGGTCGACGCGATCGCGTTCGATCATATCGATGAGGGCTTCCTTGATCGCCTCGATCTCGTCGGGAGCCACACCGTAAGCGACGAAGTCAACCGGAAGGCGTTCGGCCAAGATTGAGGCGATGAGGTCCTTGCTTTCGTCTTTGCGTTCCCCGCGAAAGCCGCGATCGCTGATCCAGAGAATTCCTAAACGCCACGTCACCGCCTGAGCCTCCCGCACCCATTGTACTTCAGGATACAACCCCCCGCAACTCTCAGCAGAAATTGGCGCCGCGACGGAAGGACAACGCTTCTCTTTCCGTCACGATTTCCCCGAGCTGCACGTCCCACGGATCGCGGGGAACGTCGGCAAAGAGGAGTGCGGAAAAGCTCACGCCTACCGCCCGTCCGGAAAAGGTGGAGAGCGTGCGGTCGTAGTACCCTCCCCCGTATCCGAGGCGGTACCCCGTCCGAGAAAAAAGAAGGCCCGGGACGAGGAGGAGCTCCGGCAACGCCGCCGGTGGTCCGGGCGGGGGTTCCCATACCCCGTACGCCCCGGGGACGAGTTCCGACCGGCGGGCCGGGCGGTATACGAGAGGAGCTCCCCGGCGCTCGACGCGCGGCCAAAGCAGGGTCTTCCCTTCTTCTTCCCAAATCCCGTAGAGAAGCGCGAGGTCCACCTCCCCGGGGAGGGGGGCGTAGACGCCGACTTCCCGCACCCCCGCGGCTTCGACGAGGTCGCGTAAGTTTCGGACGATCCCGGCTTCGGCTTCTCGCCGGTACGCCTCCGGCAAGGAGGCACGGAGGGCGCGGGCGGCCCTCCGCCACAGACGTTTTACCTGCCCCGTCGGGTTTCGCACCGCAGGCCCACCTCCTCAGCCGCGCGCGCGGGCGGCGAGGTAGGGATCGGAGAGCGGCCACCCGTCCAAGGGGAGGGAAGCGCGGGCGGGAAGGTCGAGGTCGGCGGTGATCCCCGCGCGCAGAAGTTCTACCCCGAGGGCGGCGACCATGGCGGCGTTGTCCGTGCAGTAGGCCGGCGGCGGAATCCGCAGGCGCACACCGCGCACTTCCGCTTCGCGGGAAAACCGCCGTCGGAGGGCGCTGTTGGCCGCTACGCCGCCGGCGACGACGAGCTCCTTCACGCCCGTCTCGTCTACGGCGCGGAAGGTCTTTTCCGCGAGGACGTCTACGACCGCCGCTTGAAAGCTCGCCGCGACGTCTTCGGAACGCGGGAGATCGCCCGATGCCTTGGCCCGCTCGAGGAAATGTCGCACGTGCGTCTTGAGCCCGCTGAAGCTGAAGGCGTAACCCCCGAGGACGACGCGGGGAAAGGGGAAACGCGCCTCTCCCGATTGGGCGAGACGGTCGATCGCCGGGCCGCCCGGGTAGGGAAGTCCGAGGAGGCGGGCGACCTTGTCGTAAGCCTCCCCCACGGCGTCGTCGCGCGTACCCCCCAGAAGGCGAAACGTGAGCGGACCCTCGACGAAGACGAGTTCCGTGTGTCCGCCCGAGACGAGGAGGGCGAGGAAGGGATAGCGAAACGGGCCCTCGAGGCGTGCGGCGTAGATGTGCGCCGCAAGGTGGTGGACCGGAAGAAGGGGCACGTCCCACGACCAGGCGAGGGCCTTGGCCGCGGCGATGCCGATGTGAAGGGCACCAACGAGGCCGGGACCGTAGGTCACGGCCACGGCCTGAATGCGCCTCCGCAAAGAAGTTGCACCGCCGGCCACCTGCTCCAAGAGGGGAAGGATGGCGGTGAGGTGCTCGCGGGCGGCGAGCTCCGGCACCACCCCGCCGTAGGCGGCGTGCCGCTCCACCTGACTTGTGAGGAAAGCCGCCCGAACGGAAAAGGCATCATCTACGAGGGCGACGGCCGTCTCGTCGCAGCTCGTCTCAATCCCCAAGACGGAGGAAATCCTCTTCCCCTCCTTCCACGAAACGCATCCACGCGGGAATACGGGCTTCCATGAGAAAGGCGTCCTCCCCGTCGTCTCCGTAGTAGTGCGGCCGGACCCCTACCACGCGAAACCCGAGCTTGCGGTAGAGCTTCTGCGCGACGAGGTTGGAGCGCCGCACCTCGAGGGAGACGAGGCGCGCGCCCTCGAGCCGGGCGCGCTCGAGGAGGCGGCGCACGATCCCCTCGCCGATGCCGCGTCGGCGGTACGCGGGATGAACGGCGACGTTCGTCACGTGCGCCTCGCCGAGGTGAGAAAGCACCCAGATCCCCCCGTAGCCCACGACCTGCGCGCCCACGACCGCCACCACGTACCGCGCGAGGGGATTTTCCCGCAGTTCCCTCAAGAAGCTCGCTTCGCTCCAAGGGGTGGAAAAGGCGAGGCGCTCGAGCGCCGCGACCCGAGGGACGTCTTCTTCGCGCATCGACCGATACTCCGCCGCACCGTCCTCGCGCTCCACGACGATCGACCCCTCTTGTGCCGCCTACTCCATGCTTCGGAAGTATGCTGGCTGAACGGTAAAGGGATCCGTCCGCCCCTCTTCGACCTTGCGGGCCGCCAGGGCCGCGAGAACCGCCGCCCGCGGAAAGCCGACGGGAGGTTCGAAAAGCGCGGCAGCACTCCCCATGGCGGCGCGGATGCGCGCGGCAAACGGCGCGAGGTCCGTTCCCGCGAAGACGATGGGGGGATTCCCGTGCTCCTCCCACGCACCGCGTACGTCGGCGAGGAATTCGGAAAAAGGGGCCTTGCGGTCCGCGAGAACGGGGAGGGGCAGACCGTCGCGGGTTTCCACGCGGTACAGAGCGGCGTACACGTTGTCGTTGCGGGCGTCGAGCACGGGCGCCGCCCAGGACGATGCCCCGGCAACCGACGCCGCCCAGAGCTCCAACGTGGAGACGGCGACGAGGGGTTTCCCCAGGGCCCAGGCGAGGACCTTCGCGGCGGTGAGTCCGAGGCGCACACCCGTAAAAGACCCGGGACCCCGGGCCACCGCGATGAGGTCGACGTCTTCCGGCGTCCACCCCGCCTCGGCCACCGCGCGCCGAAGGAGCGGGAAGAGGAGCTCCGCGTGGCGCCGCTCGGGGTAGAGATACGCAAACTCCACGAGGACTCGCTTGCCCTCGCTCGCGGCGACGGCGAGCGGCTCGGTGGACGTTTCCAAGGCGAGGATGCGCACGGGGTCACCCCTCCCCTCCGTCGACACGACGATCTCTTTCCCTTCCCCCAAGTCCCTCGAGCGCACGGAGCGCCTCTTCGGCAAGCGCGACCGCAAAAGCGGCGTCCGGCGTGAGCGGCCGCAGGACGACGCGGCGGGGTTCGTCGCCCGCCCCCGCGATCTCCACCGCAAGCGTCGGGAGGCGCCACGACCACCCCGCACGTTCGGGCCACTCCACGGCCACGATCGCGCCGCGCCGGACGTCTTCTTCGATCTCTTCCATCAGGGGCTCCGCCTCCTCCGACCGCATACGGTAGGCGTCCACGTGGTAGAAAGGACGCGTACCTTCGTAGCGGCGAAGGAGGAGAAACGTGGGGCTCGTGACTTCCTCCCGCACGCCGAGGCCGAGCGCGAGACCCTGGGCGAAGGTCGTCTTACCCGCACCGAGGTCGCCGTACAGGAGAAAAACAACGCCGCCGCGCAGGCGGCGGACAAGTTCGGCGGCAAACGTCCGGAGCGTCTCCGGAGAAGGAAAGGTAGCGGCGAAGCTGGACGTCGCCGTTCACCCCCGTAGGACGCGGGCGAGTCGCGGCCCGAGTTGTGTGAGGACCTCGTAGGCGATCGTCCCCAGTCGGTCGGCGACTTCCCACGGCGAAATGGATTCGGTCCCCTGCGTTCCGAGAAAGACGACGCTGTCGCCCACGGAAGCCTCCGGTACGTCGGTCACGTCGACGAACAGGGCGTCCATGCTCACGCGACCCACGATGGGTACGCGTCGGCCCCGCACGAGTGCCTCTCCGCGCCCGCCTCCGAGCGCCCGGAAGATCCCATCTCCGTACCCCAAAGGCACGACGGCGAGACGCGTAGGTCGGCGTGCCTCGAAGCCGCCGCCGTATCCCGCCGTTTCCCCGGGGGCGAGTAGGTGGAGTTGGGCGATCGGTGCCGCAAGCCGAAGAACGGGGCGCAAAAAGGCAAAGGAAGACGCGATGCGCGGTGAGGGGGGAACGCCGTACAGGGAAATCCCCAAACGGACGAGTTCGTAGCTCCGGTCGGGGAAGCGGACGAACCCCGCGCTGTTGTTTACGTGGCGCAAGGGGGGCGTGAGCCCTTCCGCATCCAAACGCGCGAGCAGGCGGGCAAACCGTTCGTGCTGCCGCTCGGCATCGTCTACATCCGGTTCGTCGGCCCGGGCCAGGTGCGTGTAGATCCCCTCCACCTCGACCTTGGGTACCTCGCGCAGGACGCGGAGCACGTCGACGACCTCTTCCTCCTGGGCAATCCCCCAGCGGTGCATCCCCGTGTCCACCTTCACGTGGACCTTGAGGCGGGGAAGGCTCGACTTTAGGGACGTGCGCAGCCGCGGGACGAAGGCCGGATCGAACACGGTGACCGCAATCCCCTGGGCTTGGGCGTCGGGAAGGCAATCGGCGTCCACGGGTCCGAGGACGAGGATGGGCGTGTCCACCCCGAGGGTCCGGATCTCGAGCGCTTCGCTCAGGGTGGCCACGGCAAAGTAGGACACGCCGATTTCCGCAAGCAAAGGGGCGACCTGGCGAACGCCGTGGCCGTAAGCGTTTGCCTTGACGACCGCCATGATTCCCGACGACCGCGGAAGTAGGCCCGTGAGAGCGAGGACATTGTGGCGCAGGGCATCCGCATCGAGTTCTATGCGCGAGGCACGACAGGTCCGAGGATCCACACCGCTCCCCTCCTCGTCCCCATCATCTTACCCGACGCGAAAAGGGGAGGCAAGAAGACCTGCCTCCCCGACAAATTCCCTGCACACCTGCGTCCCCGGTACGTTTGCCTACTTGCGCGGAAGGAAGATAGACTGGGCGACGGCAACGAGTTCTTCTTCTGGCGCGTCCGTGCTCATGAGGCGGACGTCAAGACCGCGGTAGGTGAAGCGGAGGATCCGCAAGTCGTCGCTCCGCGTGAGTCCTCCCCACGTGAAGAAGAGGTCGACGGGCACCCCGTCTTGGGCGGTCACCGTGAGCTCCCGCGCCGGCGAAACGGTGAGGGTAAAGCTCCGGCTTCCCCCGTAGCTCACGGTGAGGGTGGGAACGCCGTCGTCGTAGGTAAGCTGCGATCCCTTTCGCACGACTCCCTCCGGGAGGTACGTAGGTTCGACGCCCATGAGGTCCTGGGCGCTCTGCGCCGCCGTGCCCGCCTGCGAAGTCGGGCCCTGCCCGAACTGCTTCTCCACGGCCTCCCTCCGGAAGTCCTCGGGCGAAAGCGTCGGATCCCAGGAAAACCCCTCGACGACGAAACTTGCAAGCGTCTGGCCTTCGGAATCCAAGACGTCTACCTGCTTGGGAGCCAGGGTCTCGCGGTCGAAGCGGACGACTTGCTGGGAGAGGAGGCGGTTGGGGGCGCGAGCCTTGACGCGAAAGACGTACGTCCCGTTCTCTACCTCCATCGCCCTGCCTTCGTCGGCGCGGACGCTCTCGACGAGGGATTCGAGGAGGTAGATCTGCCCCCCTTCTCCCGGCCAACGGCTCTGAAAGCGGAAGGTCTTTTTGAGTTCGGGCGCGAAGATAAACACGCCCTCCTCGTTTTTCAAGACGACCTGCCGGGTCTCGTCCTTCTGTCCGAGGATCTCCACCCGGTAATACGAAGGCTTAAGGTGGGCGACGCGCACGCGGTACGCGACGGGCTCCCCGCCCGTCTTGAGCGTGAGCGTCCCCGTGGTTTCGTACGCCTTAGCCTCCTCCGCGCGCTTGGCAATCCTCCCGACGACGTCTTCCGGACGATCGGATGCGCGACAACCCGCAACGACGAGCAGGAGAAGCGTGGCCAAGACCCCGAGGATGTACCCTCGCCGCACGCCTTTCGCCCCCTCCGGACGTGTGTCTCACCCCATGTCTATGGGGCCTCGGAAAAGCCTATGCCTCGTCGCGGTTGTCGAAGCCGTCGCTCCGGAGGGCGAGGACGAAGGCGACGCTGTAGTTCCGTTCATGAGAAAGGGTGGCGTACAATAGGACGGGAAAACGATGCCTCGCTTCCGGCGAAAGTTCGACGAGCGGAGCCCCCGAGGGATCGCGGAAGACGCGCACGTCGTGAAAGCGCAGGCGCCCCCCGATTCCCGTCCCCAAGGCCTTCGCCGTAGCCTCCTTCAGGGCAAAACGGCCGGCCAGAAATTCCCCGTGCCGGCGGGGGTCGCTCGGGAGTTGCCCGCGCTCGCAGGGGGCGAGAAGGCGTGCGACGAGCCTGGGCTTGCGCGCCAGAAGCTCGGCAATACGGCGGTTGTCCACGATGTCCACGCCGATTCCCACGATGGCGGGCGGTAGGTGCATCCTCCCCCTCCCCGGTCGCGCAAGTGAAACCCGCCTCGGACAAAGGCGGGAAAGAGGAGATACGTCCCAACTCGGTGCGAAAGGAGATCCTCCGTGGAAAACGTACCCTTTACCCTCGTTCACGACGAAGAGCTCGACCTCGTCCTTCCCGTCGCCCAAATCCCGCCGGAACGCATGCCTCCTGCGGCGCGCAACGCCTACTATGCCGCCGTCGAGCGGGCGAGTGCCGCCATCCGCGACCGGCTGCGCCAGAAGGAAGCGCGTTTTTCCGAGCTGTTCGCGAGGATTTCCGGCGGAGAAGCCGATCTCGAACTTTGGGAAGCGGCGGGAAACCTCACGCGCGAAATCGAACGGCTCAACGTCCTCTACTACCAGCTTCAGGGGGAGCACCTCACGCCCCCCCGTTGCTAGGCCGCTGTTTCCATACCAAACCAAGAAGTGGGCGGCGCCTGCGGGGCGCCGCCCTTTCACTCAACGAAACTCCTCTTCGAGCTCACGCAAGAGCGCTTCATCCATCGGCCCCTCGTCGATCTCCCGCGTTCGAAGTTCGTACCCGAGGGCCGTCTGGTAATCGGGCGTTTCCGGATCCACGAAGAGGATCCCGTGGACGAGTCCCCTGTGCTCTTTGACGAAACGAATGGCCTCTTCGCGCGTCGGGAAGGGTTCTTCGACGGTCACGAGGTGTTCCTTGTAGTAGTCGTACGTGAGCACCTTGTTGTACGTGACGCAGGGGCTCAGGACGTTCACGAGGGCAAATCCCCTGTGCTGGATCGCCCGCTCCAGGATCTCCGTGAGCCGCTTCACGTCGCTGGAAAACCCCTGGGCGACGAACGTTCCGCCCGCGGCGATGGCGACGGACAGCGCGTCCAAGGGACGTTCCTTGTTGCCGTACACGGTCGTGCGCGTCACGAACCCCAGGGGACTTGTGGGCGACGTCTGCCCCTTCGTGAGGGAGTAGAGGCCGTTGTCCATGACGATGTACGTGACGTCCATGTTGCGCCGCACGGCGTGCAGGAAGTGGTTTCCTCCGATGCCGTACCCGTCGCCGTCGCCGCCCGTCACGATCACGTGCAGGTCTTTCGCTCCCATTTTGGCCCCCTGGGCGACGGGCAGAGCGCGACCGTGGAGGGAGTGAAACCCGTAACTCCGCATGTACTCCGGCACCTTAGACGAGCAACCGATTCCCGAAACGGTGATCACCTCGTGCGGGGAAATCTTCAGATTCACGAGTGCCCGCTGGAGGGCGGCGAGGACTCCGAAGTGGCCGCAGCCCGGGCACCAGGTGTTCACGTCGCCGCGGTAGTCCTTAAGCGTGGGCGCGCTCGGCGCGATGCTCATCGGCAATCCGCTCCTTTGCCTCCCGGACGATCCGCTCCGCAAAGAACGGCCGCCCATCGTATTGGGTGATCGTAGTCGAGTGTTCGTGGATGGGGAGGTGGCGACGGAGCCAACCGAGGAGTTGGCCGGTGTAGTTGTGCTCGACGGTGATCACGTGCCGTCCCACAAGGAGGGTGCGAAGCTCCTCCACGGGAAGGGGAGCGAGTTGCTGCAGGAAGAGCGTACCCACGTCGTATCCCTCTTCCCGCAGGGCCGCCGCCGCCTCTTCCACGGGCCCGCGTGCCGAACCGACGGCGACGAGGAGCGTGGCGGCGTCGGGGTGATCCACGTAGAACGGGTTCCGAATCCGCAGGCCGCGAAGCTTGCGCATCCGCTTTTCCATCTGGGCGTTGCGCGCTTCGATCGTCTCGTCGATGTGTCCGTCCTCGCGGTGTTCGTTGGAGCTCGTGAGCGCAACGGCGTACGGGTTTCCCGGAAGCGGCCGCGGGGAAATCCCGTCCTCGGTGATCCGGTAGCGCTTGAAGAAAAACTCTCCGAGGGCCCTGGCCTCCTCTTCGCTCACGATCTTTCCCCGCCGGATTTCCACACGGCGCGGGTCGAAGCGTGGGGTCGTCTGCTTGTTCATCCCCAGCCCGAGGTCGGAGACGAGGAAGACGACGGTTTGGTAGATCTCGGCGAGGTTCAAGGCTTCGGCGGCGAGGTAGAAGGCATCTTCCACGCTCGACGGGTAGAGGACGATGCGCGGGAAATCGCCGTGGGCGGCGTGCAGAAGGTGGTTGAGATCTCCCTGCTCGTGGCGCGTGGGCATCCCCGTGGAAGGACCCGCCCGCTGCACGTCCACGACGACAACGGGGGTCTCGCTCTCCCCGGCGAGAGCGATGGCCTCCGTCTTCAGGGCGATTCCCGGCCCCGAGGAGGTCGTCATCGCCCGCGCGCCGGCAAACGATGCCCCGATGGCAAAGGTGATCCCTGCGATTTCGTCTTCCACCTGCATTACGGCCCCGCCCCGCTTCGGAAGCTTGGCGGCGAGCCACTCCATGATCTCGCTCGCCGGCGTGATCGGGTACGCGGAGAGAAAGGTGAGCCCGGCCATGTACGCACCAAAGGCGATCGCCTCGTTCCCCGAAAGGTAGAGGCGATTGGGATCGATGTCCCGCGGAGGAAGGGTCTTCACCTTGTGCGCCAGGTGTTCTTGGGCGAGTTCGTATCCACGATCTACGGCGCGCTTGTTCGAGGCGATGACGTCTGCGCCCTTTCGTTTAAACTGCTCTTCGATGAAGTGATAGAACGCCTCCCGCGGGAGAGAGATGAGCCCGCCGGTGATCCCCAGGGCGATCATGTTCTTGGCGAGCGGGTTCCCCAGTTCCGTGGCGATCGCCTTGAGGGGAAAGACGGCGAGGGTGTAGCCGTCTTCTTCGGTCACCTTGATCCCGTCTCCTTCGAGGATCACCACGGCGCCGGGCTTGAGCTCCGGGCGATGCACGGGAAGCGTCTCGTCGTCGAAGCCGACGAGGATGTCCACCTTGTCTCCGTGAAAGTGCGTCGGCGCGGGCGTCGCGCGCACCTTGAAATCCGTGTGCCCACCCTTGATGCGGCTTTCGAACTGGCGGTACGTGGTCACGTAGTACCCGTAGCGGAAGAGCGTGCGGGCGAGAACCTCTCCCGTCGAGTCGATCCCTTCACCCTGTTGCCCACCCACCTTCCATTCCAGGGCCGCGAGTTCCATCGACTTCACCCCGCCTCGAGTGTTTTTCCGCCCCCCCCGCGCGGGGACGGGCGGTTTGTGTATATGGGAAAGTATAGGGAAACGGCTTCTGTACTGCAACATCTCTTTGGGAAAATTTTTTCTTTCTGCGGGCTGCGGCACGTCACCAAAACCTGCCGCCGGTGAAACTACCCCGTGTTCCGCAGGCCCACGGCGATGCCCCCGATGGTGAAGAGAACTTCCTGCGTGAGGGCACGGAGTTCCGAGGGATCGGCTCCCTCTTCGCGCCGGCGACGGAGGAGCTCGAGGAGCATGACCTGGAACACGTTCAGAGGATCGACGTGCGGGTTCCGAAAGGCGATGGAGGCGCGGATGGTCGGCGAACGCTCGAGGAAGTCCTCCTGCTCGGTGATGGCGAGAATTGCCGACCGCGCGAGCCGGTAGTCGCGGGAGATCTCGGCGAAGATCCGCTCTGCCTCCGCGGGATTCCGCGCAAGGCGAAGGTAGCGGCGCGCCGCGCCGAGGTCGGCCTTGATGAGGGCCATCTGCAAGTTGTCGATGAGGGTCTCGAAAAACGGCCAGCGGCGGTACATCTCTCGGAGCCGCTCGAGGCCTCCCTCACGGGCGAGAAAGGAGGCGAGCGCTTCTCCGGAGGCATACCAAGCGGGGACGAGCTGACGGCTCTGCGTCCAGGCGAAGACCCAGGGTATCGCCCGCAGGTCTTCAAACCCCCGGCTCTCGCGACGGCGGATGGGGCGCGACCCAATTTCAAAGTACTGAAGCTCCTCGAAAGGCGTCGTCTCTTCGAAGTAGCGGAGGAAGTACGGGTCCCCGAAGACCGTCTCGCGGTAGCGGCGAAGGGACGTGGCGGCGATCTCCTCCATCGCCTCGCGCCATTCGGGATGGTTTTGCTCGTCGGCTTCGCCCAGGCGATCGGCAAAGTAGTGGGCGAGCATCGCCGCCACCGCCTGCTCCAAGCTGCGAAGGGCAATTTCCGGGAGAAGGTAGCGGTCGGAAAGCACCTCTCCCTGCTCGGTGAGCTTCATTCCCGAGCCGCGGAGGACGAGGGGCCGCGAAAGGATGCTCCGGTACAGCGGAGCCCCTCCCCGCCCCAGCGCACCCCCGCGTCCGTGGAAAAACTTGAAGCGCACGTGGAAGCGCTCACCCAAGGCGGCGAGCTCGACCTGCGCCTTGTAGATGTACCAGTTTGCCGCGAGCGTACCGCCGTCCTTGCTCGAGTCGGAGTACCCGACCATGACCTCCTGCAGATCGCCCCGCGACCTTAGGATATCCCGATACGCGGAAAGAAGGAAGAGCTCGCGCATGACCTGGGGGGCGCGGCGGAGGTCGTCGATCGTTTCGAAGATGGGAACCACGTCGATGTCGCTCTCGGGGGTGCCGTCGGCGGCGAGGCGCACGAGTCCCGCTTCCTTGGCGAGAAGGAGGACCTCCAAAAGGTCGCTCGGCTCGGTGGCCATGCTCACGATGTACGTGTGCACCGCCTCGCGGCCGTACTCCTCTTGAAGTTCGCGCACGGCCGCAAAGACGCGGAACACCTCCTCGGCCTCCGGATCGTAGGCGTAAAACGCTGAACGGAGAGGACGAGGATCTCGAAGCAGGCGGGAGAGAAGCTCGACCTTCACCTCTTCGGGAAGCCGGGTATAGTCGTCGGCGACGCCGGCGGCCTTGAGGTAGGCGGCCACGGCGCGTTCGTGCCGGGAACTGTGTTCCCGGATGTCAAGCGAAGCGACGTGGAAACCAAAGAGCTCCACCTGACGGATGAGCTTGCGCAGGGCTTCGGGGACGCGTCGCTTGGGGTGATGTGCCTCCATACTCCGGGCGATCTGCTGGAGGTCTTGCAAGAACTCTTCGGCTCCGCGGTAGCGCCCCTCTTCCCCGCGCTCCGTGCGGCGGAGGCGCTCGGCGACGATTCGGAGCTTCCGGCGGTAGATTTCCCGTTTCCCCTTCCACGGGTATCCGTCCCTCAAGTAGTGGTCTTCCTCTCTATCCACCTGGGCGATGAGCGCCGGGCTCACGGGAACGAGGTCGGCCGACGGGCTCAGGCGCATGACGAGGTCTTCTACCTGGGCGAGGTACTTTCGCACGGCGAGCTCCCGGTGGCGCCTGAGCGTCTCCAGCGTCACGTCCACTGTGACGTGCGGATTCCCGTCGCGGTCGCCTCCGATCCACGACCCAAAGCGGATCACCGGAGGTACCTCAAAGCGAAATTCCGGATAGGCACGGCGGAGCTCGTGGGCCAGCATTTCGTGCACCTCGGGAAGAGCGTCCCACAAGGTCACGTCGAAGTAGAAGAGGCCGTGCATGACCTCGTCCAATACCTTGGGGCGTTCCTCCTTGAGTTCCATCGTCTGCCAGAGGATCACGATCTCGTCGAAGAGGTCCTCTTCGAGGCGCTCGCGCTCGTCCTCCGTGAGATCTTCGCGGTCGAGGCGGGCAAGAAGCGCAGCGATGCGCCGGTGGCTTTCCAGGGTCGTGCGGCGCGCGGCTTCCGTCGGGTGGGCGGTGACCACAAGTTCGAGGGAGAGCGTGTACAGGGCCGTCTGCACGCGTTCCGGCGGTACGCCCCGCTCGCGCAACCGGAGGAGGATGTCCCGAATGGAATTCGGCTGTGCCCCCTCCTTGAGGAGGTACTCGCGCCGGCGGCGGATCCGGTGGTTTTGCTCCGCAATGTTCACGAGGTGGAAGAACACGGCAAAGGCGCGGATCACGTCCCGGCGGAGCGCGGGAGAGAGCTGCGCGACGTAGGACCACAGGCGTTCTTCGGCTTCCGGGCTCGGAGCGTTCCGGAGTTCCGTAGTGAGGGCGCGGATTTCCCGAAAGGCGCGCACGAGCTCCTCGCCGCCATGAAAGGCGAGGACTTCCTCGAGGCGCGCGCGCAGGCGTGCGACGTCCTCCAGAAGAAGCTGCTGGCGGACATCGAGCGCTTCCGTATTCACGAGTTCACCTCCTTGGAACCGCGAGAGGTCGGACCCTTCCGCCGTATCTTTTCCCAGATCTCCGCGGCAAGTTCGGAAAACTCCCGAAGGACGTAAATGCGCCGCTGGGTGAGCGGGCGGTTCGTGAGCACTTGAAGGAGAAGGGACACTTCCGAAAGCGGTTTCGCCTCCCCCCTCCGATCGTACACGTAGACGTGGAGGTCTTCGGCACCTGCCGCCTTCCCGTTCTTTCCCGGGGAAAAGAAGGTATCCTTGTACGGAACCGTATCCGTGGAATCGTAGGCTACGGCGTACTCCCGGACCTCCTCCTCACTCCATCCGGAAAGGGAAGGGGGGTTGCGGCGGCGGAGTTCCTCGAGAAAGGCGTCGCGGAAGAGGATGTAAACGCGGGGAAACTCACCCCCTTCGGACGCCTTCGAAGGGGAAACCTCAGGCGCGGTGGGGTCGTCGTCCTCTTCGACGTCCAGCCCGCGCATGGGCCGCCTGGCCCAAAGATCTTCCGCGAGCTTCCGGAGAACCGGATCGCGGCACGTACGGCGTACGTCGCTTACAAACGCCCATACGCTCTCGTCCGTGAGGGAGAGATACGTTGCGACGTCTTCGGGACGTTCCGGACGCAAATCCCCACGGAGGAAGGCGACGAGCGGCCCATCCCCCTTATACATCCCCCGCAGGGCGAGGTCCCGCGCTCGGCGAAAGAGCGAACGCGCGAGGATTTCCGCGCCGCGGGTTGTCTTGTGGAGGTAAACGTGCTTATACATATAGTATCGAGCCATGAAGAAGTCTTCCGCGATGCTCACGCCCTTTTCGCGGTCGAGGCCAACCTCGATGGCGCCGTGCACGCGTCCCAATCGGAGCGAGTGGATGAGCCAAGGCAGGTCAAAGCGCCCGTAGTGCGCCCCCGTCATGTAGGCGTCGCGGACGAGGTAGTCCATGCGGTCTACGTCGAGCTGGCTCGCCAAAAGCTTCCGCAGGGCGACCTCTCCGGGTTCCTCCGCGGGAGCGGCAGGACCGTGCGGGCGTTCGAGGATGCGCGCGACGGCCTCGGGGAGGTCGATTCCCCCCTTGTGCGGAGAAGAACCCGCGCGCTCGAGGACATCGCGCACGGCCGCATCGTGGCGGACCACCGCCGCACTCCACACTTCGTGCGGCGTGTGTACGGCGTCCTCCAAGGCGTGCGAAAACGGGCCGTGTCCGACGTCGTGAAGGAGCGCAGCGGCGAGGGCTACCTTTCGTCGCTCGAGCAGAGCCTCGATGGCCTCGCGGTCCTCGGGAGAGCGCGATCGGAGTTCCGCCCGGTCCTCGCGAAAGCGGTCGAGAACGCGGCGCATGAGGTGCGCCACGCCGAGGGAATGAAGAAAACGCGTGTGCTGGGCTCCGGGATAGACGAAGAACGACAGCCCAAGCTGGCGGATGTGATGCAACCGCTGAAAGGCGGGCGTATCCACGAGGTCGAAGAGGAAGGCGTCTTCGTCGGCAAAGACGATGAGGTCGTGCAGCGGATCGCGAATCGCCCGCACGGTAAACCCTCCTCGCTGCCGCCGGGTTCCGCAGGACGCCGGCGGCCGGTAGGCAATCCTCCAACGCCGCATGTTCGGGGAAGGGGGCTTCCCGGTTGAACGACCAACCTCCCAAGCGCATCGTCCTCACCGGCGGCGGGACGGCCGGGCACGTGATGGTCAACGTAGCGTTGATCCCGCACCTCCGTGCCCGCGGCTGGGAGGTGCACTACGTGGGGTCGCCTGCAGGGATCGAACGCGACCTCATCGCCCGCATCGACCCTCCCGTACCCTACACCGCCGTAAAAAGCGGGAAACTTCGAAGATACCTGGACTACAGGAATTTTATCGATCCCTTCCGCGTCCTGCAAGGAAGCGTCCAGGCTGCGCGCGTCCTCGGGCAACTTCGCCCGCGCGCGGTCTTTTCCAAGGGAGGATTTGTTGCCGTCCCCGTGGTTTGGGCGGCGGCTCTACGGGGGATTCCCGTTCTCCTTCACGAGTCCGACCTCACTCCCGGCCTCGCAAACCGACTGTCCCTACCCTTCGCCGCGGAGGTCTTCGTCACCTTTCCCGAGAGCGCGGCGTTTTTCCCCCGGAAAAAGAAGGTGGTTCCCGTGGGCCCCATCGTGCGCGAAGAGCTCACACGAGGCGATCCCGCCCGCGGGAGGTCGATCTGCGGTTTCTCGTCCCGACGACCGACCCTCCTGGTCATGGGGGGGAGCCTGGGAGCGGAGCCGATCAACCGCGCGCTCCGCGCCGCGCTCCCCCTCCTCGGCACCTTTCAAATCCTCCACCTCACGGGCCGCGGACGAATCGATCCTACGACGCAGGTCGCGGGGTACTGCCAGCAGGAGTTCCTCTACGAAGAGCTTCCGGACGCCTTGGCCATGGCCGACCTCGTCGTCTCGCGGGCGGGGAGCACGGCGATCTTCGAACTCTTCGCCCTGCGAAAGCCGATGCTCCTCGTTCCGCTTCCGCGCGGAAAGGGACGCGGCGATCAGGTGGAAAACGCCCGCTACTTCGAAGACCGCGGGTGGGCGCGCGTGCTTCCCGAAGAAGACCTCACGCCGGAACGCCTCGCCGAAGAAATCCGTCGTCTCTACCGCGAACGCGAAGCGTACGTGCGCCGCATGGAAGCCGCGGCCGAGAGCCTGGGCAACGGCCTCGAGACGATCGTCGCGCACCTTGAAGCGCTTGCGCGCTGAGGGAAAACGGGCGTCCCGTGCACAGGCTCCCGTCCCTCCGCATAGGGTGAAAGGGAAATCGCCTACAGGAGGGACGGGGATGGAGGAATTCGTGCGTATCGGCGACCGCTTCCCCGAGATGGAAGTTCTCACGACACAGGGAACCTTTCGGCTCCCCGAACACTTCCGCGGCCGGTGGTTCGTGCTCTTCAGCCACCCAGGGGACTTCACCCCCGTGTGCACGAGCGAATTCCTCTCCTTCGAGCGCCACATCAACGAATTTCGCCGCATGAATACGGAGCTCATCGGCCTCTCCGTCGACGAAGTGTACGCCCACCTGAAGTGGCTCGAGTGGATCCAACAGAAGTTCGGGATCCCGATCACCTTTCCCGTAATCGCGGATCCCCTGGGACGCGTGGCGAGCCGCCTGGGCATGTTGCCGCGCGAGGGCACCGCCACCGTCCGCTCCGTCTTCGTCGTGGACGAAGCGGGGACCGTCCGCCTCATCCTGAACTATCCCGCAGAGGTAGGACGCAACATCCCGGAGATCGTCCGCGCGGTACGCGCTCTGCGCCTAGCCACCAGCCTACACGTCTCCACCCCGGCAAACTGGCCGCAAAACGAAATCATCGGCGCCCAAATCTTCCTCCCACCGCCGCGGACGGGCGAGGAAATCCGCGAGCGCTACGAGCAGATGAAAAAAGGCGAGATTCAGTGCTTTGACTGGTGGATGTGCGTGGCACAGGCCCAGGACGAAAAAAAGGCGCCCCCGACCAAGCGGACGGACGCAGCCTCGACCTCTCCGTAGGCGCAGCGTCCCAGAAGAAGAACGCCGAGACGCGGCGGAAAAGAAAAGGCCCCGGCCTCACGGCACGGGGCCTTTGCCTCAAGGATTTTTCCCCGGAAAACCGGCGGACTAGGGCGCCTGCCCGGAGACCGGAGCGCGTCGGGCGAGGTACTCCTCCAACACCTCCCCCGTTCGCGCCATTTCCAAGGCCGCCTCGCGCCCCACGTACCGAAAGTGCCAAGGCTCGAACACCACGCGCGTCACGTGTTCCTTGCCCCGAGGGTAGCGGAGGACAAACCCGTACTCCGGCGCGTGCGCTGCGAGCCACTGCCCAAAGGGAGTGTTGGCAAACGTGGCATCCATGCCGCGACCTTCTTCCAGAATGTCCGCCGCAAGCCCCGTCTGGTGTTCGCTCGCCCCCGGAGGCGCCACGCTGTAGATGCGGGGCTCCCCTGCCGGGTTCCCGTACAGCGTGGCTTGAAGCTCGTAGGAGCGGAAGCCGGAGACGAGGAGGGGGTGAAAGCCGGCCGCCTGGGCGTCGCGAAAGAGCGCTTCGACGGCCTGGGCCGCCTCCCTTCTCAGGAGCGCCCGCTCGTCCCCCCAGGCGCTCCGCACGCTCACGCGCACGAGGTCCGGCGGGCGATACCCTTGGGGAAGGCGGCGCTCGGCGTTTACGAGGACGAGGATGCTCTCCCGTTCCGCCGGTGGGACGATCGTGGGCGAAGCGGGAGAACTTTGCGGCGGCGGAGTTGAAGGCTTCGGAGGCGGTTCCGGGGGCGGAGTTTGCCCGGGGGGAGGCGCAGGTGGCTCGGAAGGCGACGGGTCCCGTGGGTTTTCCCGATCGTCGGGAACCGAGGTTTGCGGAGGGGGAGGCGGCGGAAGATCTCGGCGCGGATCGCCCGAAGAGGTATCGGAAGGGGGAGACGACAGCGCGGAAGGAGTCGAATCCTTCTCGGTACAACCTGCAAGCAAAAGGAGGAAAAGGAGGATCGCCCATATCCCCGGCGCCACGCGGAAACTCCTCCCGCTTGCTTCGGACTCCCGCCTTCCTCTGCTACGCGGCATCGAAATCCTCCCCTACGAAACGTCCTTCTCTCGAGGAGTATACTCCGAAATCCCCTACTAGGAAACCGGCGCAACGCATCCGCAGGGAAAGAGAAAGCTTCATGCGAACGACGTGCTTCGGCGAAAGATCAGGGCCGGCTCACGAGCGTGAGGGGATCCACGGACCGTCCGCTCACCCACGTGCCGAAGTGAAGGTGGGGACCCGTACTCCTCCCCGTGTTCCCCGAAAGGCCGAGGGTTTGACCCAGGGAAACGCGCTGGCCGACCTGCACGTCCACCCGGCTCAGGTGCCCGTAAAAGGAGGTTACGCCGTCGCCGTGGTCGATGCGGACGTAAAGTCCGTAACCCCCGTTCCACCCGGCATACGCCACCGTGCCGGCGCGAAACGCGTAGACGGGCGTTCCCGAAGGGGCTGCGATGTCGATCCCGTCGTGAAACTTCTCTTGACCGTCAATAGGATCGATCCGCGTTCCCCACGTACTCGTGATCGTCCGATACGATACGGGAAGGGGCCACACGGACGCCGGGCGCGTGTACTCCGCAGCGATGTACGCCACTTTGCCCCTATACACCGTCCGGTACCAGTTGTACGGTGAACCCCGGACGAGGTGAACCACTTCGACGCGTTCTCCCCGCCGCAGCTGGCCCAAAATGGCGTACCCGGTTCCCGGACCGCTTCGAACGTTGAGGACGTCCGCCGTCACCTCGACGACGGGCCACCCGCGAATCACGCGCGTGTAGGCGCCGGAAATCCACCCCCGGCCCGCGACGTGGTACCACGTGCTTACGCCGTCGATCGTTTGCCCCTCGGGCGTGAGGTCGTCCACCGTGACCTTTTGCCCGCGGTACAAGACGCCGACGATGCGCGCGTTCGTCGTCGGCGCTTCGCGGATGTTGAGGGCGTCCGCCGTGACCTCGACTTCTGCCGTAGGCTCGGACGGCGGCCCGTCCGCTCGGACCGTGGCGGGGAAGAGAAAGCTCGTCCAAAGCAGGAAAAAAACCAGCGCGCTTCCTGCCAGGCGTGCCGCTCTGCGCCTGCGTTTTCCAGAAAACACCACTCTCCGGCCTCCTTTCCTCATCGAGTGGGAATCTGAGATATTCCCCGAATTCATTCTACTAGGGGTTCCCCTCCTTTTGTGTAAATTTTTGGTTAAGGAAGGACAAAAAAAAGCTCCCGAGAAGTCTCTCCTCGGGAGAAGGCGTCGTTATTTCGCGAGGCCGCAAACGCAAAACGCGAGAAAGAACGGCGAGATCGCCCGGTCTCGGTTCCCGCTCCGCGCAGCGAGGAAGAAGAACCCAGAGAACGCAAGGGCGAGACCCAAGAACGCCTTTCGGGGGCGCACGGGAGAAGAGTTCCACCCTCAGCAACTCTATACGCGTACGCGCGAGAGCGCTGCTTCGTCCGCGATTACCCACACCTCGGGATGGCGGTGGAGGGAAGAAGCGGGAAGCTCGGGGTCGAAATCGTTCAGCGAAAAGAGCCTGGCCATCGCCTCGGCTTTGCTCTCGCCGCTCGCCAGGAGGATGATCTCGCGGGCGCGGAGGATCGTCCCAAGGCCCATGGTGATGGCGTGTGTGGGAACCTCCTCCGGACGGTCGAAGAAGCGGGCGTTTGCCCGGCGGGTGCTTTCCGTAAGTTCGACCACGTGCGTACGGCTGTCCAAGGAGGTTCCCGGCTCGTTGAACCCGATGTGCCCGTTCGGGCCGATGCCGAGAACCTGCAGGTCTATCCCTCCGGCGGCTTCGATGGCCGCCTCGTAGCGCGCGCACTCCTCAGCGAGGTCCGGCGCGATTCCGCTCGGAATATCCCACCGCCCCGCGGGCAAGTCGACGTGGTCGAAGAGGTGCTCCCGCATGAAGTACGCGTAGCTCTGAGGGTGGTCCGGAGCGAGGCCGACGTATTCGTCGAGGTTGAAGCTGCGGGCCTCGCGAAAGCTCAGCTTTCCCGTCCGATAGGCAGAAACAAGCCGCTCGTACAGACCCACGGGAGTCGACCCCGTCGCCAGCCCCAAAGTGAGTCTCGGGTTGGTCGACATGCGCTCGTACACGATCGCAAAGGCTTCGTCGGACATCGCGGCGTAGTCCTTGACGCGGATGAGGCGCATCTCCTTCGCCCCCTACCCTTCGAATCGGTCCCCGGGGGACCACGACGAATACTTTACGCCTCCCGAAGTCCGTTGAAAAGGGGGAAATTTACGGAAGAAAATTCTGCGTTTCGGGGGCAAGGGGCGACATCTACACGAGTGGGCCGAAGGGGCGACCGGCAAAAAAGGGGCGCTCTACGTTGACGATCGTCGCCCCGCCCACGACCATCTCGCCCTCGTAGAGGACGAGGGCCTGCCCCGGCGTGACCGCCCACTGCGGTTTCGCAAAGCGAAGGGTTACGCGGTTTTCGTCGGCGGCGAGGATTACGACCTCTGCCTCCCGCTGGCGGTAGCGCGTACGCGCGGCGAGGCGCACCCCGGGAGCGGGGATCTCTCCGGCGGTCCACACAACCTCTTCCGCTTCCACACCGGAGGCGAAGAGGGAGGGATGCTCTCGTCCCTGGGCGACGTAGAGAATTTGCCGCTCCACGTCTTTGGCGGCGACGTACCAAGGTCCTCGCTTCTCCCGACCGCGCCCGCCAAGGCGAAGTCCCTTCCGCTGGCCGTGGGTGTAGAAATGCACGCCCTCGTGCACGCCGAGGACTTCCCCGTCGTCTACGTCCCGGATTTCACCCGGAGCTTCCGGGAGAAAGGCGCGCAAGAAAGGGAGCATGTCTACTTCCCGACCGACGAAGCAAAGCCCTACGGAGTCCGGTTTTTCCGCCGTCGGAAGCCCTACGGAACGGGCAAGGGCGCGAACCTCGCGCTTCCGCCACGTGCCCAAGGGGAAGCGGAGAAAGGAAAGCACATCGGGCGAAAGCGCGTAGAGAAAGTACGACTGGTCCTTTGTCTCATCGACACCCTTGTAGAGGGCGAGGGCCCCGGCTCTTCGCGGGTGAGGGAGAAGGCGCGCGTAGTGCCCCGTCGCGAGAAATTCGGCTCCCCGCGCAAGGACGTACTCGAGAAGGAGGCCGAACTTGATCTCGCGGTTGCAGAGGACGTCGGGATTCGGAGTAAAGCCCTTCCGATAGGCGTCGAGGACCGGCGCGAGGACGCGTTCGCGGAAGGCTTCCACAAAGCGCACTTCTTCGACGGGTACGCCGAGAAACTCCCCTACGCGGCGGACGTCGGCAAAGGCGTTCCCGCCGCACGTGCCGGCGCACGGAGCATCCCAGTTGCGCATGTGCACGCCTCGAACGTCGTACCCTTCCCTGCGCAGAAGGTACGCGACGACGGAGGAATCCACCCCTCCGGAAAGGGCGACGGCGACCCAGCCACTTCCGCTCTTCAACCGATCTCACCTGCCCGTTCGGCGGCGCTCAAGGTATACCACCCGAATCCCACGGTCCCCGGGCCTACGTGCGCGGCGATGACCGGCGGAAACGTGCGGAGGACGAGTTCGATCTTGTCCCCGTAACGCCCGCGCAGTTCCTCTTCCCAGCGACGCGCCTCTTCGGCCATGTCGCAGTGGATCACGCTCACGCGTGCGAAATCGGCCCCCGCCAGGGCGCGGTCGAGTTCCGCAAACACCCGTGCCTTCGCGCGGGCGAGCGTTCGCTCCTTGTCGAACGGGACGATCCTTCCGTCCTCGAAGGTGAGGATCGGTTTGATCCGGAGGAGAGACCCGACGATGTACTCCGCACGCGTGAGGCGGCCGCCGCGGTGCAGATGGGAGATGTCGTCTACGACGAAGAGGGCGCGCAGGCGCGACGCCACTTCGTTCATCCAGCGGACGACGACTTCCACGGGTTTTCCGGCGCGGTGAAGGCGCATCCCCTCTTCGAGGATCCAGACCATGGGATGGACGGTCATCTTGGAGTCCACGGCGTAGAGAGGAAAACCGACCATCTCCGCTGCCTTTACCGAGGTCGCCCAGGTGCCGCTGAGCCCCGAGGAAATGTGGACGGCGATTCCCAAGTCGTAGGAGGCTTTGAGGCGCGTGTAGAGGTCCACGAACTCCCCGATCGTCGGCTGGGTCGTCGTCGGCAGGGCTCGCTCCTCGCGGAGGCGGCGAAGGAATTCGCCTTCGCCGATGTCGAGGTTTTCCCGATAGGCCCTTTCCCCGAAGACGACGGACAAGTAGACGATGCGTACGTCGTTCGCGCGGGCAAATTCGGGGTCGATGTTCGACGTGGAGTCGATGATCCACGCGATGCGCTCGCCCATGGAGTCACCGTCCTTCGGTACGCGCTTTGGTTTCGGCACGTAGATGCGAATTCAGGGGGGAGCCTGGTTTGCACTGGCAATGCGATTGCGCCCCCGGCGCTTCGCCCCGAGGTACATGGCGCGGTCGGCGCGGTGGATGAGCCCGGCGACGTCGTCCGCGTGCTCGGGAAACGTGGCGACGCCGATGGACACTGTCACCCGTGGATGCTCGCGATCGGGATCGGGGGAGGGAAGCTCGAGGCGGGCCACCCCGCCGCGCAGGCGTTCGGCGACGCGCAACGCCGCAGCGTGGTCCGTTCGCGGCAAGAGCACGAGGAACTCCTCTCCCCCGTAGCGGGCGAGGACGTCTTCCTTGCGCGTCATTCCTTTGAGGAGCGCCGCAAGCCGGCGGAGGAGCTCGTTCCCCATCTCGTGCCCGTACGTGTCGTTAAAGCGTTTAAAGTAGTCGATGTCGAGGAGGAGGAGGCTCACCGGCTCTCCGCGCTCGCGCGCTGCCCGGAGAACGCGCTCCCCCACCTCCCGGAAGGGTCCGAAGAGGAGAAAGCCCGTGAGGGCGTCGCGCTGCGTTTCGGCTTCTTCATCGAGCAGGCGGCGCACGCGGACGAGGACGTCCTCCACCAGCCGGATCGCAAAGCGCAGCCGCCGTTCTTCGCGGGCCGTGAAGGGGCGGAAGGAGGGGCGTAAAAAGACGACCGTACCCCCGTCTTCCCACCGGGCGGCGAGGATGGCGTAGGGGCCTACGACCGTCTGGAGGATGAAACGGCGAACCTGGCCGCGGGCCAAGCTCCCGGTTTCGAGTACCCGAGCTTGCATCTCGCGACACAAAATCCCTTCGCGTTCCCTTCCCCAACCAAGGGCGTCGGCGTGCTTCCCGACGTAGCACTCGCCGCTTTCGGCGAGGTATAGCGAGAAATCGAAAGGGGCGAGTTTTTCGAGTTCCGCAAAAACCCGCGCCACAAACCGCTCCTCATCCGTCGAGGCCTGAAGTCCTGCGAGAAGGCGATGCAGGTGCGCGTACACCTCCGCCTCTTCCCGCCAGAGGTCCCACGTGAGGACACCTCCCGCGGCAAGCGCAAGGGCGCCCCCGCCCAAACACGCAGCGGAAAACACGGTGGGGTCCATGGCCCGATGCCTCACACTTCTCCCGCGGCGTCGGTCCCCCCGACGCGGCGTACGTAGTGGAGAGCTTCGATCGCGAGCTTGGTCCGTTCGCTGATGTTCAACTTGATCCGAATGCTCGCGAGGTGATTCTTTACCGTCTTTTCGCTGATCCCGAGGCGCTTTCCGATCTCCCCGTTGGACAACCCCTCGGCAATGAGGAGGAGGATGTCGCGCTCCCGCGCGGTGAGGCGTTGCCAGCGTTCTCCGAGGACGGAGCTCCGCTCGGGAGGGGATCCGCTCGCGCGAGGCGGGCGCTCCTGAACCGAGAGGCGCCGAAGCTCGGCGATCACGTATCCGGCAAGCCGCGGGTGGAGGTACGCACCCCCGGCGTGCACGGCGCGGACGGCGGAGACGAGCGTCTGGGCGTCGATCTCCTTGAGGAGGTAGCCGTCCGCCCCGGCGAGCAAAGCGCGCCGCACGTACTCCTCGTCGTCGTGGATGGAAAGCACGATCACGCGCGTGGGGAGCCCTAGGGCTCGGATTTTGCGCGTAGCTTCGATCCCGTTCATTTCCGGCATGTTGATGTCCATGAGGACGACGTCGGGGGTGAGAAGCGCCGCCTTGTCTACGGCCTCGTGGCCGCTGCGGGCTTCCCCCACGATCGTAAACCCCTCTTCCTGCCCCAAGATGTGGCGCAGGCCCTCGCGGAAGAGGGCGTGGTCGTCTGCCAAGAGGATCGTGATGCGCTCGCTCACGGAGACCCCTCCCTATTCTCCGGCTTCTGCCTCGACGTCCCGCGGGACCTCTACCGTCACGATCGTCCCGCGACCGGGTTCGCTCAAGACGCTGGCCTTCCCGCCCACGAGCTTCGCGCGTTCGACGATGCCCATGAGGCCGTACGTCTTGCGCCCTTCTCGCACCTTTTCGGGAACGAACCCCTTTCCGTCGTCGGCGACCGTCGCCCGGACGACGTGGGGAAGAAAGGCGATCTCCACGGAGACGAGTCGCGCTTCTGCGTGTTTGACCGCATTGGCCACCGCCTCTTGGACGATGCGAAACAGAGCGATCTCCACGGGTCCGGTCAGGCGCTGCTCTTCCCCGACGACGTGAAGTTCTACGGAAGGGAGCCCCTCGCGGCGGTACAACTCCAAATGCCGTGCGAGGGCGGAAACGAGGCCGAGGTCGTCGAGGTGCATGGGCCGAAGGTCGTAAATCACCTTCCGCACGTCGGCGAGGGTGGCGCGCAGGATGTCCCGCAGGGAGCGAAGTTCTTCTGCGGCGAGGGTGGCATCGCCTTCGCGGATTCGCTTCTCCACGAGCTCGACCTTGAGCAGGGCGAGGGCCAAACTTTGGGCTGGGCCGTCGTGAATGTCGCGGGCGATGCGGCGCCGTTCCTCTTCCTGTGCTTCGATCACCTTGAAGCCGAAGAGCTGCCGCGAGAGAGCCGACTGCACCGCCTCGGACATGCGCGCGAGGTCGCCCTTGAGATAGTCGAGGACCACGCTCATCTGGAGGAGGATCGACTCCGCCTTATCGATCGTGCGCAGGAGGTTCTTGTATCGCTGTTCGAGTTCGTCTCGACGCTTCCGGAGGAGCTTCTCGCGTTCCTGTCCGAACTGCAACGTCGCGAGCATTTCGCTCGCCGCTTCATACGCCTCGCGGATGTCGCGTTCCGTGTAGCGGGAGAAGTTCCTGCTTACCTCAACGAGACGCTGGCGGAGCTTGCGGTATTCCCGCTCGCGCCGGTCGTTCTCGGCGATGAGGAACTCGATCTCTCGCTTGAGCTTTGCGAGTTCCTCTTCAACGGTCCGGCTTTCCTCCCGCGCCTGCTCCGCGATGTCGAAGACCTGGGCCTTGGCCGCTTCCATCGTGCGCACGGTGTGGTCGAGGATGCGCTCCAGCGTCTCCAGGGCAGGAAACGTCCCTTCCTCCATCCCGTTGCCCCCGCAGCATACCTTTGTGCACGATTCTACCACAAGTGCCCGCCCGAGCGGCAAAGGGGCCAAAACAGAAAAGCCCGGCACGTCCCGTGCCGGGTGGCAAACAAGGCGCAGGGGTTCCTCGGGTAACCCCGCATCTTCAACCGAACCATCAGCGACCTCCCCGCGCCGAAAGCCACGCTTCGGCCGCGCGGCGGAGCGCCGCGGCACGGTCCGTCCGTTCCCAGGGGACGTCCAAGTCCTCCCGGCCAAAGTGCCCGTAGGCCGCCAGGTTCCGGTAGATCGGCCTCCGGAGGTCGAGGTCGCGGATGATCGCGCCGGGGCGGAGGTCAAAGTGTTCGCGCACGAGCTCGACGAGCTTGGCGTCCGGAAGACGCCCGGTCCCGTACGTATCCACGCGGATGGAGATGGGATGCGCCACACCGATCGCGTAAGAAATCTGCACTTCCGCACGGTCGGCGAGGCCTGCGGCGACGATGTTCTTGGCGACGTAGCGGGCGGCATAGGCCGCGGACCGGTCGACCTTCGTCGGATCCTTTCCGGAAAACGCGCCGCCGCCGTGGCGTGCGTAGCCGCCGTAGGTATCCACGATCACCTTGCGCCCCGTCAGTCCCGCGTCACCCTGCGGCCCGCCGATGACAAAGCGCCCTGTAGGGTTGATGAAAAACCGCGTGCGCTCGTCGAGGAATTCCCGGGGAATCACCGGCCCCACGACGTGCTCGAGAAGGTCCGCCCTGAGCACCTCGTACGGGACGTCGGGGTCGTGCTGGGCCGAGATGACCACCGTATCGACGCGCACGGGCCGCTGGCCTTCGTACTCCACGGTCACCTGCGTCTTTCCGTCGGGACGGAGGTACGCGAGAAGGCCGCTCTTTCGCACCTCCGTCAGGCGACGGGCGAGGCGGTGGGCCAGATCGATGGGAAGCGGCATGAGCGTCGGCGTTTCGTTTACGGCAAAGCCGAAGACCATTCCCTGGTCGCCCGCACCGATGCGGTCGGCTTCGTCCTCCGTCCCTCGGTCGCGCGCTTCCCACGCGCGATCCACCCCCATGGCGATGTCCGGCGACTGCTCCTTGAGCGACACGAGGACGGCGCACGACGTCGCATCGCAGCCGTAGGCGGGATCCGTATAGCCGATTTCGCGGATCACCTGCCGCGCCACGTCGGCTACGTCTACACGCGCCGTCGAACTGATCTCCCCAAAGATGAAGACGAGTCCGCCCGTGGCCACCGTCTCGCAGGCGACGCGGGCGGAAGGATCTTCGCGCAGGTACGCGTCGAGCACCGCATCGGAGATCTGGTCGCAGAGTTTGTCGGGGTGGCCCTCGGTGACAGACTCCGAGGTGAAGTAGTGCCGTTCACCCGTTTCCACGAAAATCCCTCCTCCCGAAACCTCTTCTGTCCTCTCGCCCTCCTCGCGGGTACGCGCGCTGGAATTGCGGACGCGGTCTTTCCCGGGAAAGAAGTCGCGTCAAGTATAGTCAAGCCCCCCGGGGGTGTCAAGAAAGGGGTGGGGAATTCTCCCCTGTGGTCGGAGAAGCGGGACGTTCGATGAAGCGCGTCGAAAAGATGCCCGCTTCGTAGAGGAGGATCAGGGGTACGGCACCCGAAAGGTGGGCGAGGACGTCCGGCGGTGTGATCATGGACGCTATCACGTACAGGACAAAGTAGGCGTACTTCCGGTAGCGGCGGTACACGGCGGGCTTCACCCATCCAAGGCGCGCCAACGTATACATGAGAAGCGGCGTCTCGAAGAAGAAGGCCATGGGAAGGGACAGGCCCACCATGAAAGAGTAGTAACGCTGTACGCTGTAGTACGGCTCAATGTGAAACGCTCGGCTCAAGGTCAAGGTAAATCGAAACAAAAACGGGAAGAAGACAAAGAGCCCGAAGTAGAGCCCGAGAACGAAGAGGAGAAAGGCGATGAGCACGTAGCGGAATCCCCGAAACGGACGCCCCGTGACCGCGGTGTAGACGAAGAGGGCTTCGCGGACGGCGAAGGGGATGAGACAGGCGACGGCGATCACGTTGCTGAGGAGGAAGTACACCTGAAAGCCGTCCGTGGGGGCGAGCACGTAGAGCGTAATCTCGGGCCGAAAGAGTCGGTACAGGTACGGTGCCCCTAAGAAGCCGAATACGAGGAAGACCGCATACCCTGCGAGGAGACGGACGAGCGACTTCCTCAACGCCGGGCCATAGTGTAGGAGCCACTCCGCCAGGGACTCCCGCCCTTCGGCCACGATGTCGCGGCGAAAGCGGCGCCGCAAATACCGCTGTCCGGCCTGTACGAGAAGTTGCCACGGCACGACCCTCCCCCCCTTCTCCGCCGCCCGCTGGCTAGGCGGAAAATTCTTCGCGCGCTAAGGCGAGAGCGCCAAGCACCCCCGACTGATCCCCCAAGGCCGGCGGCACGATATACGTCTCCGCGTGCAAAGGGGCGTCGAAAGAAGTATACCCTGCGAGAAGGGCGGAGAACTGTGCGCGCACCAGCCGAAACACGATCGGCCGGCTTCCCACCCCACCCCCCAGGACGATCCTCTCGGGAGCGCAGGCGTACGTCACCGCGAGGAGGCCGTGGGCGACGTAGTGGGCGACCACCGGCCACACGGGATCGTCTTCGGCAAGTTCTTCGCCTCGCCTCCCCGTACGCCGTTCTACCGCAGGACCGGAAGCAAGGCCCTCCCAGCAGGATCCGTGGTACGGGCATACGCCCGGAAATTCGTCCTCCGGGGCGCGCGGAAGAAAGATGTGGCCGAGCTCCGGGTGCCCGCCTCCGCCGACGAACCGTCCCCGCTCTACGCAGGCTACGCCGACTCCCGTTCCCACCGTGACGTAGGCGAGGGAGCGTAGGCCGCGTCCGGAGCCGAGGTGGAGTTCTCCCCATGCGGCGGCGGCCACGTCGGTGACCACGCGCACGGGAGCGCCGAGGGCCTTTTCTAAGCGGGCGCGCAAGGGAAACCCCTGCCACCCGGGCTTCGGCGTAGCGCGGAGCACGCCGTAGTCCGCACGCTCCGGAACGACGCCGATGGGGCCAAAGCTTCCCAGCCCTACGCCCACCAGGGGATATGCGGCGAGCATTTCCGCGACGCGACGGACGGTCCGCTCGGGATCTTCCGTAGGGATGCGGCACGTGCAGTGGGGAGGACCGGAGCGCTCGCCGACGGCGAAGAGCCACTTCGTTCCTCCGGCCTCGATGCCCGCCCAATACCTCCCCCGCATTTCGCCCACCCCCTTTGAAACCCTTGCGACCGAGGGATTACGCGTGCGGCGAATGCCCCTTCCCGCTCAGGCGTGGGGAAAGCGCTTCCCCCTCCCGACGAATGCGTTCCTCCAGGAAGCGAAGAAGGCGGGCGCGCAGGTCTTCGCGCCTCAGGGCAAACTCGATGGATGTGATGAGGTAGTCGAGCTTTTCTCCCACGTCGAAGCGCTCGCCTTCGATCACGTACGCGTAGACCGCCTCGTGCTCGTTGAGGCGAGCGATGGCGTCCGTGAGCTGGATTTCGCCTCCCCGCCCCGGAGGGAGTTCGTCGAGGATCGTAAATATTCGCGGCGTGAGGACGTACCGGCCCACGATCCCCAAATTCGAGGGAGCTTCGTCCGGTGCGGGTTTTTCCACGAGCCCCTCCACGGCGTAAAGCCCGGGAGAAATTTCCTTCCCGGCGATCACCCCGTAGCGGTGGATTTCTTCGGGGGGGATCGGGCGAACGGCGAGGATCGAGGCGCGGTATCGCTCGTAGAGGTCAATGAGTTGGCGGAGTCCCGGCTTTTTGGCGACGATGAGGTCGTCGCCGAGGAGTACCGCAAAGGGCTCGTCGCCGACGAACTTCCGCGCCGACCATACGGCGTGCCCCAAGCCCCGGGGTTCCTTTTGCCGGATGTAGTGGATGTCCGCAAGTTCGGAAGACCGAAGGACCTCGCGAAGGAGATCCTCCTTACCCCGGGCCCGCAAGATCGCTTCGAGTTCCAGGTTCCGGTCGAAGTGGTCTTCGATGGCCCGCTTCCCCTTCCCGGTGACGACGATGATGTCCTCGATGCCCGATGCAGCCGCCTCTTCGACGATGTACTGAATCGTCGGCTTATCGACGATGGGGAGCATCTCCTTGGGCATGGCCTTCGTCGCCGGGAGAAAGCGCGTCCCCAGACCGGCTGCGGGAATAATCGCCTTGCGCACCTTCATCAAGTTTCCACCCCCCCGGAAGTTCGAACCTCTCGGGGGACGAGGCCGAAGGAAAGTTCGCCTTCTGCGGCCACCTCGCCCTCGACGCTCGCTTTCCCGTAGCCCTTTCCGGCTCTGCCGCGTTGCCAGAGAAGTTCGACTTCCAGGTGCAGGACGTCGCCGGGAATCACGGGCCGACGAAAACGAAAGCGATCTATCCCCCCGAACATCGCGAGCAAGTTCCGATCCCTTTGGCTTTCGAGGACGAGGAGCGCGCCTACCTGCGCGAGGGCTTCGACGACGAGCACACCCGGGTACACGGGGTAGCCGGGGAAGTGCCCGGAGAGAACCGGATCGCTCATGGAAACCGCTTTGATCCCCACGGCACGCCGCCCGGGGACCAATTCGAGAATTCGATCCACGAGGAGAAACGGCGGGCGATGGGGCAAAATCTCCGTGATCCACGAGACATCCCGCACGCGGCATCGACTTCCTTTCCGGGCCATATGAAATCCGAAAATCCGACGGGCGACTTTCTTCCCGGTGTACGCCTTAGAGCGACGTGAGGAAGCGAAAGAGGTGCCTCCAGGTATTGCCGGAGAAGAAATCGAGAACGGGGCCATTCCCGAAGACGACATATCCGAGGAACGCTCCGCCGAAGAAGGCGAGCCCCCAGACGAGGAGGACGATGAGTACCCCGACCCACACCCCACGGATCTGCCTTCGGCGGGATTGCCCTGGCGAGGGCGTGCGCGGCGGAGGACCCGACGTCGTCTGTGGCATCGCATCTACCTCCGGATGAGTTCGGCGGCCATCCCCGCAAAGGTGTCCGCTGCGCTCAGCGCCCGAGCCGTCAGGGAAAGGTAGCGCGCCGCGGGGAGCGTTCGGGCGAGAACTTCCGCGTCGCCGGGAACTCGACGAACCCCCTGGCGGACGATTGTGGGTAGCGAAAACTCGGCAATCCCCGCAGGGGCGAAGTAAAGACCGTCCCCCATCGGGCGCAGGGCTTCGGGATTGGCAAGACGTCCCGCGGAAAGGCGCGCCAGAAAACGTTCCCCGGTCCCCTCACGCACGAAGACCCTGCCTTCGGCGTCCACGCGAAATGCCGCGCCGGAGGGAAGGACGAGCGGTCCACCGCCGTCCGCGAGCAAGGCGTACCGCCCCACCATCAGGCGATCGCCGTCCGGGCCGGGAACGCGCGTCAAGGAAAGGCTGCGGGCGTACACCACTTCCCCGCCGTCCAACGCCCGGAGGGCAAACCACCCGCCGTCTTCGGCAAAGAGGTCGGTGGCACTCCCGGTTTCCACGGAGATCCCCCGGTCATCCCCAAGCGGTGTTGCGGCCAAGCGGATCCCCGTACCCAGGTACACGCCGCGCGGGTCGCTTTCCGGGGGCAAGAGGGTAAACCGGAGTCCGGGGTTCTCCTCGAGGACCGCTTCCCGCGGCAGCGCCCCGGGGGTATCGAGGTTGGCGACGCGGTGCGCGAGAACGTCGAGCTGGCGAAGGCCGGCAACCAGACCTTGAACGGAAAGGGAGAAGCTTCGTTCCACAGGCAGAGGCCCCCTTCTCCTTTTCTATCCAAACCAAGGGATTCCTTCCAGCCGAAGGTTCGGGTTACCAGCGTCCGGCGGCGTCGGAAAGCCGTTGTAGGGCTTCGTACGCAGACGCGAGGCTTCGGCCGCTGAATTCGGCAAACCGAAGGTTCGCCACGAGGGCCGGGAGCTCGCGCCCGAGGTCGACGTTAGAACCTTCGTACGCGCCGTTCCGTACAGCAACTCCTTCGGGGGGAAGCAACGGCCCCTGAACGGCTACGCCCGTCAGGCGAAACACGCCATCTCCGACGCGGGTAAGGTCCGCAAGGGGCACCAAAGAGGCACCACCCAAAGACACCACACCGAGGCGTACGACCCTGCCGGAGACGTCGAGAACTCCATCCGGCCCAACGGTGAACGGCTGCCCGCCGAGGTAGATGGGATTGCCGGCGTCGTCCGCAACTCGAAATCCGCCCGGGCCGTAGAGGAATCCGTCGTCGCCCGGGACGAAGCGCCCGTCCCGCGTGGCGTAGAAGTTGCCCGCGGGATCCACGAGGACGAAAAAGGGAAGTGCGCCGGCGGGACGTACCGCTTCGCCCACGAACGCGAAATCCAGGGGACGGCCCGTTTCTACGAGCGGTCCGGGCGTAAAACGCGTGTGCGTGCCCGCCACGTACGCCGAAAGCACGCCTTCGCCGAGCGGACGACGGATCCGATGGATTTCTTCGAAGAGAACGGCCGAAAAACCGCGCACGAGGGGATCCTCCGCACGGTATCCGGGAGTGTCGGCGTTTACGAGGTTGTGCGTGAGGATCTCGCCTCTCCGCATCCCGAGTAGGAAACCCGCCGATGCGGCGTCTGCACCCCTGAGCACGTCCTTACCCCCCTCTACCGATCGCCGCGCGGCCGCATGAGCTTGTCCATCTGCTCGAGGAGCACGCCCGTACCGCGGGCGACGGCGGTCATGGGATCCTCGGCGATGAACACGGGAACCTTGAGCTCCTCCGCGAGAAGCCGATCCATCCCCGCGATCAGAGCACCCCCTCCTGTGAGCAAGATCCCCCTGTCGATGATGTCCGCGGCGAGTTCCGGCGGCGTTCGCTCGAGGACCGAACGCGCCGTCGCGACGATCTCCTCCGCGACCTCCCGCAAGACGATGCGTACTTCCTCGGAGGTGATCGTCACCGTCTGCGGTAAGCCCGTGACCATATGCCTTCCGCGCACCTCGAGCGAGGCATTGCGCGCGCCGGGGTACACCTCGCCGATCTCGATCTTGATCGTCTCCGCCGTGCGCTCTCCCACGAGCAACCGATGTTTGCTCCGCAAGTACTGCATGATCGACGTGTCGAACTTATCCCCCGCGACGTTGATCGACGCCGCGGCGACGATGTCCCCCATGGAAAACACCGCCACGTCCGTGGTACCGCCGCCGATGTCGATCACCATGTTCCCCGAAGGCTGAAAGATGTCCAGACCCGCCCCGATCGCGGCTACCTTGGGCTCTTGCTCGATCCACACCTCGCGCGCTCCCGTCCGCTCGATCGTCTCGCGAATTGCCTTCTGTTCCACGGGGGTGATGTTCGTCGGCGCGCAGACCAAAACGCGCGGGCGGCGAAAAAACCCGCGCAAACCCACGCGCTCCAAAAACGTGGCCAGCATCTTTTCCGTAACCTCGAAGTCGGCGATCACCCCGTCGCGCAAAGGGCGCACGGCGACGATGTTCCCCGGGGTTCGCCCGACCATGCGATAGGCGTCCCTTCCTACGGCTAGAACCTCTCCGCTTTCCGAAAGGGCGACTACCGACGGTTCGTCGAGGACGATTCCTTTCCCACGCTGGTAGATGAGGACGTTGGCCGTGCCCAAATCGATGCCGATGTCCCGCGTAATCACGCGCGGCGGCCTCCCCTATGCGCGCATTCCGTGGAAGGTGCGCACATCCTCCCCAGTATACGATCAGTATAGCGCAAGAAGAAAAAAAAGAAAAACCGGGGTCGCCTACCGCGAATCCTCTTGGACTTCCCCGCAGGCTTCCCCGAGAACGCGTTCGCGTTTATACTTCCTCCGCGTCGCCTCTCCGCCCCGGAGGTGCCGGATCTGTTTGTGGTACTCGAGAATTTCCCGGACTTCCTTCCACAGCTCGGGGTGGATTTCCGGCAGGCGTTCGGTGAGGTCCTTGTGTACGGTACTCTTGGAAATGTCAAAGTCCTTGGCGATCGCCCGCACGGTCTTCCGTGTCTCGATGAGGTGCTGGGCGATCTTTAGCGTGCGTTCACGGATGTAATCGTGCAAACCCCTCGCCTCCCTCGCCCCTCGGACCCCGCGAGTTGCTACAGTATACGGGACCCGCAAAACGCGTAGACCTCCGCTCTCCGAAGGTACAAGGGTCACGAGCGGGGAAGCGGGGGCAGAAGGACTGCGGGGTTTTCCGGACGATCGCCCTTTCGCACTTCAAAGTGCAGGTGTACACCCGCGTCCTTATCGAACGCCGCGGTTCCCGCCGTGCCGATCGCCGTGCCACGTTCCACGGCGTCGCCGGCCTTGACCTTGACCTCCGCAAGGCTCTCGTAAACCGTCGTACGCCCGTCCTCGTGGGCGATCCACACGACGTAGCCGACGAGCGGGTCGCGCTCGGCGCGGACGACCTTCCCGGGGGCCGCCGCGAGCACGGCAAAAGGCTTTCCGTCCTTGCGCGCCAAATCGATTCCGCGGTTCGGGTAGTAGCTTCCCGCGAAGGAGACGAGGGCCTTGGCGCGATCGGCGTCGCTCAGGTGCTCGTCGTCGTAGTAGGGCCGAACGACCACGATGTCCTCATCGGCGGACACCGGCCAAGCGTACGCTCCCGCCTCCTCTGTCGTGGGCACCGCGGGGGGCTCGTCGGAAGACAGTCCCTGCGTCTCGTGTACAGGCTGAGGGGATTCCGCCGACTGCGGGACGAAGGCCTGTTTCCCCGTCCAGAACACGAGGCTCAAGAGGAGGGCCGCGGCTCCCAGGTATACGGCCGGGAAGAACCACTTCTGCGCAGGCAGGCTGCGAAAGGTTCGGGCAATGCGTGCAAACACGCGGTCTTCACGTCCCTCTCCTCCTGCGGCGCGGGAGGCCGACGAACCTTGTCCGACTTCCTGCGTCTCGCGTGCGTGTTCCTTGTCCACGGAGCATCACCTCACACCCCATCTTGGACAAGGAACAAGAGATTTAAACCTCCTCCGAACTTTTCTCCCGTTCCCGAGACAAACGTCACCTCGGATCTTCACGGGGTGCGGGGAGATTCCCGGGTTGCCACCGAACCGGAAGAGCCGATGCGGGCGAGCGCCGTAGCCGGATAGTAGTACGCGAGAATCGCCTCGTAGGTCTTTCCCCCGCGGGCGAGACGTTCCGCCCCCCACTGGCTCATCCCTACGCCGTGCCCTTGGCCGTACGTGTCCACGACGACGGCATCGCCTTCGACGCGCAGCCGAAAGGTCGCCGAAGGCAGGCCGAGCCGGCGGCTCACCTCCTTTCCGTTCCACTCGCGGGAGCCGATGCGTATGCGCTTCACCTGTTTGCCTGCCGTCTCTTCGAGGATCGCGACCTGCGCGAGCTCGTCCGCGGAAACCTCGAGCTTCTTCGCCGCTTCTGGCCGGGGAAACCGGAAGACCTTGTGGTAGGTCGGCGCCTCCCGATCCCAAGGGGAAGGGACGCTGCGCAGGTAGGGTCGGTCGCCGCCAAACACGTCTCGGGCGTCGTCCGTCTGGCCGTTGCTCACGGCGAAGTACAAAGTTTCGGCGGGAGCGCCGTTGTACGTGAGGATTTCCCCCTCGGTAGCGCGCACGGCAGCCCATACCTTTTCGTCGTACGTGGGGTACGCCTCCCCCCACTTTCCCCTGCGGACGGTCTCGTCGTGATAGACCTGGTCCCAGTCGTCGTCCCGCAGGGCAGACTTCGCCGCCGCCGTCCCCGCAAGCCCCAGGCGGTACACGGCGTACGTGCGGGCGGCGACCGCCTGCGCCTTGAGCGCTTCCGGCGAAAAGCTCGCGGGCATTTCCCCGGCGACGACGCCGGCGACGTAGGTTTCCAGGGCCACCTCCTCTACGCGCTTACTCTGGGTGCGAAAGACGGACACGACCAGGTCTGGACGTGCGTGTACGTCCGCTGAGGCCGCGGGGGAAAGGTACACCACCGCGCGCTCCCCGTCCGAGGGAGAGGAAACGCGAAACACGTAGGCCCCTAGTCCGGCGCTCCCCGCGGCAAAGAGCGATGCGGCACCGACGAAGAGCCACCTTCGAATTTCCGCATCCCCGCGCTCGTGCTGCCGCATCCGTCCACCTCCCCGTACCAACTCCATACCGGAAACCTACGCAGGAGAAGGCGTTCTTAGAAGAACAAAAAACGGCCGCTCCGAACTTCCGGATCCGGCCGCAAAAAGCCAACCTCTGTTGCCGCAAAATGATCGGTCTGCCTAAAGCGGAAAATGCAGTTGACTGGTCTGTGCGTTGCGGGGCGGTACTACGTACCCCGGCCGACGGTTTCTCCGGGGGCGAGGAACCGCGGCAAAAAGAGCGGTGACGGATCGGAGGCGGGTACGCCGTCCTCTACGCGCTCGATCTTGGCCCCGATGCTCCGCAGCTTTTCCTCGAGCTGCTCGTAGCCGCGCTCGATATGAACGATCTCCAGTACCTCCGTGATGCCGCGGGCGGCGAGGCCGGCGAGAACGAGCGCGGCTCCCGCGCGCAGGTCTGTGGCCCGTACGCGGGCTCCGACGAGGGAATTCCCCTCGACCACGGCCGTTCGGCCTTCTACGCGGATGCGCGCGCCCATTTTCGCGAGCTCGGCGGCGTGGAGAAAGCGGTTTTCGAAAACGGTCTCCGTGACGACGCTCGTGCCCGGAACGGTGGCGAGCAGGGCGAGAAACTGGGGCTGCATATCCGTGGGAAATCCCGGGTACGGCTGGGTCTTCACGTCTACCGGTTTGGGAGACCGTGTGGCGACGATGCGGATCCCCTCTTCGTCCTCCTCGAGGTAGTGCCCCATCTCGCGCAGCTTCGCGATCACGGGAACGAGATGCTCGGCGATCGCGCCCTCCACGTACCCCTCCCCGCCCGTCAAGGCAAAGGCGACGAGGTAGGTCCCCGCTTCGATGCGGTCAGGAATGGGCAAGTACGAGGTTCCGGAGAGCCGAGGTACGCCCTCTACGCGTATCGTACCCGTTCCGGCTCCGCGAATGCGCGCCCCCATGGCGTTTAAAAAGTTCGCGAGGTCCACGATCTCCGGTTCCTGCGCGGCGTTTTCGATCACCGTCTCCCCGTGGGCGAGCGTCGCCGCCATGAGCACGTTTTCCGTAGCCCCGACGCTCGGGAAGTCGAAGTAAATCGTCGTCCCCAGGAGGCGAGAAGCGCGGGCGGTCACAACGCCCTGTTCCAACCGGACTTCCGCCCCGAGAGCTTGAAACCCCTTGAGGTGCTGATCGATAGGGCGGCTCCCGATGTTGCAGCCGCCGGGTAAGGCGATACGTACCTCGCCCATCCGCGCGAGGAGTGGACCCATGACGAGCACGGAGGCGCGCATGCGCCCGACGAGCTCCGCCGGAGGCTCGGTGGAGTGGATGGCCCGGGCATCGAGGCGATGGGTCGTCCCGCGACGTTCGATGCGTACGCCGAGGGCTTCGAGGACGGCTTCCATCGTCGCCACGTCGCGCAGGTTGGGGATTTCCTCGATTCCCGTCGTCCCCTCCTCTGCGAGAAGCGCCGCTGCAAGAATGGGAAGAACCGCGTTTTTGGCCGTTCCTACGCGAATCGTCCCCGTGAGCGGAACCCCACCTTCGATGCGGTACAGGGCCAACGTCGTTCCCCTCCTGCCAGATCTCCTGCCGGGTGTACACCCGCGGCGGCGCTCATCCGCAGCGTCGGGTGAGTCCTCTCGCGGTCATCCGCCGAAGAGATGGCGCAAGTCCCACGACCAAACGAGGTACTGCGCAAAAAAACACGACAAAACCGCCGCAAGCGCCAGAGCAAGGAGCGCCCGAAGCGTGCGTGTGCGGCGGGAATGGGGGTCTTTCACGAAACTCTCCCACCGGACGGCGTCGACCGCCCAAAACGCGGCGACGACAAAGGCAAGGGCAGCGAGGATGTTCACGAGGGCAAAAACGCCGAGAAACCGCAAGTCCACCGAAAGCCCTCCCCGCACTTATTATACGGTTTCGCGCGGCGGGGGGAAACCGCCCTTTCGCCGCGCACAAAAAAGCGAGGCGGCGGAACGCCTTCCGCCGCCTCACGGGAAAGCCGCGGCTCCGGAACCTAGGCGCCGAAAAACCACGTGAGCGCTTGGAAGAACGACTCCGGCCACACCCCGCCGAGAAGCGTACCGATCGCGGTGAGGACGAGGACGGTGGCCTGCGGCCAGGGAAGGGCGACGGAGGCTTCGCCTTCGCCTTCGCGCATGAAGATCATGCGCAAAATCCGGAAGTAGTACACGTACGCGATTAAGCTCGCCGCAGCCATGGCGACGGCGAGCGCCCACTGCCCGCCCCACATCGCGCCGAGGAAGAGGTAGAGCTTGCCCGTAAAGCCCGCGGTCAAGGGGATCCCCGCAAGGGAAAGGACGAAGAGCGTCATGAACGCCGCGAGAAGCGGACTCCTGCGGTACAGTCCGCGCAGGGCGTCGAGGGTCTCGTCGCCGCGTTCCCGCGAGACGACGTCTGCCACGGCAAAGGCGCCCAAATTCATGAAGAGGTAGGCGAGGAGGTAGAAGAGCATCTGCTCTAGGGCGAGCGGGCTGGATGCGGCAAAGGGAACAAGAATGTACCCGGAGTGGGCAATGCTCGAGTACGCGAGGAGCCGCTTGAGGTTCGTCTGCCGAAGAGCCACGAGGTTGGCGACGAACATCGTAAGTACGCTTACCCACGCCGCAAGCCCGGAGACGAGCTGGGAAAACCCGTTCCACATCCCGGGAAGACCGAGGAAGAGCGGATAGAACAAGCGGAGGAAAAGCGCAAACCCGGCCGCCTTGGAAACGACGGCGAGGAAAGCCGTCGCCGACGTCGGTGCCCCTTCGTACACGTCGGGCGCCCAGAGGTAGAGGGGGACGCTGGAGACTTTGAAGGTGAGACCCGCGAAGACGAGTACGACTCCGAGAACGGCGAGGGGGTAGATGTCCCACGGCATCTCCGCGAAGCGCTGTAAGAGTTGAGGAACGTCCGTCGCTCCCGCTACCCCCACGAGAAACGAGAGGCCGTAGAGGAAGATCCCGCTCGCGATCCCCGAAAAGACGACGTACTTAAAGGCCGCCTCCTGTGAGGCAACACGCCTCCTCCGCAGGGCGACGAGGACGATCGCCGCTACGGTGAGGATCTCCATCCCCACAAAGAGGACGAGCAGGTCGTAGGACGAGGCCATGAGCATGGCTCCAAAGGTCGCCAACAGGAGGAGGGCCGAACGTTCCCCTTCGAGCTCGGCGTATTCGCCGGTCACTTCCGCCCGACGCCCGGGCGTGAGGAGGAGGGAAAAGAACGCCCCGAAGAGGAAGATCCCCTGGAAAAAAGCGGAAAAACCGTCAAAGAACACCGCCCGGCGCACGAGGAGCTCGGAGGAGGGGAGGGGGGTCCCCCCGACGAGGAACTTCTGCACGTCCACCACGAGAAAGACAAAAGAGAGGAAGACGAACGCGGAGGCCAGGTAGGGGAAAAACTGCCGCCGTTCGGGGGGGACGACGAGAAGGAGGAAAAGGAGAAAGGCGCCGCCAAAGAGGAGCGTACCCGCAGGGGCAAGGAGCAAGAGAAGGTCGTTCACCTCACCAAAGCCCTCCTTTCCACAGCGCGAGAAGAAGGAGAAGGGCAATGCCGAGGGTGGCCACGGCGCCGTACGTCTGCACGCGACCGTTCTGCACGGCGCTCCCGAGACGCGCGAGGGCCTCCGTCCCGAGGACCACGAGGGCAACCGTCCCTTCTACGACAAAGGTCTGAACCGCCTGCGCGGCGTGCCCGAGAGCGATCGCCCCCCGAACAAACACGACGTGGTAGAAGTCGTCGATGTAGTACCGACGGGCGAGCACTTGGAATACGGGGCGGGCGAACCGTCCCCATGGGGCAACGCGCTTCCCCTGCAGGACGGCGTAGACCCCGACGAAAAGTCCGAGAAGGCCGACGCCTACCCCAAGGAGGGCATCCGGGCCGAAAACGGGAGGATGGATTTCGGAAATCGTCCCGTCCGACGCAAAAAAGCGGCTGAGAAGCGGCGCCCAAGGAGTTTCCAAGAACCCGTACCCGAGGGCAAAGGCGGTGAGGACGTACAGGGGAATGAGCATGACGGGCGGGCTCTCGTGCACGCCGCGGGAGGAACGGTTCTCGCCGAAGAACACGTACCCGATGAGCCTCCCGACGTAGAGGGCGGTGACGAACGCAGCGGCGAGCCCCATGGCGTACAGGGCGGGGTTCGCCTCCAAGGTCCGCTCGAGGATGAACTCCTTGGAGAAGAACCCGGCGAACGGGGGAATCCCCACAAGGGCAAACGCGCCGGCCAGGAAGGCGAGGCTCGTTCGCGGCAGATGCCGAAGGAGACCGCCCATTTCGCGGATGTCCTGCGTACCCGTGGCGTGGATGATGCTCCCCGCGGCGAGGAAGAGGAGGGCCTTGAAGTAGGCGTGGGCCGTGAGGTGGAAGAGCGCCGCGACGTACGCTCCGACGCCCAGGGCGAGCATCATGTATCCAAGTTGGCTAATCGTCGAATAGGCGAGAACGCGCTTGATGTCGTACTCCGCAAGACCCATCGTCCCGGCAAACAGGGCGGTAAAGGCTCCGACCCAGGCGACGACATCAAGGGCGTAGGGAGCCGCGAGGAAGACGGGGTAGGCGGCGGCGACGAGGTACACCCCGGCGGCGACCATCGTTGCCGCGTGGATGAGCGCCGAAACCGGCGTCGGACCCTCCATCGCATCCGGCAACCACACGTGAAGGGGAAATTGGCCCGACTTCCCCGCCGCCCCGAGAAAGAGAAGAAGTGCGATGGCCGTGAGCGCCCAGTCGGGAATCGCCCCTCCCGACACGGCGGCAAAGAGGTCCGCGTCGTCGAAGCTCTTTACGTAGGTAAAGATGAAGAGCAACGCCGCAAAAAATCCGACGTCGCCCACTCGCGTGACGAGAAAGGCCTTTTTCGCCGCCTCCCGCGCCGCGGGCTTTTCAAACCAGAACCCGATGAGGAGGAAAGAAGCAAGACCTACGATCTCCCAAAAGAGGTAGCGGGCGAGCATGTTGGCGGAGAACACGAGGGCGAGCATCCCAAAGGTGAAGAGGCTCAAATACGTGTAAAAGACGTGATACCGAGGATCGCCCGCCATGTACCCCGCCGAATACACGTGCACGAGAAAGCTCACGAGGGAAACGGTGAAGAGCATGATTGCGCTCAGGGCGCTCACTTCGAAGCGCACGTCGACGACGAGATCGCCCAGGGTGAGCCACGTAAGCCGCGGCCCGACCACCGGCCCCTCTTGGAGAAACCGGAAGAGGAGGAGCGCGGCGGCACCGGCGGAGAAGAGGGTAGCCGTGATCCCCACGAAGTGGGCGCGACGGCCGAGCGCCGGCCCGAAGACGAGAAGAAGGACGAACGACGCGAGCGGTGCGAGGACGACCAGATACCCTAAGCCGAGGAGGTCCACCGCCGAGCGCACCTCCGTTTCTGCGGAAGGTCAGTGTCTGAGGGAGTCGTACTCGTCGGCCCAGGAGGTTCCCGTGAGGCGCGCGAGGGAGATCGTCACCGCAAGACCTAAGGCGAGCTCCGCCGCCGCGATCACAATCGTGAAGAGGGCCAAAAGCTGGAGAACTCCGGGATTTGCCGCCGCTCCCATGGAAACGAGGGGGTAGTGGGAAAAGGCGAGAAAGTTGAGAACGACGCCGCCGAGCATCACCTCCAAGGAGAGGAGAACGAGAACCGCGTGGCGCCGCGTAAATGCGCCATAGAGTCCCAGGGTGACGAGCATCGCGCCGAGGAGGAGGTACTGAAGAAGCGACGCGCTCATGGTTCATCCTCCCTTGCGATGAGGACGGCCCCGACGAGAGCGAGGGCGAGGAGAAGTCCACCGAGGACGATAGCGAGGCCGTAAGCCGGATCAAAGGCGAGTTCCCCGAGGTCCTGGAGGTGGGCAAACCCTTCCCCGCGCGCACCGAGAAGGGGGAAGCGCGCCTTCCAGAGGAACGCTGCCACGAGGAGGAAAAAGCTCAGGGCGGAGGCAAATCCGAGAATTTCCCCCGTGGTGGTCCGCCCTTCTCCTCGGTGGCGGGAGAGCATCACGCCAAAAGCGGCGAGGATCGTCACGGCCCCCGCGTACACGAGGACCTGAACGGTGGCCACAAACTCCGCTCCGAGGAGGAAGTAGAGGGCAGCCAACCCGAGGAAGGCCCCCATGGCGGCAAACACCGCGTGAAGGGTCTGCCGCAGGGAGAGAAGAAGGAACACGCTGCCCAAGGTGAGGAAGGCGAAGAGGAGGAAGAACGCGTAGCTCCACATCACCGGCGGCTCGTCTCCTTCCGCACGTGGGCGAGGTTATGCGGGTTTTCCGCGAGCCAGACGATGTCCTTGTGCAGGTCGTCCCGGCGGTACGCCGCGTGTTCGACGGTAGCGGCCATCGTGATCGCGTCCGTGGGACAAACTTCCGTGCACAAGTCGCAGAAGATGCAGATCTCGTAGTTGATCTCGAAGAAATCCAGAACCTTGCCCTTCTTCGTCGGGTCGGGGTTGGGCTTCCCCCCCAAGGTGATCGCACCCGTGGGGCAGACGTTGGCGCACTGGTTGCAGACGATGCACTTGTCCACGTAGAGGACGTGACTTCCGCGCAGGCGGTTGGGGAACTCATACGGTTCGTCGGGATAGAGGTGGGTTACCTTGGGTTCGAAGAGCTCCCGCAGGGTTACCCCAAGCCCCTTGAGAACGCCGGGAACCTTCACGTGCGTCACCTCCCAAACTTCCGGCTTCGATGCGCTCCGTCCTCGCCCTAAAAGCGCTTTCCAGGGGCAGCAAAGGCGTTCACGCCGCGAGAGCTCGGTATACGATCGTCACGAGGAGGTTGAGGAGGGAGACGGGAAAGAGGACCTTCCAGGAAAAGACCATGAGCTGATCGATGCGCATTCGGGGGAACGACGCGTGAAACCAGTAGGGAATGAAGGAAAGGAACAGCGCCTTGAGGAGAAACCAAATCCACCCGGGCACCGCGCTCAGCACGGGGAGCGTACCTCCAAAGGGGAGCGGATACCACCCGCCAAAGTAGAGGGCCGTTGCAAGCGCCCCCATGGCCAAGGGATACACGTACTCCCCGAGCATGAAGAGGGCGAAGCGCATACCTCCGTACTCCGTGAGGTACCCGCCGATGAGCTCGGATTCCGCCTCGGAAAGGTCAAAGGGCGAGCGGTTGAGCTCAGCGAGGGCAGAAACGGCAAAAACGAGGAAACCCAGGATTTGGGGAAATACGAACCAGGCCTTCCGCTGAGCTTCCACGATGTCCGTGAGGTTGAGACTTCCCGCAAGGACGACGACGCCCAGGACGGAAACGATGAGGGGAATTTCGTAGGCGAGCATCTGGGCAACCGAGCGCATCGCTCCGATGAGCGACCACTTGTTGTTCGAGGACCAGCCGCCCATGAGTACGCCCACGGTAGTCAAAGAGGAGACGGCGATGTAAAAGAGAAGCCCTACGGCAAAGTCGGAAAAGCGGAGCGTGGAAGACCAGGGCAACACGAGAAAAACGAGGATCGCCGGAGCAAAGGCGATCACGGGAGCGAGGTGGTAAAGGGGGCGGTCCACCTGCGCAGGTACGATGCTCTCCTTCACGAGGAGTTTTGCGCCATCGGCAACCGTCTGGAGGAGGCCGTACGGCCCGACGCGGTTGGGACCCAAGCGGCTCTGCATAAACCCGAGGATCTTTCGGTGAGCGTATACCGCAAACGCGGCGTACAAGAGTATGAACACGAGGAGGATGAGGGCGGCGACGGTAAGCCAGAGAGCGGTCGTCAGGGTGGGGGGACCCGCGAGCAGTCTCGACATCAGGCATCCACCTCCCCGAGGACGATGTCGATGCCGCCGAGAATGGCGATCATGTTCGCGACGTTTTCGCCGATGAGGAGTTCGCGCAGGATATGGAGGTTGTGAAACGACGGGCGGCGGAAGTGCAGGCGGTAAGGATGGGGGGACTTCCCGTCGCTGCGAATGTACACCCCTTGCTCGCCGCGGGGCATCTCCACGGATACGTACACTTCCCCGGCCGGGGGGCGGATGAGCTTGGGGACTTTGCCCATGATCGGTCCCTCGGGGAGTCCCTCGAGTGCCTGAAGGACGATGCGCTTCGACTCCACGATCTCCTCGAGGCGGAGGTTCATGCGCGCCCAGAGGTCCCCCTCGCTGCGCACGGGGACGCGGAAGTCGAAGCGGTCGTAGATCGAGTAGGGTTTGGCCCGCCGCACGTCGTACGGGACGCCCGTACACCGCAAGTTCACGCCCGTGAGGCCGTAGCGAATGGCCGTCTCCCGGTCGTAGCGCCCTACTCCCTTGAGTCGCGCCTGGACGATTTCGTTGCCGACGACGAGGTCGTAAAACTCCTGCATCGTGCGCTCCAGGTCGTTTTCGAGGAAGGACTTCACGCGTGCAGGCCACGTCTCATCGGGGATGTCCCACTTCACCCCGCCAATGCGCATGTAGCTGTACGTGAGGCGGGCGCCGGACAACTCGGCGAAAAAGTTCAAGATCTTCTCCCGCTCGCGGAAGGCGTAGAGGAACGGCGAGATCGCCCCCAGGTCGAGGAGGAAAGTGCCAAACCAGACGAGGTGGCTTGCGATGCGGTTGAGCTCCATCGCGATGACGCGCAAGTACTCCGCCCGTTCGGGAACCTCGATCCCCATGAGCGTTTCGACGGCGTACACGAGGGAGTAGTTCCCGATCATCGCCGAGAGGTAGTCCATGCGGTCGGTGTAGGGGATGATCTGCGTGTACGTGAGGTTCTCCGCGAGCTTCTCCGTTCCCCGGTGAAGGTAGCCGATCACCGGTTCGGCGTCCACGACGGTTTCCCCGTCGAGCTTTACGATGATGCGCAAGACGCCGTGGGTGCTCGGATGCTGCGGCCCCACGTTGAGCACGTACTCTTCCGTTCGGAGCACCGCCTACACCCCCTCGTCGTACGGCACGTAGTCCTTGCGCAACGGGTGCCCCACCCAATCCTCGGGCAGGAGGATCCGCCGGAGGTCCGGGTGACCTTCGAAAACAATCCCCAAGAGGTCGTATGCCTCGCGTTCCGCCCAATCCGCCGCGGGCCATACGTCCACCACGGAAGGCACCCGCGGGTCGTCGCGCTCCGCGTGGACGTGAACGGCGAGGAGGTGCGGGTGGCGGAAGGACTGCAGGACGTAAAAGACGTCGAAATGGCTCCCCATGTCCGTCCCGTGGAGGTTGTTCAAAAACGAGAAGTTTGTCTCCGGATGATCGCGGAGAAACCGGGCCACATCGTGCCACACTTCCCGCGCGACGGTCAGCGTTGGGAGGTTGCGGCTTCTCTCGTTCACGTGCGGTTCTGCCACGGCCGACTCTCCAAAGCGCTCGCGCAGGAGAGCCACCACCCGATCGAGGAACGCCCGGGCGTCAGGCAAAGCGGTGTGTTCAGCCACGAAGCATCGCCGCCCCCTTTCGCCGCGCCTCGTACCGAATCTTTTCTTGGAGGCGGTTAACTCCGTAGATGAGGGCCACGGGGCTGGGCGGACAGCCCGGGATGTACACGTCCACGGGTACGACCTGGTCGACGCCCTTGACAACCGCGTACGAGTTGATGTACGGCCCCCCGGCCGTCGCACAGCTTCCCATGGCGATCACCCATCTCGGCTCGGCCATTTGGTCGTACAGGCGGCGGAGGAGCGGGGCCATCTTCTTCGTCACGGTCCCCGCCACGATCATCACGTCTGCCTGCCTCGGAGAGTTGCGAAAGATCACCCCGAAACGGTCGGCATCGTAGTGGGGGGCACTCGTCGCCATCATCTCGATCGCGCAGCAAGCAAGGCCGAACGAGAGGGGCCAAAGGGAGTTCGTGCGCGCCCAGCTGAAGAGTCGATCGAGGGTAGTGAAGAGGACGTTGCGCTTCACTTCCTCAACGTCTGCTTCCGGCAACCCTTCGAGCCCAAGGTCGAAGTCGCGCCCTACTTCCATTCCAAGGCCCCCTTTCGCCATGCGTAGGCGTACCCGAGCACGAGGAAGAAGAAAAAGCCCAAGACGATTCCCGCAGCCGTCCAACCACGACCGGAAAGGACGAGGAGGGCGGGGGTGATGAGCAAGACGGCGATGTCGAAGGTGACGAAGAGGAGTCCGTAGAGGTAGTACTTTACGCGGAACGCGACGCGCGCGTCCCCCTGCGCCACGTTACCGCTTTCATAGATGGCTAGCTTTTCCTCGTACGGACGCCTCGGCGCGAGGAGGTCGTTGAGGAGAATGGCGACCACCGGGACGCCGAAGGCCAACACGGTGAAGATGAGGAGCGCGAGGAGCGACGTGAGGTAGTTCGCCGGCACGTAAACCCCCCTCCCTCGTTTTCTCTATGGCGGTAGGGATAACCCGCGCGTTTACCTAGGGATTATACCAGGTTCTCCATCTGTTGTCTAACAGAAAGGCACCATTAAAGAAAAAGCCGAGGCTGTACCAGGAAAGCCCCGGCGATCCGGAAAGGGTCATTCGCCTTCCGCGCTCGACCCGACCTGCAGCCGTACGAGCGCCCTCCGAAGGGCGAGCTCGGCGCGCGTATACTCCACGTCCCGCGCCTTCTGAAGCGCCTCTTCTGCTTCGAGCTTGGCGCGCAGCGCGCGGTCGAGGTCGATCTCCTCCGGGAGCTCGGCGGCCTCGGCGAGTATCGTCACGCGGTCCTTCCGTACCTCGAGAACGCCGCCGCAGACCGAGACGAGCTTCCGAGACCCGTCCGGAAAGTGCAGGGTAGCCGCATGGATATCGAGCGTTGCGACGAAGGGAAGGTGATTTGCCGCAATCCCGATGCCGCCCTCAACCGTCCGCGTGGACAGGAAGACGACTTCCCCCGCAAAGACCTTGCGGTCGGGAGTTACGATTTCCAGGTGAAATGTGCGCGTCGGATACACCGGCGCACCCCCTTACACGAGGGCCTTGGCCTTCTCCACGGCCTCGTCGATCGTACCCACCATGTAGAAGGCCTGCTCCGGAAGCTCGTCGTGCTTTCCTTCGAGGATTTCGCGGAAACCGCGGATCGTCTCCTCCAGGGGCACGAACTTCCCGGGCGTGCCCGTAAACTGCTCGGCCACGTGAAACGGTTGGGAGAGGAAGCGCTCGATGCGCCGCGCCCGGTGAACGACGATCTTGTCCTCCTCCGAAAGCTCCTCCATCCCCAAAATGGCGATGATGTCTTGAAGCTCGCGGTAGCGCTGGAGGATTTGCTGTACGCCGCGGGCCACCCGGTAGTGCTCGTTCCCCACGATGCTCGGATCGAGGAGGCGCGAAGTAGAGGCGAGCGGGTCCACGGCCGGATAGATCCCCATCTCCGCGATGCGCCGTTCGAGGTTTGTCGTCGCGTCGAGGTGGGCAAAGGTCGTCGCCGGGGCGGGGTCCGTGTAGTCGTCCGCCGGAACGTAAATTGCCTGGATCGACGTGATGGATCCGCGAACCGTGGAGACGATCCGCTCCTGGAGCTGGCCCATTTCCGTCGCGAGCGTCGGTTGGTACCCTACGGCCGACGGCATGCGCCCGAGAAGTGCGGAAACCTCTGCCCCGGCCTGAACAAAGCGGAAGATGTTGTCGATGAAGAGGAGAACGTCGCGCCCCTCGACGTCGCGGAAGTACTCGGCCATCGTGAGGGCGGTAAGAGCGACGCGGAAGCGCGCCCCCGGCGGCTCGTTCATCTGCCCGAATACCATCGCCGTCTTGTCAATGACGCCCGCTTCGATCATCTCGTGGTACAGGTCGTTCCCCTCGCGCGTCCGTTCGCCGACACCTGCAAACATGGACAGACCGCCGTGCTTCATCGCGATGTTGTTGATGAGTTCTTGGATGAGCACGGTCTTACCCACGCCCGCCCCACCGAAGAGGCCGATCTTCCCGCCTTTGGGGTAGGGCGTGAGGAGGTCGATCACCTTGATCCCCGTCACGAGGATCTCGTCCTGTGTGGAGAGTTCCTCAAAGGGAGGCGGAGGTTGGTGAATGGGGCGCCGCTCGCGCGCCTCGACGGGCCCCTTGTGGTCGATCGTCTCCCCGAGGACGTTGAAGAGGCGGCCGAGAACTTCCGGCCCCACGGGAACGGTAATCGGTCCGCCCGTATCCACGACTTCCATCCCCCGGAAGACGCCGTCCGTAGAGGACATGGCGATCGTGCGCACGACGTTGTCCCCGAGGTGCTGCGCGACTTCCAACGTAAGGTGCACGGGAATGCGTCCTTCGCGGTCGGGCTCGTAGTCGATGCGCAGGGCGTTGTAGATCGCCGGCAGGTGATCGCCGTCGAAGACGACGTCGACAACCGGTCCCATGACCTGAAGTACCTTGCCCTTCTTCGTCTCCATGGACACCTCTCCTACACTCGAGGAGGCCTCGGGACGCCGCTCGAAGGGGAAACGGACGCCGCACCTCGCCCGGCGTCCTATCCCTTGAGCGCCTCCGCCCCGGCCATGACCTCGGAAATTTCCTGGGTAATCGCCGCCTGGCGGGCGCGGTTCATGCGAATCGTCGTCGTGCGGATGATCTCCTTCGCGTTGTCCGTGGCGCTGCGCATCGCCGCCATGCGGCTCGCATGTTCGCCCGCCTTCGCCTCGAGCACCGCAGAAAAGATGAGCGCCTCCGCGTACCGGGGGAGGAGCACCTGAAGTACGGCATCCGGCGAAGGCTCAAACTCGTACTCCGACTCTCCCCCCGAGGCTTCTTCGGAAGCATCCCCTTGGGTTTGGAAAAGCCCCTTTCCCAAAGGGAGGAGCGTCACGGCCGTAGGACGCTGTACGAGCGCGCTGTGAAAGGCGTTGTACACGAGAACGAGCTCGTCGTACACACCTTCGGCAAAGGCCTGCACCGCCCCCTTGGCGATTTCCTGGACGTCCTCGTAGCGCGGGAAATCGCTCAGGCCCGTAACCTCCTTCACCACGGGAAATCCCCGGCGGCGGAAGAAGTCTCGCCCCTTCCGACCCACGGCGATGAGGACAAAGCGCGACCGATCTCCCCCGTGCCGCTCCTCGAGGGTGCGCAAAAGAAAGCGAATGAGGTTCGCGTTGTACGCCCCCGCAAGCCCCCGATCCGAAGTGATGAGGAGGTACGCCGTGCGCTCTACGGGACGCTGCACGAGGAGCGGCTGGCGGGCGACGAGTTCCCCGTAGTCCGGACGTGCTTCGAGCCCGCGCATCACGCTGGCAATCGTGCGTCTTAGTTCTTGCGCGTACGGCTTGGCGAGGAGGGCTCGCTCCTGCGCGTGGCGCAGGCGCGAGGCGGAGATGAGTTCCATCGTGTGCGTGATTTGCTGGGTCTTCTTGAGGCTGCGAATGCGCTGACGAAGCTCCCGCAACCCCTTGGCCATCGCGATCTCTCACCTCCTACCGCCTCTTTCGGCGCAAATTCACGCCTTCGCCGCTTCCGACGTCCGAAACATTCCCTTGAAGCTTTCGATCGCCTTCTTCAGATCCTCGTCCGGAGGGAGGTCTTTGGTCGTACGAATGTGTTCGAGGAGTTCGGGATGCTCGGTCTCGATGTAGGCGAGGAGTTCCCGCTCGAAGCGGCGCACGTCCGCTACGGGGATGTCGTCGAGGTAGCCGCGCGTGCCCGCGTAGAGGGAGATCACCTGCTTCTCCACGGGCATGGGCTCAAATCGATCCTGCTTGAGGAGCTCCGTGAGGCGCTCGCCGCGACGCAAGCGCGCCAAAGTCGCCTTGTCCAAGTCGGAGCCGAACTGGGCAAAAGCCGCGAGCTCACGATATTGGGCGAGATCGAGGCGCAAGCTCCCCGCCACGCGTTTCATCGCGCGAATTTGCGCCGCACCGCCGACGCGGGATACGGAAAGCCCGACGTTGATCGCCGGGCGGATCCCGGCGTAAAAGAGGTCCGGCTCCAGGTAGATCTGCCCGTCGGTAATGGAGATTACGTTCGTCGGAATGTATGCGGATACGTCTCCCGCCTGCGTCTCGATGAAGGGAAGGGCGGTGAGGCTCCCTCCTCCCAGCTCGTCGCTCAGCTTCGCCGCGCGCTCGAGAAGGCGGGAGTGGAGGTAGAAGACGTCACCCGGATAGGCTTCACGCCCCGGCGGGCGGCGCAAGAGCAGGGAGAGTTCGCGGTAGGCAGCAGCGTGCTTGGACAGGTCGTCGTAGATGACGAGGGCGTGCATCCCCTTGTACATGAAGTACTCGCCCATGGACACGCCGGCGTAAGGGGCGAGGTAGAGGAGCGGCGCAGGGTCGGAAGCACCTGCGGAGACGACGATCGTGTAGTCCATCGCGCCGTACTGCCGCAAGGTCTCCACGACCTTTGCCACGGACGACTCCTTTTGGCCGATGGCGACGTAGATGCAGATCATGTTTTGGCCCTTTTGGTTGATGATCGTGTCCACGGCGATGGAAGTTTTTCCCGTCTTTCGGTCCCCGATGATGAGCTCGCGTTGCCCCCGCCCGATGGGAATCATGGCGTCGATGGCCTTGATTCCCGTAAGCATCGGCTCGTGCACGCTCTTGCGGTCGACGACGCTCGGCGCCGGCGACTCGACGCGGCGGTATTCCTTCGCCTCCACGGGGCCGCGCCCGTCGAGCGGCTGCCCGAGGGGGTTCACGACGCGGCCGATGAGCGCCTCGCCGACGGGCACCTCCATGATTCGGCCCGTACGGCGGACGATGTCGCCCTCGCGGATGTGGCGGTACGGACCGAGGATGACGGCGCCCACGGAATCCTCGTTCAGGTTGAGGACCATCCCCATGGTCCCGCCCGGAAACTCGAGGAGTTCGCTCGCCATCGCTCCTTCGAGCCCTTCGAGGATCGCGATCCCGTCGCCAACCTGGATTACCGTACCGACTTCTTCGCTCTCCACCTCAACGGTAAACTCCTCCAGACGCTTCCGCAGGACGGCGCTGATCTCTTCCGGCTTGATCGCACACATCGCCCGTCGGTCACTCCTTCACGGATTGCTCACCGAACACGAGGTGCCTTCGTACGCGTTCGAGCTGCCCCGCGGCGCTCCCGTCGAAAAGGATCCCTCCCGCGCGCAGGCGGAACCCCGCGATGATCTCGGGTACGTGGCGCACCTCGAGGCGCAAGTCGCTTCCGAGCCGGGAAGCAAACCGCGCTTGCAGCTGGGGTACGAACTCTTGATCCTCCGGGCGCGCGAGCTCGAGCACGCCGCGAACCACGCCTTCCCGGCGGTCGCGCTCCGCGCGAACGGCGTCGAGAACTTCCGGCAACAATTCGATACGCCCCTCGCGGACGAGGAGACGGACGAATCCCTGAAGCATCTCCGGCGAACCGGATAGAGCTTCCGCGAGCGCGGCTTCCTTTGCGGACGGAGAAAGGGAACGCGCCGCGAGGGCACGGCGCAGTTGCGAGTCGAGACGGATGGCTTCCACAAGCGCCTCAAGCGCCGAGAGAACCTCGGAAAAAACACCCGCCGCAACCGCCGCATCGACGAGGGCACGGGCGTAGCGGCGGGCAATGCGCCGTCGTTCTAGGCTTCGCATCAGCGGCTCACTTCCTCGAGGAGCTTTTCGAGGTAGGTCCGATCGCCTTTCGCCTCTACCTCGCGGGCCAGGATCTTTTCCGCCATGGCGATCGAGAGTTCCACGGCCTCACGCCGCAGAGCGAGGATCGCCTCTTCCTTGGCCCGGGCGATGTCCGCCTGCGCATCCGCCCGGATCTTCTCCACCGCCTGCCGCGCCTCTTCGAGCATGCGCTCGCGCTCTTCTTCGGCGATCCGCTCGCTCCGGCGGAGGATCTCCTCTGCCTTGGTCCGGGCTTCGTCGAGGAGCCGCCGCTGCTCCTCGATGAGCGCCTGGGCTTCCGCGCGCTGGCGGGCGGCTTCCTCCAGGTCCGCGCGGATGCGCTCTCGCCTTTCCTCGAGCGCCCGCGCTACGTGAGGCCAGGCGTAGCGTTGGAGAAGGTAGACGAGGAGGAGGAATACGACGAGCTGCAAAAGCATCGTTCCAACCTGCACGGGAAGGCCGAGGAGCGTGAGGTCACCCCCGGCCGCTGCAGCTGAAGTCTCGGGCACGCGTCTCACCCTTTCGCGCGCGACTTGCGGCGGAGAAAGGCTGAGGTGGCCTGCGGCCACCTCAGCTCGGATTCGTCCAACCGCATCTCATCGACCCAGGAACAGGAGGATGAAGGCAATCACGATGGCGATGATCGGAAGGGCCTCGATGAGCGCCACGCCGATGAACATCGTCGTGCGGAGCTGACCGCCGTATTCCGGCTGGCGCGCCATGCTGGCAATCGTCTCCTTGATGACGATGGCGTCTGCGATGGCTGCCGCGAAAGCTGCCGCCGCTGCGATAATCGCTACCGCCAAGGTGCTCGTCATGTCTTCATTTCCACCCTTTCTGTTGATTTGGTGCGATCTCCCGGGATTTCCCGGGAAAATCTATACCCTCGCCCAGGCGTCAGTGGGCTTCTACGCGCTGGGCGATGTACACAGCGGCCAAGACGGTGAAGATGAACGCCTGGATGGTGCCGATGAAGAGGCTGAAGCCCTGCCAGATGAGGAGAGCGGGGGAGAGGAGGATCGCCACGAGGACGCTGTACTTGAGGGTCCCCACGAGGAGCCCCACGAGAACCTCGCCGGCGAAAATGTTGCCGAAGAGACGAAGACCGTGGGTGAGCGTGTTCGTGAACGTTTCCATGAGGACGAGGAGGGGGCCGATGGGGCTCGGTTGCAAAAGCCCCTTCAGGTATCCTTTGAAGCCGTTGAGGCGGATGCTCATCACATGCGCCGCCACGAGCACGATGAGGGCCATCGTGAGCGTCACGTGCGGATCCGCCGTAGGCGACTTCCAGTAGCTCTTGTCGCCTACGACGAGGTTGAAGACGAGCCCCACCTGGTTGGCGACAAAGGTGTAGAGAAAGAGCGTGGCGAGAAAAGGAGAGAAGATCTTCGCCCGCTCAGGAGAAAACGTGTCCCGGGCGATGCCTTCGATAAACTCGTAGTACCATTCCAACGCGTTCCCGAGACCATGGGGAACCCCCGCCTGCGCCTTGCGCGCGCCGCGCAAGACGAGCCAGAGAACCAAGAGGGCCGTCACCGTCGAAGAAATCACTACGGATAGGTCGAAGTGCAAGCCGAACACCTGAACCACCGGGGTTCCGTGCGCCCCCAAGAAAGTTCACCGCCTTCCGTCCGGATTCCTCGGTCAATCCCTTCGCCCGGAAGGGGGGAGACGGAGAGTCCTCCCTTCCGTATTGATCCACCACCCTGCAAAGAAGAAAAAGACGAGATAGAAAAAGACCGCACCGGCCGCCGCCCCGTACACGCCGGCGAGACCACCCACATACCCGGCCGCAAGTCCCGCGAGAACCGCCGCGGGAATCCTCCCCCCTGCCGCGAGAAGGGCGAGGAGGGTTAACCTCTCGTCGCCCGATAGGGGAAGCGACGTCTTCCCCCAACGGCGGTAGGCCGCAAAGAGGAGTGAGTAGGCGAGGAGCCACCCGGCCAAGAAATTTCTAGCAATTTCCTCTACAGCGGAAACGATAAAAAACAGGAAAAATTCTGCGCCCAGGATTCCCGCACCTACGCGGGTCCACAAATCGAGAAAGCGGTCCAGCTCATCGCCCTTCCTTCGGACCACGGGAATCCTCCTCCCGCAAAAAAGGGCGAAGCGTTCGAAACACCGCGTACCATGCCAAGGCAAATCCGGCAAGCCCGCCGAGCGCCGCTCCCACGGACGCCTGTTCCAATTCCGCACCCAAAAAACGGCCGACGTAGACCCCGCCCAAGACGGAAACCACGAACTCCCCGCTCAACGTCGAGACAAGGGCGGCTGTCCGCCAGAGGGAGTGCGACCTCCTCGGCTCCACGGTGTCCACCGCTTTCCCTGCGACATGCGGGCATTCAGGAATATGCTAGCGGATACGCGGGAGGAAGTCAACCGTCGCAGCCCCCTGCCTATGAACGTTCTGTGAAAAAGTTTTTCCGTAGGAACCGTTTTTCTTTTGTAGCCCTTTTCCGTTCCGCTACTCCGGCGGACGATCGGGTTACTTCGTGCCGAAGAGGCGATCCCCCGCATCTCCGAGGCCGGGGACGATGTATCCGTGTTCGTCGAGACGTTCGTCCACGGCGGCGACGTACACGTCCACGTCCGGGTGGGCATCTGTGAGGCGTTGGATCCCTTCCGGTGCAGCGATCAAGGAGACAAAGCGCACGTGATTTCCCCCACGCCGTTTCACGGCGTTCACCGCCCAAACCGCCGAGCCCCCCGTAGCGAGCATGGGATCGAGGAGGAAGAGATCGCGTTCGGGTAGGTCGGGGGGGAGCTTTACGTAGTACTCCACGGGCTCGAGCGTCGCCGGGTCGCGGTACACGCCGATGTGACCCACCTTTGCCGCGGGCACGAGCCGCAGCATCCCTTCCACCATCCCGAGACCAGCGCGGAGAATGGGAATGAGGCCGAGCTTGCGCCCGGCGAGCACCCGAGAGCGGGCAACGCCGATGGGCGTCTCGACCTCCACCTCTTCCGTGGGAAGGTCGCGGGTCATCTCGTAGGCCATGAGCATGGCAATTTCGTTCACCAACTCCCGGAATTCCTTGGGCCCCGTCCGCCGATCGCGCAAGATCGTGAGCTTGTGTTGGATGAGCGGATGGTCAAAGACGTGCACCCGCGCCACAGGGTTGCCTCCTTCGCTTCGACAAGAAACCGCCTCGAGGGACTGCCAGCGCCATTATACCAGAGGGGCAAGCGTGTCCCAAACCGGCCGGGAGCCCTTGGCATGACGGCGGGTTTTGTGGTAGGGAAAAGAGAAACGCGCAGCGAGATCCTCTCGAGGGAGGGACGTTCCGTGCTCGAACTGAAGCACGTCGGCGTGAGCCGTAGAGGGCGCACGCTCTTGGCGGACATCAATTGGTTGGTGGAACGCGGAAGCGCTTGGGCCGTCCTCGGCCCCAACGGAGCCGGCAAGACCACCCTCCTCGAGGTGATCGGCGGCGAGCTCCATCCGAGTTCGGGTACCGTGGTTTGGGAAGGGACGCCCCTCTTTCGCATTCCCCTCGCGGAGAGGAGGCGAAAGATCGCTTGGGTCTCCTCGGCGCTTGGGTCCCGCCTCTATCCCGGGGATTCGCCGGTGGAAATCGTCGCCGGAGCGCTCTTTGCGGCAACGACCCTCTACGGACGCGTTCCCGAAAAGGCAGCCCGTCAAGCCGAAGAAGCTCTCGCGGGCGTAGGTCTCGCCTCCCGCCTGCACGTACCTTACGGGGAGCTTTCTTTGGGCGAACAGAAAAAGGTCCTCCTCGCTCGCGCCCTCGTGCGCGCTCCGGAACTCCTCGTCCTGGACGAAGCGACGGAGGGACTGGACTTCGCCGCACGGGAGGCGTTCCTTGCCGCGCTGCGGGATCTCAGGTCTGCCCACCCCTCCCTCGCCATCGTCTTCGTGACCCACCGGCTCGAAGAGCTGGGAGCCATCTTCGACTCCGTGCTCCTTTTGGGGAACGGCCGCATCCGCGCCCAAGGACCGCGCGGCGACGTGCTTCGCGAGGAGGTACTCGCGGATCTCTTCGGGGCGCCGTTGGAACTCCGGTGGTGGAACGATCGACCTTACGCCGTGCCGCGCGCGTGAGGCGGCGTCTCTCCGCCGATCGCCTTCCACAACTCGGGGTAGAGGGGGAAACGGCGCGTGAGTTCGGCGACGGAGCCGCGCACTTCCTCGCGCACCCTTTCGTCGCCCGGGTGCCGGAGGACGCGGGCAATGAGGTCGGCGACGAAGCGCATCTCCTCGGGGCCAAACCCCCGGGTCGTGAGGGCGGCCGTCCCCAGGCGAATTCCGCTCGTTTTTGCAGGCGGTTCGGGGTCGAACGGCACGGCGTTCTTGTTTGCCGTGATCCCTACGGTGTCCAGGAGTTCCTCGGCCTCTTTGCCCGTGAGCCCCGTTCCGCGAAGGTCTACGAGCAGCAGGTGGTTGTCCGTACCGCCGGAGACGAGGGAGAACCCGTGCTCAAGCAGGCGGGCGGCGAGCGCTCGGGCGTTTTCTACGACGCGGGCGGCGTAGGAGCGAAACTCCGGCCGCATCGCCTCCCCGAAGGCAACCGCTTTTGCGGCGATCACGTGCATGAGCGGGCCTCCCTGCACTCCGGGAAACACCGCGCGGTCGAGAGCGCGGGCGTGTTCGGCCGTCGTGAGGACGAAGCCGCCTCGCGGACCGCGGAGCGTCTTGTGCGTCGTCGAGGTGACGAAATGCGCGTGGGGGACGGGGTTCGGGTGAACGCCGCCTGCCACGAGCCCGGCGATGTGCGCCATGTCCACCATGAGGTACGCCCCGACCTCGTCGGCGATCTCCCGGAAGGCGGCGAAGTCGATCACCCGCGGATAGGCGCTTGCTCCCGCGACGATCATCCGCGGCCTGTGTTCCCGAGCGAGACGGCGAACTTGGTCCATGTCGATCCGGTGGGTCACGGGATCGACGCCGTAGCTCACCACGCGGTACATCTGCCCTGAGAAGTTCACGGGGCTTCCGTGCGTGAGGTGGCCGCCGTGGGCGAGGTCCATGCCGAGAATCGTGTCGCCGGGCTTTAGGACGGAAAAATACACGGCCATGTTGGCCTGGGCACCGGAATGGGGCTGGACGTTGGCGTGTTCGGCACCGAAGAGCGCCTTCGCTCGGCTGCGGGCGAGTTCTTCCACGACGTCGACGTGCCGGCAGCCTCCGTAGTAGCGGCGTCCGGGGTACCCTTCCGCATACTTGTTCGTGAGAATCGTCCCCATGGCTTCGAGGACGGCGAGGGAGACGAAGTTCTCCGAAGCGATGAGCTCGAGGCCGTCTTCTTGGCGGCCGAGCTCGGCTACGATGGCCTGAAAGACTTCGGGGTCGCCGGCGCGCACGTGATCCAACGGCGCCACCGCGTTCACCTCCGGTATTCGGGATAGCGGGCCCGCGGCCCTCCGATGAGTCGAGGACGCGTCACCGCCATGGTCACAAAGGCTTGGCCGACGAACGGCCTGGGCGGCCGTACCGGGACGGCCACGGGTTTCAGGTGCATGCCGATGAGGGTGGCGCCGACGTCGATCCCCGCGTGGGCGCGCACGGCCTCTACACACGTACCTCCCCACGCCTCGTAGGCGACGGTGGCAAAGGCGCCGCCGGCTTCCGGCACAGGACGGACGAGTACGGGCTCTAGGGCGAAGCGCTCCACGGTCTCGGGGCGCACGACGAGGGCGCGGTTGAGGTGCTCGCAACACTGCACGGCCACGTGTACCCCCGTGTCCCGGCGAAACGCATCGAGCACCTCAAAGAGGGCACGGGCAACGGCAAGGTTGGAGCCTTTCCCGATCGGCAGACCCACGACTTCGCTCGTGCTGAGCCCGACGACGAGAAGGTGTTGGGATGTGAGGGGAAAGCGCTCGTTGAGGTACGCGAGGTCCATCCGAAAGGCTTCGGCCGCCTCCTCGATTCCCCCGCCATGCCGTTCGCCTTCCACCGGGTTACGCCTCCTTCCCGCCTCCCTCCAGGGCACGGATCTTCTCGAGGCGCCGAATGTGGCGCCCACCTTCGAACTCCGCCGTGAGGTAGGCTCGCACGATCTCCTTGGCGAGCTCGGGCCCGACGACGCGGCCGCCAAAGGTGAGGATGTTTGCGTCGTTGTGCGCCCGCGCCATGCGCGCGGAATACGGGTCCTGAACGTGCGCAGCGCGAATACCGGGGATCTTGTTGGCGGCGATGGACATCCCGATCCCCGTCCCACAGAGGAGAATCCCCCGCTGGGCTTCGCCGGCGAGGACGGCACGGGCAACCTTCTCGGCAAAATCGGGGTAATCCACGGAAGTCTCTTCGAACGTGCCCACGTCGAGAACCTCGTATCCTTCTGCTCGAAGGAATTCTTTGACGACTTCTTTGAGGGCGTACCCGCCGTGGTCGGCTCCGAGGGCGATCGTTTCCTTCACAATCCTCACCTCCGCGCGTTTTTCCCGATCTTCCACCGCCGGTGCGAGACTTTTTAGCTCGGGCCTCTACGCTTCGCCCTCGTCCCAAGGGTCTTCCTCGCCGTGGGCCGCCCGGTACATCGCCTCGTTGTAGGCGTCGACGACCTTTTGCCACTCTTCCGGATCCTCTACTGGTTCGAAGGCGTATCCCGCGTCCGTCTCGGCAATCCGAAAGACGACGCCCTCGTGGGAAAGCCCAAGGCTCTCGGGGAGGAATATACCGTAGGTAACGCCCTCCACTTCGAGCACGTCGTCCAAGCGGTAGGTGACCCCCTCTTCGTCTTCGATCTGCAACTCGCTCCGGGCTTCGCGAAACACGCATATCTCCCCCTCTTCAGGCGCGCGCGCCACCGTCTGGAGGTCCTTCCTCCGCGGAAGCACGTGGCGGAACGCCATCCGCTTCCGAACCGGATCCTCGAAGGTCCGCCTCAGGTTTCCTTGCGTTCGAGTCGGGCCCGTTTCCCGCATCGCCGGCGGGCCCCTCGCCGGAAACCGCTGCTGCGCCGACCTTTCCGGGGGGGATCGCTCCGGCGGCCTTCCAGGCATCGGCCAGGGTGAGGAAAAGCTCTTCGAGGCGTGCGGCCGTGGCTTCGTACGCCTCGATGCCCTTCCCCGCAGGATCTTCGACGTCGCCGCCGACGTCGCGGTCGCTCACCTCCGAAACCCACTCCGCAAACGTCCATATCTTCTCCCGCGCTTCCGGAAACGCGGCGAGGAGGGCTTCGCGGTGGGCGGCGGTCATCGCGAGCACGACGTCCGCCCAGGCGACGTCTTCGGGACGCAGGCGGGCGGCGCGGTGCGCGCTGAGGTCGATCCCCCGCCGCCGGAGGACCTCCACCGCCTCCGGTGAAGCGGGGATCCCTTCCCAGGCAAAGATCCCCCGGGAACGCGGTTCCACACCGTATTCCGCGAGGAGGTGGCGCGCAAGCGCTTCGGCCATCGGACTGCGGCACGTGTTCCCCGTGCACACGAAGAGGATCTTCACAGGCCCTCGCCTCCCTCCCCCGATTCCTCTTCCGGTGCTTCGTGCACCTCGGAGGCCGCCGTGAGCAGGCGCTCGCGTAAGGGACGGAGGACTTCTTCGGGGGGAAGAAATGCGAAGGCGGCGACGACTTCTGCCGCCTCCAACGCCCGCAAGACGGGATAGAAGCGCCGCATCCCCGAGGCTCCGCGCGGCAAGACAAACGGGACGAGGAGATGCGGAAAAGACTCGAGCCCGGGGATGCGATACCCCTCGGGGACGAGGACGGCGAGCCGAAGCGGCGACCCTCCCTCTTCTCCGCGATTCGGAAGGAGTCCCGCCCGCCGAAGGCGGGCAATTCCCCGAAGGAGGAGGGCGGCAAAGCGGCGGTCGTCGGCTGGTGGCGCCATTTCCCAGACGAGGAGTGGGACCTTGAGGACGAGGGAGGAGGACGTTTTCCCCTCCCGTTTCCCGGAGGAAGAGACGGAATCCTCCGCGGGACGAAGGGATTGCCCCAAAACCTCGGCGACGGCCTCCGCGGGAACTGCTCCCTCGCGCACGAGCCGGGGGACGTCCCCACAGAGATCGACGATCGTCGACTCGAAGCCAAGAGAAGTCTCCCCTCCGTCGAGGAGGAGGGGGAGGGAGCCTGCGAAGTCGCGGAGCACGTCCTCGGCACGCGTTGGCGAGGGACGTGCGCTCCGATTTGCGCTCGGCGCCGCAATGGGTTCGCCGACGGCCTGAAGGAGGACCTGGGCGACGGGATGATCGGGGGAGCGAACCGCCGCTCCCCGCAGACCGCGTACGGCGGCCAACCGCACCCCGGGACGTACGGGAAGGATCAACGTGAGGGGGCCGGGGGCAAACGCTTCCCAGAGGCGTACGGCTGCCGGGGAAAAGTCCACGAACGCTTCGGCCATCTCTCGGTCGCGGACGAGGAGGCTGAGCGGCTTCCCTTGCGGGCGTCCTTTTGCAGCGTAAATCCGCGCCAGCGCCTCCGGCAAGCGGGCGAGCCCCCCCAGCGCGTAGACGGTCTCCGTAGGAAAGGCGACGAGCTCACCGCTCCGGAGGACGGAGGCGGCGCGCCGGATCCCCGGGTGCTCGAGGCGCACTTCCTCGGCGGAGATCGGCCACACTTCGGTAACGCCTTCCAGCAATCGCACCGCCACGCTTCCCCCACCCCCCATGTCGCCTCTTCTTGCCCATTGTACCGTCCCGCTCCGCAGGCGACAAGGATGAAGGGCGGAAACGTCGGGGGAGCAAAAAGGGCGAGGAACTTTTGTCCACAGGATGTGGATAACTCTGTGCATAATCTTGTGGGCACTCCTAGGAAAGCACGCGAAAGAGCGTGTGGACTGCCCGCACGAAGGGGAGGGTGGCAAACTCTTCCCGTACCTTTTCCACGGCGGCAAGGGGGGTCCGGTGGGTCAAAAACGTGATCTCTGCCGTGTGGGTGTTGGGAATTTGGAGCATGCGCGAAATGCTCAGTCCGTGGCGCGCGACGACCGCCGTGAGTTCGGAAAGTACGCCGGGAACGTCATCCGTCGTCAGGCGAAAGGCGTAGGGAAAGACGAACGCTTCCTCCGGGGGTACGACTTCCACGGACTGACGCAAACGGATATGTCCCCGTCCGCTTACGCCCAGGAGGGCGTTTTTCACGGCGGCCACGAGATCGGAAACGACGGCCATCGCCGTCGGGAGATCTCCCGCACCTCGCCCGTAGAACATCGTCTCCCCGACGGCCTCTCCGTGTACGTACACCGCGTTGAACGGACCGTGGACGTGGGCGAGCGGATGGTCACGCTTCACCCAAGTAGGGGCGACGCCGATTTCGATCCGCCCGTCCTTCCGCGCCGCCCAACCAATGAGCTTTACGGTGTAGCCGAAGTCGCGGGCCCGAAGGAGGTCCTCCCGCGTGACCGACCGAATCCCCGCCACCTGCACGTCCGCTAAGCGAACGGGGGCGTGAAAGGTGAGGCGAGAAAGAATGACCATCTTGTAGGCCGCGTCGAGGCCGTCCACGTCCTTGGTCGGGTCGGCTTCCGCGTATCCGTGATCCTGCGCCTCCCGGAGCGCCTCGGCGAAGTCCACTCCTTCGCGGTCCATCTTGGAGAGGATGTAGTTCGTCGTCCCGTTCACGATCCCGTACGCGTGCGTGATCCGATCCGAAGCGAACCCTTCGATCACCGTGCGCAAGAGAGGGATTCCGCCTCCCACGCTCGCCTCGTAGAAGAGGTCCACCCCGTTCTCCTCCGCAAGGGCGTGGAGACCGAGCCCGTGCAGGGCGAGGAGGTCCTTGTTTGCCGTGATCACCGGCTTTCGCGCCCGAAGGGCGGCTTCGATCAAAGCGCGCGTCGGCTCGATGCCTCCCATGACCTCTACGACCACGTCCACATCGTCGGCGAGGACCACCTCTTCGCCGCGTACGGTGTACCGGGCCGTAGGTACCTTGACGGGACGTTCCTTGGCCGGATCCTGAACGAGAATCCGCGTGATCTCAAAACGCACTCCCGTTCGCTCGCGCAGTTCCTCCGCGTGCTGGGTGAGGATGCGCACGACGCCCGTGCCGACCGTGCCGAGGCCGAGAAGACCGATGCGCACCGTTTGCCCCTCGCCAAACGCCACCGCTTCATTCCTCCTCCGGTGTACATCTGTTCTCCTCAGGTGGACGCCGTCCATTATACCGGCCAAGGGCGGGGGCAGCAAGGGCAAAAGCAAAGAGCTGCCGCGGCAATTGCGACAGCTCGAGATTCGGCGATGACCGACAAGTCCGGCGCGGTTCTCCGTTCACCGGAAGAAGGCACGCTCCCACAGCACGTGCACCCTATCCCACACGTAGAGGTGCCACGCAAATTTCCCTTCCTGGCGCACCGGCGCCTGCCTTCCCGAACCGGAAGGGGAAAGAGGCGGAGTCTCAGTTCCGCCGGTGAAGGCGAGCTGGTCTACCCGTTCCGGGGAATAGCGTTCTGTCTCCCCGACGCTCCCCTCATCCCGCCCGTACGGAAGATCCTCGGGATTGGGCGCGGGGCTCCCCGTTCGCGCCGGAGATTCTTGAAGGTACGCGCCTTTGGGGGCAAGGTGGGGAAAGAGGAGGGTCCAGAAGTTGTGCCCTTTTCCTTCTCCGAGGGTGATGAGAACCGTAGGCGCTTCGCCTGCGGCGAGGAGGTGTCCTCCGTACGTGCGGGGGGGTTGCTCCACCTTCCCCACCTCTATCCGAAAGCCGTAGGGCACGCCGCGTTCGGCGAGCCACGTCCGTACCGCCTGACGGAGAACTTCAAGGTCTTCACCGGACAGATCGGAAATCGTCCCGGGCTCACCAGGGGAAATTCGGAAGGCCGACGCACTCCGCACGTGCCGACCTTCCTCTGCGGCGACTTCCTTCCACCAGCGCAGCGCAATCCGGGCGACCTCTCCCTTTACCCACTGGTCGTAAGGCGCGTCGCTGTGCGCGACGACGCGCAGGCGAGGTACGTCGTACGCCCGGCAGAAAAAGGCGACGTCGCCGAGGTGGGCGAGCAGCAGGGCGACGACGAGTATCCCCGCGTACAAGAAAAGCGCTCCCCGCGCATCGTGTTTCATGGCCTGTCCCTCCCGCCTTCAGGATGCCCCGCGGCGGGAGGTTCTAAACGTCTCCGAACGTGCGGCCTCGTCTTCCGCGAAGAAGACATTACCTCCGCTTCCAGAGGAAGCCGCGAAGGTGTCCGCCGTAGTCGGCGATCTCCTCGGAAAACTCGAACACCTCGGGAGAAAACATCTCCCGAACGCGGGCAATCTTTTCCGGTTCTCCTCCCACCTCTACGGCGAGAAACCCCCCCGGCCTAAGCCGCGCTTCGGCGAGAGCGGAGATGCGCGGGTAGGGGCGGAGACCGTCCGGTCCGCCGTCGAGAGCGAGGATCGGTTCCCAGCGCACTTCGGAAGCGAGCGCGGGAATTTCCCCCGTGGCGATGTAGGGTGGGTTGGCGATGATCCCGTCGTACGCCTCCGCCAGTTCCTCGGGCCAGGCGGGAGCGGTAAACACGTCCCCCCAAAGGATGCGCACGCGCTCTGCGAGGCCGAGCAGGCGGGCGTTGTGCGCGGCGAGGAGGAGGGCGGCGCGGGAGACGTCCAGGAGATCTGCCGTCCAGTTCGGACGGCGGGAGAGGAGGGCGAGACCCAGGGCACCGCTCCCGGTTCCCAGATCGAGGATGTGCCGCGCATTCCCGGGATCTCCCCGGGTGAGCGCAAGGACGGCTTCGACGAGACGCTCGCTGTCTCCTCGCGGAACGAGCACGTCGGGCGTCACCCGCAGGCGCAGCCCGAGAAATTCCGCTTCGCCCACGAGGTAGGCAAAGGGGATTCCCCGCCTCCTGGCCCGCAAAAAGGCCGAGACGAGCGCCTCGGGAACGCGGGGTTTCCCGACGCGCAACGCTTCCAGGAAGGCAAGGGCGTCCAGACCGTAAAGCCAACGAAGGTAGAAGCGGGCCTCCGCCTCTGCCTCCGACGCCGCTTTTCCCGCGCGGACGAGACCCCTGCGCAACGCTTCGTACGCCTCGCGAAAGGAGAGAGAGGGCGCCGGGCGGTCCTCCATGCTCCCGTACACCTCTCAGCCTTTCCCTTCGCGGAGCAATGCTTCCGCTTCGTGATGGGCCTCGAGGGCATCGAGAAGCTCGTCGAGGTCGCCGTCCAGCACCTCTTCGAGTCGGTAGAGGGTTAGGCCGATGCGGTGGTCCGTCACGCGATTTTGCGGAAAATTGTACGTCCGAATCCGTTCGCTTCGATCGCCCGTCCCTACAGCCTGACGCCGCGTCTCCGAGAGCTCCGCATCGCGCTGCCGCGCGTAGTAGTCGAAGAGCCGCGCCCGAAGGATCTTCATGGCCTTCTCCCGGTTGCGGTGCTGGGAACGCTCGTCCTGCACGGACACCGTGATTCCCGTGGGAAGGTGGACGATGCGCACCGCGGACATCGTCTTGTTTACGTGCTGTCCCCCCGGACCTCCGGCGGAAAACACGTCGATGCGCAGGTCCTTCTCGTCGATCTCCACCTCCACGTCCTCGACTTCGGGGAGAACGGCAACCGTAGCCGTGGAGGTGTGGATCCGACCGCCCGCTTCCGTCTCCGGCACGCGCTGCACGCGGTGCGTTCCGCTTTCGTACTTCAGGCGGCGGTAGGCCCCCTTCCCGCGAATCTGGAGAACGGCCTCCCGCACGCCCCCGAGGTCCGTGGAATGCACGTCGAGAACCTCTGCCGTCCAACCTCGGCGTTCTGCGTACCGGCTATACATGCGCAACAGGTCCGCGGCAAACAAGGCCGCCTCCTCTCCCCCCGCCGCCGCGCGAATTTCCAGGAATACGTTTTTCGTGTCGTGCGGGTCGCGGGGAAGGAGTAGCCGCCGAAGCTCGCCCTCGACCTTCTCCCGCTCTTCCTTCAGACGCTCGAGCTCCTCCCGGGCAAGTTGACGAAGTTCCGGATCGCTTTCGCCCGCGAGGATCTCGCGGGCTTCCTGCATGGCGCGCTCCAGGCGTTCGTACGCGCGGTAGCGCTCGGCAATCGGCGCGAGCTCCGCCTCCTCGCGCGAGAGCGCTTCCAGCGCCCCGAAGTCCCGGCGTTCCGCGGCCTCAGCGAGTAGGCGCGTAACGGCTTCGTGGCGCGCGGCGAGTTCCCGGACCTTCTCCCACATCTCCTCCACCTCCTCCGTCCGCTGCTGGGAAACGCGATCAAGGGCCGATACGATAAAGTGGGCCAAGGCGACGCCCTGACCCACCCCCTGCAGCCTGCGCGAAGATTCTCCTTCCCACCCGCCGAAAGAACTCCACAAAAAGTTCCGGCGGGAAGCGCCCTCCCCGGAGCGTCGAAGTAGAGCGCGCGGGGATCCTCCCCGCGCCGCACGCGCTCGGCGAGAGCTTCGATCCGACGCACCACGTCCGTGCCACGCGCAGATCCCTCTTCACAGACAGCCTCCTCCCGTCCCTAGGGTGGACGGGAGGAGGAAGTTTACGCGGGATAGGCCGTCAGGAGAGGTTGTAGCGCTTCTTGAACCGCTCGATGCGGCCGCCGGTGTCTACGTACTTCTGCTTGCCCGTGAAAAACGGATGGCATGCGGAACAAATTTCCACGTGGATCTCCTTCTTCGTCGATCCCGTGCGAAACGTATTCCCGCACGCGCAGATCACCACGGCATCCTCGTAAAACTCCGGATGGATGCCCTTCTTCATCCTCTTCACCTCGCCCTTCCGCCGGTCACACACGGGGGCATTCTACCACGAAAGTACGTGCGGACTCAAGGCGAAGCACGGGCGGACAGGGACGAGAAAATCCCTCAGGGGAGAAAGGCGAGCGGGTTTTGTGGCGTCTTTTGGTAGCGCACCTCGAAGTGGAGGTGCACGCCGGTGGCGTTCCCCGTCTGTCCCATCCTGCCGATCGGATCCCCCGCCCGGACGAGCTGCCCTATCCGGACGTACCGCTGGGCGAGGTGGGCGTAGTACGTCTCGTATTCCCCTTCGTGCCGCAGGATCACGAGATTCCCGTAGCCGCCATTCGTTCCCGAAAAGACGACTACGCCGGAACGGCCGGCCAAAATCGTGTGGTCGCCGCGGGCGCTCACGAGATCCACCCCGAAGTGGACCCCACCTCCTCGGGGGCCGAAAGGGCTCGTGATGAGCGGGGCGCGCACCGGCCAGAGAAAGCGCGGCTTCTCCGTCGCCGCCCGCGGACCTACCCGCGCTTCGGCGGCGACGAGCGGAACGACTGCGACGCGTTCCTTTGGGGTGGCGGCGAGCTGCGCCCGCTCGCGAAACGCGCGGGCGGTGGGAGAGGTCGAGACGGCGGAAACGAGAGGGGCAGGCTGCTCCAGGGACCCTTCCGCGGCGTGGCGGGGAGGCTCTCCCGAAACGTCTTGGACGAAAAGGCCCACGGTCCTCCCTCCCCTACGCAACGTTCTTTTCCCTTCCATCCAGGTTATGCACGAAGGGGAGGGGCGAATCCGCAAAAGCTACGCCTCCCTCTCCGTCCCGTGGGGGACGAAGTCCTTGATCACGAGGCTCGGCTTCTGCCCGAGGCGGTGTTCTGCATCCACGAAGCGCACGGTACCGGTTTTCGCGCGCATGACCACGGAATGGGTAATCGCCGTCGATCCGGTAAAGCGAACGCCTCGCAAGAGCTCGCCGTCCGTAACCCCCGTCGCGGCGAAGATCGCGTCGTCGCCCCGAACGAGGTCGTCGAGGTAGAGGACGCGGTCGGGGTTGTCGATCCCCATCTCCCGCAAGCGCCGAAGCTCCGTCTCGTTTTGCGGCTTGAGACGGCCCATCATGTCGCCTCCCATGCACTTCAGCGCCACGGCGGCGATCACCCCTTCCGGCGCGCCGCCGATTCCCACGAGCATGTCGATCCCCGTATGGGAAAAGGCGGTGCTGATCGCGCCGGCGACGTCGCCGTCGGGGATGAGCTTGATGCGCGCCCCGGCTTCTCGGATGCGGGCGATGAGCTCTTCGTGCCTCGGGCGGTCGAGGACGACGACCACGACGTCCTCGACGTCCTTCCCCTTGGCCTTCGCCACGGCCCGAAGGTTTTCTTCGATGGGACGGTCGATGTGGACGTACCCTTTGGCCTCGGGACCGACGGCGATCTTGTCCATGTACATGTCGGGAGCGTGGAGAAGATTCCCGCGATCGGCAATGGCCACGACGGTGATCGCGTTCCACAAACCCTTGGCGACGATGTTCGTCCCCTCGAGCGGGTCGACGGCCACGTCTACCTTCGGGTGACCCGGCCCGCGAATCCCCAAAGGCTCACCGATGTAGAGCATCGGCGCTTCGTCGAGCTCCCCTTCGCCGATCACGACGACGCCGTCCATGGGAACCGTGTCAAACATGGCGCGCATTGCCGTCGTCGCCGCGTCGTCCGCCTCGTTTTTCTTTCCCCGACCCATCCAGCGCGCTGCGGCAATGGCCGCCGCCTCCGTCACGCGGACGAGTTCCAACGTCAAGCTCCGGTCCACGGCCTCTCCCCCCTGCTTCCTTCCCTGCGCGGATTTTCTCCATGCGAGATGCGAAAGGTCGCGCTCCCAAACGGAGCGCGACGCTCGTTCGCAGCCGATCGTCGGATTTCACACCCTGCCGGACGAGCCGAAGAGGCGCATCTTCGCCTTCACCACGGCCTTAATCGCCTCGCGCCCGGGTCCCAGGTACTTTCGCGGGTCGTAGAGATCGGGTTGCTCCGCGAGTACGCGGCGGACGGCTTCTGTCATCGCCTGCATGTTTTCCGTGTTGATGTTTACCTTACCCACGCCAACCTCGATCGCCCGCCGAATCTGGTCGTCGGGTACGCCAGACGCGCCGTGCAGGACGACGGGCACGGGGATCTTTTCCGTGACGGCCTGGATGATGTGGTGGCGGATGTTCGGAACGCCCTTGTACACGCCGTGCGCCGTACCTACGGAGAGGGCGAGGGCGTCAACCCCCGTCTCTTCGTAGAAGCGGATCCCGTCTTCGGGACGGGCGAGGAGCTCCTCTTCGTTCGTGATCTCGTCTTCCGTCCCGCCGATCGCACCGACTTCCCCTTCCACGGAAACCCCCACTGCGCGGGCCATGCGCACGACGAGCTTGGTCTCGCGGATGTTCTCTTCAAGGGAGAGGTGGGATCCGTCAAACATGACGGAGGTAAACCCCGCCCGGATCGCCTGCGCGCACTGCTCGAAGCTCGTCCCGTGGTCAAGGTGCAGGACGACGGGCACGAATGTCCGTTCCGCGAGCGTCTTCGCGATCGCCACGGCGAGGTCCCACCCGCCCATGTACTTAATCGCACCTTGGCTCACGCCAAAAATGAGCGGCGAACGCTCTTCCTCCGCGGCCTCGACGATCGCCTGGGCAAATTCGAGGTTGTTCAGGTTGAACTGGCCGACGGCGAACTTCTCCTTGCGTGCGCGCTGCATGAGTTCCGTCATCGATACGAGCGGCATGAGGATCCCTCCTCACAATTGCTCGGCCCCACAGGGCCACACCGTGTATTATAGCAAAGAATTCGAAGAGGCGCCCCCTCGAAAACGGTCCAAAAGTTCCCTCAAATGCTCTATATCAAAAGGTTTTGCCAAGACCGCGTGCACTCCGAGGCGCTTCGCTTCTTCTTCGATGTCGCGCTCGCCATACGCCGTCATGAGAACTACGGGAAGGTGGGGATGGGTGTCGCGGATTTTCCGCAGGAGTTCCAGACCACTCATCCCCGGGAGCTTGACGTCGAGGAGGAGTAGGTCGGGTGGACCTTCCGAAAACTTTGCTAAGGCCTCGCGTGCGTTCCCGGCCAGCACAACCTGGAATCCCTGCTGCTTGACAACTTCCGCGAGCAAAGCGCGAATCCCGACCTGATCGTCGACGACCATCACGCGCATTTCCACAACCCCCCGGAGGAAAATCTCCCGGCCCATCTCGACCTCGCTTTTCCATTATAAGACAAGTTGAGAGGAGGAAAGATTCGGATGGGAAGATGCGCAGGGAAACGCCAATACGTCGCCTCGAAAAGGGGAAAAACGAAAAGAGCCCGAGGCTTGCCTCGGACTCTCCGGACCGCCTAGCGGAGCGTCGTCCGCGCGCGCGCCTTGACGGCCGCTCCGATAAAGGCGAGGAAGAGGGGATGGGGACGCGTGGGCCGGGAAGCGAACTCTGGGTAGAACTGAACGGCGACGAACCACGGGTGTCCCTCGAAACGGAAACCCAAGAGGTACTCGCGCCCTTCGCTCCACGCCTCGGGAAGACCTCCCCGGCGTCCGAGTTCTTCGGCCCAGTGAAACGGTACCCCCTCTCGGTGCCGCATGCGCTCTTCTATGCGTTCTTTCCCGTAGATTTCCGAAAGCATCCCCCGAGGGGCGAGTTCCACGGGCCGCGCGCCCACCCAGCCGTATCCCGGAAGGGAGGCGCTCATAGGCAAGACTCCCTCTCCGGCGGGGCGCTCGGAACCCCAAACGCCCAAAACCTCGCGCAAGGCCACGGGAAAGCCGTATCCCAAGGCGAGAAAGGGAATCCCCGCGCGGCGCGCGTAGCGAGAGGCAAGCGCCTTGCCGTCCTCTTCACGGTCGTCCCACGTCCCCGGAAGGACGAGGGCGTCGAGTCTCCCGAGACGCGCGTCCGGGGAGACGCGTTTGAGCTCCCGAGCGTCGACCCAGTCGATTTCCAGCGCGACGCCGTGGGCAATGGCCGCATGGCGCAAGGCCTCCACCAGGCTTAGGTAGGCGTCGTGGAGGGCGACAAACTCCCCTACGATCCCCACGCGGACCGCGCCCGAAAGGCGCGCCACGCGGTCCACGACCTCTTCCCACGCGGAAAGGTCCGCCGGCGGGAGGGAGAGGCCGAAACGCTCGACTACGATGCGGTCCAAACCTTCCGTCCGGAGGCGAAGGGGAACTTCGTACGGCGTGGCGACGTCCAGGTTTTCGATCACCGCCTCCGTCTCGATGTCGCTGAAGAGGGCGATCTTTTCCCGCACGTCCCGGGGAAGCGGCTGCTCCGTACGGCAGACGATGGCGTTGGGCTGAATCCCGATGCTCCGGAGTTCCTTCACGCTGTGCTGCGTGGGCTTCGTCTTGAGCTCCCCCGCGGCCTTGAGGTAGGGGACGAGCGTGACGTGCACGTAGAAGACGCGGTTGCGTCCGACGTCGTGTCGAACTTGCCGGATGGCTTCGAGAAAGGGGAGAGACTCGATGTCTCCCACCGTACCCCCGATCTCCACGATGAGGACATCGGCCTCAGATTGCTTGGCCAAACCGTACACGTGGTCCTTGATCGCATTCGTGACGTGCGGGATCACCTGGACGGTGGCGCCCCCGTACACGCCCCGGCGCTCGTTGTCGATGACCTCTTGGTAAATGCGGCCTGCCGTGACGCTCGAACGGCGCGTGAGGGCCACGTCGATGAAGCGCTCGTAGTGACCGAGATCGAGGTCCGTCTCGCCCCCGTCCACGGTCACGAACACTTCGCCGTGCTGGTAGGGGCTCATCGTGCTCGGATCGACGTTGATGTACGGATCGAACTTCATGATCGCCACGCGGAGCCCGCGTGCCTTGAGGAGAAGCCCGAGCGAAGCCGCCGTAATTCCCTTGCCCAGCGAGGACGCCACGCCTCCTGTGACAAAGACATAGCGCGTCATCGTGCAAAACCCCTTCGACCCGTTTTCCCCCGCGGGTTTGTCCTCCCCTTCGCCTCTGAACCCCGCACACGACCTGAGCCGCACACTCGACAAATTCTAGACCGGGCGCGTGTGAGCGTCAAGGGGTTTCGTCTTCCCCCTCGAGCTCCCCGTCTTCCTCATCGGGAAGCGGAAGCTCTTCGTCGAGCGGTTCCTCGGCAACGAGGAGCTCCTTTTCCAGGTCCTCGAGCACGGCCTCGCCGCCTTCTTCGTCAAGCCCCAAGGGAAGGAGGTCCTCTTCTTCCGCTTCGAGGAGGTCTTCCTCGAGTTCCTCCTCTTCTTCGAAGGTGGGGATGAGCTCTTCGTACTTATCAAAGGGATACCAGTCCTTGAGTCCCCACTGACCCCCTCCCACGTGTACGAAACGGCCGTCAACGTTCAAAGAGGTGTAGAGCTGCGCCATACGGGCGACGTCGTCAGGTGCGTACCCTTTTTGCGCGAGAACGCGGGCGGCGATCTCCTCGAACGGCATGGGTTCGTGTTGGGCGAGGTTCGCCAAAAGGCGATACGCCAACTCGACCATCGGCGTCTCGCGGATGTACTCCTCCCCCCAATCCATCCTCATCCCTCCCGAACGGGAATCGATGTACCCATTCTAGTCCAAAAGCACACCGGTATCCTCTCCGCGCGCGCTCGAGCTACATCCCACGGCGACGGTCGTCTCCTCCGGGAAAAAAGAGGAAGAGGAGCTCGCGCACCGCTTTGGCCGCAAGAACGGCGGTGATCCCCGTGTCGTACACGGGAGATACCTCGACGAGGTCCGCGCCGATGAGGCGAACGCCCGCCCGGTACAGGTACTCGACGCCGGAGAAGAACTCCTTGGGGGTGATGCCGCCCGGCTCGGGTGTACCCGTCCCGGGTGCAAAGGAAGGATCGAATACGTCGATGTCCAGGGTGAAGTAGACGGGACACGAAGCGAGCCGATCGGCGAGGTCTTCGATCGCTTCGCGAAAGACAAACGGCCGAAACACGAGGTGCTCCTCCGCCCACGCCCACTCCTCGCCGTCTCCGGAACGAATGGCAAGGCTGAAAACGCGTTCCGGGCCAATCCTCTCCGCGATGCGGCGGATCACCGTAGCGTGGGAGAGCTCTTCCCCCTCGTATACGGACCTGGCGTCGGCGTGGGCGTCTACGTGGAGGACGCAGAGATCCGGAAACGCCGTATGCGCCGCCTCTACGAGGGGGAGGGTGATGAGGTGCTCACCGCCCAAGGCAAAGGGGTATTTCCCGCGCCGGTAGACCGTCTCCCCAAAGGCGCGAATCGAGGCGAGGGAGCGGTCGCGCGCTCCGTGCGGCAGCGGGAGATCGCCGACATCCGCGTAGGAAAGCTCTCGGAGGTCGCGCCGGAGGTAGGGGCTGAAGGTCTCGAGAACCTCGGAGGCGGCGCGGATCGCCTGCGGACCGAAGCGCGTGCCGGGCCGAAAGGACGTCGTGAGATCGAGGGGAACGCCGAAAAGGAGGACGTCTCCGTCCGCCTTCGCCTCGAGGAAAGCGGGGAGAGAGGTACCGCCTACGGTCATGCTTCCCTTCCTTCCCGGAGAGCCACGAGGAGTTCGCGCGGAAGCGCAAAGGAGGCCCGGTGCACTTCCGGCGTGTAGTACCGCGTAGGGAGGGCCTCGGCGCGTGCGTCCTCGATGGCGAGAGGATCGGGGCCAAGGCTTCCCAGGGTGAAGCTCCACAACCCCGAGGGATACGTGGGAATCGATGCGAGGTACGTCCAAACGTGCGGGAATGCGCGACCTACGAGGTGGTGGGCGCGAACCACCCGCTCGCGCTTGAGCCAGGGGTTGTCGGTCTGCGCGGCAAATAGCCCGCCCGAACGCAACGAGTTGCGCAGTTTCTCGTAAAAGGCGAGCTCGAAGAGCTGGACGGCCGGTCCCACCGGTTCCGTAGAGTCGACGAGGATCACGTCGTAGTGTGCCGTTCGGCCGTCGAGGAAGGAAAAGCCGTCGGCGACGTGGACGTGTACGCGCGGATCCCGGAGGCATTTCCCGGCTTCCGGGAAAAACGCCTCTGCCACCCGGAGGACGGCAGCGTCGATTTCCACAAGATCTACGGTGCGCACGGAAGCGTGACGCAAAACCTCACACGCCACGCCGCCGTCCCCGCCCCCTACGATGAGCACGCGTTCGGGGTGCGGGTGCGCGACCAGGGGTACGTGGGCAAGCATCTCGCTGTACACGTGGCCGTCGCGCTCCGTCGTCATGACCATTCCGTCCAGAAGAAGAACCCGGCCGTAGGCTTCCGTCTCCAGGACGTCTATCCTCTGGTATGGCGACACTTCGTGGTGCAGGCTCCGGCGGACCTTGAGGCTTAACGCGACTCCCTCGGCTTGGTATTCGGTAAACCAAAGTTCCACCCGGGATCCCCTTTCCCTTCCAGGATCGGCGACCTACCGGGACGATTATACGCTTCTTGCGCAGGAAGTCCAGTCGCCCGGCGAAAGGTTTGGTTCCGACCCCCCAGAACCCATACTGGAAGAGGGAGGGAGGGCCCGTGTGGAGACAGGCCGCACACGTACTCTTTGCCCTCATCGTTCTCCTCGTGGCAAGCACGGCCGCGCTTGCCGCCCTCGCGATCCTCACACCCCTTCCTTACGAACCGCGTGAGGAGATCCACCACCCGACGGTCCTCTACGACGCAAAGGGCCGGGCGTTCGCCCCTCTGGGAGGGAACACCTTTCAGATCCCCCTGCGCAAAGAGGACATTCCCCCGTTGGTCAAAGCGGCGACGCTCGCCGTCGAGGACCGGAGGTTTTACCGCCATTTGGGAGTAGATCCGCTGCGCCTCCTCAAGGCGCTCTACGTCAACGCGCGCACGGGAGAAATTCGCGAGGGCGGAAGCACGGTCACGCAACAGCTCGCCCGGAACCTTTACCTGAGCCACGAGCGCACGTGGGCGCGGAAATTGAAGGAACTCGTTTACGCCCTACGTCTCGAACAGCGCCTGAGCAAGGAAGAGATTCTCGCCCTCTACCTGAACACGATTTACTACGGAAACGGGGCTTACGGGATCGAAGCGGCCGCGGAACGCTACTTCGGAAAGACGGCCAAAGATCTTTCCCTCGCCGAGGCGAGCTTCCTCGTCGGATTGCCCAAAGGACCCTCCCTGTACGACCCGTACCGCCACTTCGAACTCGCCCGACAGCGACAGCGCGAAGTCCTCGACGCCATGGTTGCCGCAGGGATCCTTTCAGAGGCCGAAGCCGCACGGGCGTGGACGGAGGAAATTCGCCTCCTCCCACACCCCGAGGAAACGAGAGAGGCTCCCTACTTTGCCCGCCAGGTCGAGCTCTGGCTCGAAGAACACCTTGGGATCGACGAAGGGACTGCCAGACGAGCCGGGCTCAAGGTCCACACGACCTTGGATCCTCAGGCGCAAGCTGCGGCCGAAGAGGCCGTTCGGCAGCACATTCCCCCGGATACTGACCTGGAAGCGGCGGTCGTCGTCGCTGACCCCCGTACGGGAGCCGTGCTCGCCCTCGTCGGAGGAAAGGATTTCGCCAAAAGCCAGCTCGATCGCACGCGCGCGCCGCGCCAACCGGGTTCGACGTTCAAACCCTTCGTCTACCTCACCGCACTCGAAGAAGGCTACACGCCTCTCACCCTCGGTCCGAGCCGCGAAAAGACGTTCGTCCTGGCAGACGGCACGCCGTACACGCCGAAAAACTACGGCGACCGGTACGCAAACGCGGACGTTCCCCTCGCGTACGCAATTCAGACGAGCGACAACGTCTACGCCGTGGACACGATTTCCCGCCTTGGTCCGGAACGGGTCGCCGCCCGTGCCCGCGACCTCGGGATCGCAGAACCGCTCCTTCCCGTCCTCTCCCTCGCCCTCGGGACCTCCGAGGTGAGTCCTTGGTCCCTCGCGCAAGCGTACGCGACGCTTGCCGCAGGGGGCGTCTACCGCCCTCTTTACCTCGTGGAACGCGTCGAAACTGCAGACGGTCGGCTTCTCTACGTACATCGTCCGGAAGAACGGCGGGTCGCCGGTCGGGATACGGTCTACGTCCTCACCCACCTCCTCGAGCGCGTCCTCGACGAAGGGGGGACGGGACACCTCGTCGCCGCCCGCTTGAAACGTCCGGCGGCGGCGAAAACCGGTACGACCGCGGTGGATGGGTGGATGGCCGGGTACACGCCCTTCCGCGTCGTCGTCGTTCGGGTGGGGTACGATCAAGAACGCACTCTCGACAACCGGGAAGCCGCCCTCGCGAAATTCATCTGGGCCGATGCCTTAGAAAGAGCCTCGCACGACCTCCCTCCCGAAAGTTTCACCCAGCCCGCCGGCGTCACCCTCCTCTCCGTAGACCTGCGATCGGGTTGGAATACGGGCCGTTTTGCAGAAGGAAGCACGCGCCTCGCCTTCGTGCGGGGGAGCGAGCCTACGCTTCTTCCCGCAGCAAACCCCCCACCTCCCTCTCCCGCAGAACCTTCGCTCTGGGAGCGCCTCAAAGGCCTTTGGCCTCGCGTCCTTCCCTAAACCCGAGGTATGCGGCCCCGAGGACGCCCGCGTCTTCCGGATGTTCTCCCGGCAGAAGGATGTCGGGAAGGAGAAATTCCGGCAAGGCGTACCGGGGAAGGGCTTCTCGGAGCGGGGTGAAGAGCACCTCACCCGCACGGCTCACGCCGCCGCCAACGACGATCCGTTCGGGGTTCAGGGCATTCACGAGACCTCCGGCGACGAAAGCCAGAGCTTCCGCCGCCTGCACGAAGATCTCCCGCGCGGCGGCGTCGCCCTCGCTCGCCGCTGTCGCCACGTGGCGGGCGGAAATCCGGCCCTCGCGGGCAAGAACTTCCGCAAGGTACGGAGAACGTCCCGTTTCCGCCGCTTCGCGGCCGCGGCGGGCAATGGCTCGGCCGGAAGCCTCCGTCTCCAGGCAACCGCGCTTCCCGCAAGAACACAAAAGCCCGCCCTCGCGCCGAACGGGGATGTGACCGAATTCGCCCGCGAAGCCGCGCGCGCCGCGGAGAAGCTTTCCTTCCGCAAGAATTGCCCCCCCGACCCCTGTTCCCAAGGCAAAAAAGAGCACCCATTCGGCACCCCGGGCGGCTCCCCGCCAAAGCTCTCCGAGGAGGGCGACGTTTGCGTCGTTTTCTACGGCGACGGGAAAGGGAAGCTCACGTGCAAGGCGTTCCCGCAATGGAACGTTCCGCCACTTCAAGTTCGGGGCGTGCCCGACTACCCCCGATCGACCGTCCACCCAGCCGGGGACGCCGACCCCTACGAACGCCACTTCCTCACCGTCCCCGAGGAGAGAACGGATGAGGTCTACGAGCGCTTCGAGGACGGCCTCTCCTCCTTCCCGCGGCGTCGGCACGTTGCGGAAGCGGAGGATGGTCCCGTCTTCGCGGACGATTCCCCCCTTGATCTGAGTCCCCCCTACATCGATGCCCACGGCGTTCATCGCCGAACTCCCCCTCGTGCGTTCGTCTCAGGGCAAAGGCGCTTCGCCGGCCAGGTGTCGTGTGAGAATGGGGAGCGCTCGTTGTACGAGTTCTTCGGGGGCGAGGCGCGCGTCGAGGCGGACAAAGCGTGGTTCGGAGCGGACGAGACGTTCGTAGCCTTCCCGGACGAAGGCGTGAAACGAGGCGTCTAGGCGATCGAAGCGGCTGTAGACCCGTTCCTTGTCGCGCGTGAGGCGCTCAAGAGCCTCTTCCACGGGGAGGTCGAGGTAAAAGGTGAGGGAGGGCCACAGTCCCTCGAGCACAACTTCGTTGATCGCGCGCACCCGCTCTACCCCGGCTCCTCGAACCATCCCTTGGTACACCAGACTCGAGTCGACGAAGCGGTCCACGAGCACGACGCGCCCGGCCTCGAGCGCCGGACGAATCACGCGAACGACGTGCTCGCGGCGTACCGCCGCATAGAAAAGCGCCTCGCTCAGGGGATCGACGCCCGCAGACTCCTCGCCGAGGAGAAAGGCGCGAACCCGCTCCCCGAGGGGGGTCCCTCCCGGTTCGCGGGTGAAAACGACGGCATGCCCGAGGGAAACGAGCGCTTCCCGAAGGCGGAGGGCGAATGTCGTCTTCCCGGACCCTTCCGGTCCTTCTACGGTAACTAAGCGGCGCCGAAGGAAGGCAAGGAGCGTTTCTTCCGCCACGAAGTTTCCCCTTCTTCCCCAGAATCGTAGACGCTATCCACCCGGAGCAACGGGGTAAAGCAGAAGCAAGGGGGTGGGGCTTCCTAGTCCAACACACCTATTTCCTGGCCTCGACGACCCGGGAAGCAGGAAATTTCCCCGGAATTGTGGAAAGAAATCCCGGGAAAGGGGTTTCGAGTACTAGTTTGTGAGAACTACGGAAACACGCGTAGAAAGGGAAGCTTCCATGCCGTCTTTCTTTTCCCCAAAAGAAGCGGAAAGTTCGGGTTCCTCGATCCCCCACCTCGACGCGTGGCGCGGATTTTTCGAACTAGGAGAAGAGAGGTTTCCCCGAGCCGAGGTTCGCGACCTTTGGCTTGCCTACCGCAACTCGGGCCTTTCTCCCTACCGCGAACCGGAAATCTGGACCGTCCCCGACGAAGGGGAAGGACAAAAGGAGTGCCGCCGCGTCGTAGAGACGCTCGCTCGGGACCTCGTCCGAGCCGGAGAAACGGGGTTTCTCCTGGCGTGCGTAGAAGCGACGGGCGTCGTGGCGGCAACCGCCTCCGATCCGGGTGGAACGAGTTTTGCCGAACGCCCGTTTGGTGTGCGGGCAGGGACCGTGCTCTCGTTCCCTCCCTACCCGGTTACGGCGTACGCCCTTGCGCGGAAAGAGGGAACGATGGCCTGGCTCGTAGGTGCGGAGCACCCCCACGTGGTTTGGCATCGCTCCACCTCATTGGCCATCCCCCTCCCAGAACCGGAAAACAGGACGCTTGTGGCCTTTTTCCGAGGATATCCCCCCGTCCGCCGCATCGCCACCGCGATTCTCGACGCCCTCGCAAACCGCCGCCCTCCCGGAGTTTCGGAGCTCCCCCCGCGTTCTCTACCTTCGCCGTTTCCGGCTCTGCGGCCGCTCTTCTCGTTTCTCGCCCACGAGATCTTCAATCCCCTCACGCACATCCGAGGGTTCCTCGAACTGCGCGCAAAGGGCGGGGAACGTGAAGCGCTCCTGCGCGACGCCGCGCACATCGAACGGACGCTCCGTGCCTTTCTCCTCCTCTCGGAACCGCACGGCAGGGAAGTGGAGTCCGTGGTGGACTTCCGCGCCCTCTTGCGCACGGCCGTCGACCAGGCGACTCGCATTTCCCCTCTCGCCATCTCCCTGCCTCAAAAACCGCTCCTCGTACGGGGAGACCCGCTTCGCCTGGAAATCGGACTGCATCTCGCGCTCACCTGGCTTCAGATGCTCGGCGATCCCTTCCCCTCCCTCGTAAGCGGAACTGGGGAGCGAGAAGCGTTCCTGCGGCTGGGAGGTGCGGGCCCTGTGCCCCGGAGTGCGCCACCGGGGGAAACCACCTTGGGGCAAGGGCTGGAAACCGAGGAAGTTCTCTTTGCCCTTGCCACGCGCCTACTCACCGAAGGCGGGGCCCGCGTCGATCCCCCCGAGGCAGAAGGGGAAGGGTGGCGCGTCACCGTCCGCCTCCCCCTCGCCCAAGAAGCGGATCCCTAGAAGCTCCGCACCCCGGGGAGGAGGGACGTGTGCCGGACAAACCGTCCGTGGGCGGCAAGCGCATCCTTGGGTCCCAGGGCGACGACGCGGCCCTCGCGGGCAAACACCTCCAGGTAGGGCGCGTACTCCCGCAAATCTTCCGGCTTCGCGGCGAGAACCTCGGCCCGCCGTGCATCGAGCTCCTCGGGCGTGATCCCCGAAAAGTACTCGGCATCGCCGCGCTCACCTTGGAGGGAAGGGCTGAGGGGTTGGTCGAGGCGGGCTATCGTGCCCAAAATGAGGTCGTGCATGTCTTCCCGTCCGAGGTCGACCTTCCGGAGGAAGGAAACCGCCTCGTCGTAGACGCGGATCGTCTCCTCGAGGTGGGGGTCGCGGTACGAGCTCATCACCAGGCGACCCAGGCGGTCGATGCGGACAAACGCTCCGTACGCTCCGCCTTCTACGCGCACGCGGTTCCAAAGGTACTCGAGTCGGAGGAGCTGTTCGAGGACGTACACGGACCCGCGGTGCACGTACCCGAGGGGAGAGAGGTCGAGCCCCTTGGCGACGTAAAACACGTCCGCGGCGGAGAGAAGCGCCTCGTCTGCGGCGGGCAGAAGCGCGGGGAGCACGCCCTCCGCCAATTCGCGTTTCGGGAGGGAGGCGAGAAAAGGCGCAAAAGACGCCCGGGCAGCGTCGAGAAGGTCGGGGTCTGCCGTAAAGGAGACGACGGCGGGGGCACGGAAGAGCAGCCGGTAGACGCGCTCCGTCTCCCGGGCGGCTTCGGCGAGCGCCTCTTCTCCCCTTTCGAGGAGTTCCCGCAACCAGAGCAGGTGCTCCACGCCGCCGGTCCGCTCCAGGACCGCAGCCGCGGGACTCATCTGCGCGAGGAGTCGCTGGGAGGCGACGAGGTGGCCGCGCGGAACGAGATCGGATTCCAAGCGGGCAAGCCGTTCGCGCAGGCGTTCGGCGAACTGGGGAAACGCGAGGACGCGTGTGCCTGTGGCGATTTCCTCCATGAGCCCGGCCAGGCGAGGAAGCTCTTCGGCCAAGGCGCGCCCCCGAAGCGCCAGGCGGAGCTCGGGCTTCCCCTCCGCCCGCTCGTAAACCGCGATCGACGCGTTTACGCCGCCCGTGTGGCGGTCGAGGAGTTCGGCGAGCGTTTCGGCGTCGTGGGCATCCGTCGGCATGCGGCCGAGGAGGGAGGTAAGGAGCCCCGCGTAGAAGAGGTCTTCGGGGGCGAGCGGCGCGAGCGAAACGTACAAGGAGACGTAGGCAATCCGCTGGGTGGGGATCGGGTGCAAGAGGTGCACCTGTTCTCCTTCCCGGACGACCTCCGTAGGAACCTTGGGGGCAGAACGCGGAACGTCGTGAAGGGCGAGACGGGGGAGAAGGGCCTTGGCTTCGGGGGGATCGGGCGTCCGCTGCTTTTCCAAAAGTTGGGCCGTGCGCTGGCGCAGCTCCTCCTGCGCGGACGGTGAGAGGCTTGCGAAGGAGTGGCGGAGTACGGAGGCGAGGGCCGCCTCCTTGGCCTGCGCGAGACCGGGTTTGGGCTCGAGGACGACGAGCGCCTGGTGCGTTCCCCGAAGGTACAGGCGAGCGAGGAGGTCGGTGAACAATCCCGTCGGGATGCGCACCCGGATGTCTTCCAGAACGGCAGAAAAGTTGAGCGGCTCAAGAGGATCGCCGTCGTACCGCCAGCTCCGCAGCGCTTCGAGGAGGTAGACGAGCCCCTTCGGGTAGCTTCCCGTGTCGGCCTCCCTGAGTTCGAAGAGCTTTCGCGTGAGGGCAGCGTGTAGAAGTCCCAGAGGAATCTCCTCGCGGACGAGGCGCTCTACGGCGTCGCGCGCCGCGGCAAAAAAGGCAAAGGCCTGTCCGTCGGGGATTCCTTTGCCCACGAGGGCGAAGTACGGCTGACGCACGTCCGCCTCCACGTAGGCGTAGACGTCCTTCACGAGCCCCGTGCCGAGGAGAGCTTGTCGGAGCGGTGCGGCGGGGCGGTTCACGAGTGCATAAGCGAGGATCTCTAAGGCAAACACCCACAACGTATCTCGGGCTTCCTCGCCGAGAACGCTACCCCAGGCGGCGTAGGTTTCCCCCTTCTCTTCGCCCTCCGGGAGGGGGTAGGCCTCGAGAACCACCCGCGGAGTGGAAAAGGGAGGCTGAAGGGGGGGGAGGGGCGTTGGGCTTTTTCGGGAGAAGTGGCGCAGCGCGCGATCCTCGAGGAACTCGAGCACTTCCTCCGCGACCAAGTCTCCGTACACGAGAAACAGGGCGTTCCCGGGATGGTAGTGCTCCTCGTGGTAGCGGACAAAGGCCTCCTGCGTGAGGCCGGGGATCGCGTCCGGATCGCCGCCGGAGTCGAAGCGGTACACCGTGTCGGGATAGAGGGCGCGCTCGAGGGCGCGGGAAAGACGGGCCTCCGGCTGGGAATAAGCGCCCTTCATCTCGTTGTATACCACGCCGCGGATGTGCGGCTCGCCGTCCTCGACGTGCAGATGCCACCCTTCCTGCATGAGGATCGTCGGATCCTCGAGGAGGCGAGGAAAGAACACGCCGTCCAGGTAAACGTCCATGAGGTTAAAGAGATCCTTCGCCACCCGGCTTGCCACGGGGTAGACGGTCTTGTCGGGGTAGGTCATGGCGTTCAAAAAGGTGTTCAGCGACCCCTTGGCCAGAGCGACGAACGGCTCCTTGAGGGGAAACCGCCGCGAACCGTTGAGCACCGAGTGTTCGAGGATGTGCGGAAGGCCCGTGTCGTCGTGCGGCGGAGTGCGGAAGGCGGCCGCAAACACCTTGTTGTCGTCGCGCGTTTCGAGAAAGAGCACGGGTGCACCCGTCGCTTCATGGACGAAGATCTTGGCTACGGCACCGATGTCTGCGGCACTTTCGTGCCTCACCTGCACGTACCCGCGCGGCATCTCACAGCGTTCCCCCTTCGTTCGCCTTGCCAGCTTCTTCCTTCAGGTCCTCCGGCGCCTCGCGGTTGCGCCCGATGCGGCGCGCGAAAAAGTCGCCGGGCGTTCCCGAAGGCGTCCCCCCTTCTAGGGGCTCGTCTTCGAGGCGGCGGAACGTCCCGACGAGGTGCGCCCCCTCCTCGACGACGAGGTCTCGGTAGTGAAGCTCGCCTTCAAAGCGAGACCCTCGTCGCAGGACCACAGTCCCTTCGGCGATGAGCTTTCCCTGAAACCGCCCCGAAATCTGCGCTCCCTGCGCCCGCGCGTCGCCCTCTACTTGACCTTGGGGGCCGACGATGAGCTCTCCTTGACAATGAATTTCCCCGCGAAAGCTCCCGTCCATACGCACGGCCGCTTCGCTCGTGAGCGTACCCTCTACGCGCGTCGAAGCGTCGAGGTACGTCATCCGCCCTTCCCCGACGGGACGCTCAGTCGAGGGGTCCTTCTTCCGCGACAGCATGGACCACACCTCCGAGGTAGGGTACGGGATCGATCGGACGACCGCCGAGGCGCACCTCGTAGTGGAGGTGTGGCCCGGAGCTCCGACCCGTGGAGCCCATGTAGCCGATGAGTTCTCCCTTCTTCACGCTCTGTCCCCGTTGTACGACCACCTGGCTCAAATGCGCGTAAAACGTCTCCACGCCGTTTCCGTGGGCGATGCGCACGGTAAGTCCGTATCCGCCAACCCATCCCGTGTCTACGACGACCCCGGAAGCTGCCGCTCGGATCGGCGTTCCCGAAACGTTGGCGATGTCGACCCCGGTGTGCATTTGCAGGGCGAAGGTGAAGGGGTCGCGCCGCATCCCGAAACCCGACACGATCCTCCCGTCGGCCGGCATGATGCTCGGCACGTGCTCGGCGATCTCCCCTAAGAGGGCGATCTTGTGCTGAATCGCCGCCCCTCGCTCCTCGCTTCCGTTCAGGCGTTCGGCGAGGGAAAAGAGGAGCTCGCCTACGTTCCCCCCCGCCCCACGGGAGGGTTCCTCCCCCACGAGGGATGCGGGGCGGGAACCGGAGGTAGGCGCGGAAAGGGGCGTCGCCTGTCCCCGACCAATAGTGCTCTTTCCCGTAACCTGCGTTTCCAATGCCGCGGCCAGACCCTCGAGCGCGGCAAGCTTGTGTTCCGTCTCCGCCAGGCGGCCGTCGAGTACCGCAATCCTCTGTCTCCAGCGCACGAGCTCGTCCTCGAGGGCGACGTTTTTCGAGCGCAACTCGCGGGCCTCCGCCTCCGCCTGCTCCTTGGCCTGAAGCGCGGTGTGGAGTTCCGCCCGTAAGCTTCCCGACGTCGCGTATTGGTGGACGGCAAATCCCGTCAACGCGGTGAAACCGAATCCCGCCGCCGCCAGCGTCCCGTAAAAGGCACGACGCGAAATGCGCAGCGAGCGAGCGTCCCCGCCGTCCAAGGGGATCACCTGGAGGACAAAGGCATCGTGGCGAGTATCCGAGGTGAGGTCGCGCCACGACCGCTTGTCCCATCGCGTATCCCTCACCGCCCTCCTCCCCCTTTCCGAACTCCCTCGTCTTCCCTGGAACCCGTCCGTCCCCACGTTCCTCTGGAAAAAAGTCCTCGGAAAAACGACGAGAAGGAGATCCGCGGCGCAAAACCAGGCGCTTCACATTGTATCGCAACGAAAGAACCGACTCCACCGCGAATTCCGAAATCGGAGAAAATCGGACGACGCCTACCCCTCTTCTACGTCCGCAACGAGGGTCTCCAGGGCGAGCTGGATCATCGCTGTAAACGTCCGCTCTCGCTCCTCCGCCGTGGTCTCCTCCCGCGTCACGAGGTGATCGCTCACCGTGAGGATGGATAGAGCGCGGGCGCCGTAGGCTTTGGCGAGCGTGTAGAGCGCCGCGGTTTCCATCTCTACGCAGAGGGTTCCGTGTTCGGCGAGCTTCTTCTCGTAGGCTTCTTTGTCCGCGTCGCCGTAAAAGCGATCGGTGGTAAACACACCGCCCACGTGGACGGGGAGTTCGAGGCGCCGCGCCACGCGGTAGGCGGCGCACAGGAGGGAAAAGTCGGCCAGGGGAGCGTAGTCGATGCCCCGGAAGTGCAGGCGATTCATGTTCGAGTCCGTCGATGCGCCCTGGGCGAGGACGACGTCCCGCAGTCGCACTTCGGGGAGAAAGGCGCCGCACGTCCCCACGCGGATGAGCGTGCGCACTTCATACTCTCGAAGGAGTTCCGTGGCGTAGATCGCCATAGAAGGCATGCCCATGCCCGTTCCTTGAACTGTCACCCGTTCCCCGCGGTAGGTCCCCGTGTAGCCGTACATTCCCCGCACGGCGTTCACTTCCACAGCACCTTCGAGAAACTCCCGGGCGATAAAACGCGCCCGCAAGGGATCTCCCGGGAGCAGGACTTTGGACGCGACGTCTTCTTTCCGGGCACCGATGTGCAGGCTCACGATGGGACGACCTCCTCGAAATCTCCTGTTTTACGCGCCTTTACGCGCCGCTTACGCGCGTTTTGCCAAGGCGGCGAGGTGCTCGAGTGCTTCGTCTGCCGCCCGCTCGCCCCCCGTGAGGCAGTCCGGTATCCCCACGCCGGTAAAGACCGCCCCGCGGACCACGAGGGGAAGGCCGAGGTTGGCAAAGTACGTGCGAATACGGGCGAGGCGTTCCTTGTGCCCTACCGTGTACAGGGCGAGGGAACGGTCGAAGCGGCTCACGAGGGCGGATCGGACGGGAGGAAGGTTGCCGAGGAGGCGCGCGAGGTCTTCCTCCACGGCTTCGCGAAGTTCGGCGTCCGCCGTGTACCGCTCCACGGAGCGCCGATCGACGAATACCCTTACCAGCGATTCTCCCGGGGGCACCGTGTGCGGCCACTTCCGCGACGTAAAGGAAACCGAACTCACAACGCGCCGCTCCCGCGGCGGAACGAGGATTGCCGCCCCGGAAAATCCGAGAAGCGGGGGTGAGGCGAAGCGGAACGCGACGTTGGCCGTGGACGAGTACGGGATTTCTTCGAGGAGGGCCGCACCGTCTTCCCGTCCCATCCCGCGCAAGAGGCGCGCGAGCTCCCACGCCGGGAGGGTACTCACCACGACGAAAGCGGAGACGGTTTCCCCCGTGGAAAGCACGAGCTTCCAGAGACCGTCCTCCCAGGCGAGAGCCTCCACCCCCGTCTGCAGGTGGACGGCGTCGGGAGGTAGCGCCCGAGCGAGGCGACGGACGAGCTCTTCGAGACCCGAACGGAGGGTGAGGAACCTTCCCGCTCCGGGCGCCCGAGAGGCGGACTTCGTTTCTCCCCGCACCGAGGGACGGGAGGACCGCCGCAACCCGAGGAGGACGCTGCGGTAGCGTCGCTCGAGGTCGCGGTACGCAGGAAACAAGGTATCTAGGCTCAGGACGTCCGCCTCGGCGCCGTACACCGTACCCACGAGAGGTTCGATGAGCGCTTCGACCACCTCGTCGCCAAAGCGGCGGCGGAAAAATTCGCCCACGGAGACGTCCCCCGGCGCATCCAACGGGGGAAGCACGAAGTCGAGAGCGGCCCGGAGTTTTCCCGCAGGGGAAAGGAGGGGGGTGCGGACCATGGAAAGCAGGCGCCGCGGTACCCCCATTTCCGTGCCCGGGGGAAGGGGGAGGAGTCGGCCGCGGTGGTAGACGTAGGTCGGCCCCGCCTCCGGATTTTGCGCGACGAGCTCGTCCTCGAGCCCGAGTTCGCGAAGCACGGAAAAGATCTTTTCGTCCCTGGCAAAAAATGCGTCCGGACCGCGCTCCACTATCGCCCCGTCGGCGACGTGGGTCTCCACCACTCCCCCGAGCCGCGGAGCCCGCTCGTAGACGTCGACGCGCAGGAAGGGAACGCGCTCTTTTTTCCGTACGAGGAAATACGCGGCGGCGAGGCCGGACACGCCGCCTCCCAGGACGGCGACCCGCATTTCGTTCACCTTCTACCCCTCCCCGCGCCACGCCCGTCTTCCGCGTGGGCGCGCATCCTGCGAAGTCCGCCCAAGACGAGCGCGGCGAGCATCCCGACGAAAGCCGACGACGACCCCGGAAGGGGGAGGCGGTGAAAGGCGAGGCCGTGCGCTTCGGCGATCGCCTTCGCCTCCACATCCAGGTCGTAGACGACCTCCAGGTGTTCGCTCACAAAGCCGATGGGAGCTACGAGCACGCTGCGCGCGCGCCGCGCGACCTCCGGGAGAACTTCTCCTACGTCGGGGCCGATCCAGGGAAGGCCCGGCCGTCCCGCGCTCTGAAACGCAAGGCGGTACCTCCCCTCCGGGACTTCGGCCGCCCGCGCGACGGCGGCGGCGAGGCGTTCCAGGCTCCGCACGTACGGATCTTCCGGCGGCACGGGGAGGCTGTGCGCCGTGAAGAGGACGTACGGGTCCGCATCCTCCCACGCCTTACGCACGGCCTCTGCCCACCACGCCACAAGACAGGGATGGTTGCCGAAATCTTCGACGACGTGCGCCTCGAGGCCCAGGGATTCCGCCGCGCGTCGGACGCGCTCCACGTACTCCACGTGGTGTGCCGGGGAGTAGTGAGGAGCCAGGGGAAGGAGGAGGATGCTCCGTACGCCCTGAGCCGCCAACGCCCGAACTCCGTCTTCCAGGTAGGGAGGCGCGTGGCGGTACGCGCTCACGAGCGGAAGTTCGTCGGGAAAGAGGAGCGCGGCGAGCACTCGGCGCAGGGCGGCTACTTGGCGCTCGGTCTCGCGAAGAAGGCGATCGGTCCCGCCGACGGCCCGGTAGCGCCGGACGAGATCGGCGAGTTCTTCGGGCTTCGGAGGGTGTCCGCGGCGGATGTGCGTGAAGTACGATTCGATCTCCTCCAGGCTGCGCGGCGCGCCGTAGGAAGCGATGAGAACGCCCGCCTTCATAGGGTTCCCCCCTTGGCCTGCGCGCGTTTGCGCGCGGCCGACGTCGTGCGGACGAAATCCGTGAGGTATTTGAGCTTTCCTACGTCGACTTCCGGAAAGAGGCCGTGCCCTACGTTGAAGATGTGGCCGGGAGCCCGCTCACCCTCTTCGAGGACGCGTACGGCGTAGGCCTCGAGGATCTCCTCGGGCGCAAAAAGCCACGAAGGATCGTAGTTCCCCTGAAGCACGAACCGGCCCCCCGTACGCGTTGCGGCGTCGGCCAGGGAAACGCGCCAGTCTACCCCGAGCACGTCTACGGTGAGGTCGGAGAGGAGCGGCAGAAGCTCCCCCGAGGAGACCCCGGGGTAGTAGATGAGCACGTGCCCCGGGTTGTCCCGACGGAGCCCCTCCAAGAGCTGCCGTACGTACGGAAGGACGTACCGCCCGTAATCCCAGGGAGAGAGGGCCCCCGCCCAGCTGTCGAACAGCATGAGCGCATCCGCACCGGACCGAGCTTGGTACGTGAGGTAGTCCACCGTCAGGTTCACGAGGGATTCCTGGAGCTCGCGCCAAAACGAGGGGGCAGAGAGATAGGCCGCCTTCGTGCGGCGGAACTCCCGCGTCGCCCCTCCTTCCAGGAGGTAGCTTGCGACGGTGAACGGCGCTCCGGCAAAGCCGATGACGGGAACGGGAGCTTCCCGCAGAACGGACAAGGTTTCCCCTACAAAAGAAACGCGTTCGGGCGCAAAGGCGCGCAGGCGCGCGACGTCCCCTTTCGCGCGAACGGGCGGATCGAGAACGGGGCCTCTTCCCTCCACAAAACGCACGTCGAATCCTACGCCGGCGAGCGGAGTGAGGATGTCCGCGTAGAGGATGGCCGCATCCACCCCCAGCCGATCTACGGGCAAGAGGGTGATCCGCACGGCGGTCTCCACATCGCGACTCGCCGCGAGCAAGTCGCGCTCGCCTTTTAGGGCGTGGTACTTCGGGTCGTAGCGTCCCGCCTGCCGCATGTACCACACCGGCACCCGCTCTACCGCTTCGCGACGCGCGGCGCGCAAAAAGAGGTCGTTCTTTCGCCGATTGGGAGAGGGGGTTTCTCCTTCCCCCCGTTTCGCCGTCACCTCTCCTCCCCCTTACCTACCGCGCCCCGCGCGGCGTTTTCGGTTTCCCCCATACCGCGCCACCCTTCTCACGGGGAAAGCGCTTACGCCTTCTGCCGAGGGGTGGTCCCCTCCGGCGCATTACGCGTCCGCATCTCCCTCGGGGCGGGCAAAGTGCTCTGCGATGAAGCCTTCCAGAAGGGCGAGCTTCCGCTTCGCCTCTTCTTCGTCCGCTCCCACGACTCCCAGGTACGCCTTGAGCTTCGGTTCCGTTCCGGAAGGCCGTACGGCAAGCCACGATCCGTCTGCGAAGATCCAGCGCACAACGTCGGAACGCGGGAGCGCCAGGGGGATTTTTTCCCCCGAACGCACGTCCGTAGCCGAGCGCTCCAAGTAGTCCTCTCGCCTGACGAGGGGGAGGAATCCCACGGCTTCCGGCGCGAGCCGACGAAAGGCGGCCATTTTGGCTTCCCGAACGACTTCTCCGTTCGCTCCGGGGTAGGTGTAGGAGAGGAGCTTTTCGCGGTGCACCCCGTACAGCCCTTCGATTTCCCGGAGGAGATCCCACGCCGTACGCCCCTGGGCGCGGAGCTCGGCGACGAGTTGGGACACGAGAAGCGCGGCCTGTACGGCGTCTTTGTCGCGCACAAACGAGCCCGCCAGGTAGCCGTAGCTTTCCTCGAAGCCGAAGACAAACGTGTGCGATCCGGTCGTTTCGAACTCCAGGATTTTTTCTCCGATAAACTTAAACCCCGTGAGTACGTCGAAGACGCTGAGGCCGTGGGCCTCGGCGATTTTCCGCCCGAGCTCGGTCGTGACGATCGTCTTCACCACCGCGCCGTTGGGAGGGAGAGTCCCCTCCTCTTCCACCACCGCGCCGTTGGGAGGGAGAGTCCCCTCCTCTTCCCGCCTGCGCAGGAGGTAGGCGAGAAGGAGGACGCCCAGCTGATTTCCCGTGAGGCGCCGGAGGATCCCGTCGGACCCGCGGACGAAGACGCCGAGCCGGTCGGCGTCGGGGTCGGTCGCCAGAACGAGATCGGCCTCGAGCTTGTCTGCCCAATCGAGCGCGAGGCGAAAGACTTCCTCCTCCTCGGGGTTGGGAACGCGCACGGTAGGGAAGTTTCCGTCCGGATCTCGCTGTTCGGGGACGAGGAAAACTTCGGAAAACCCCTTCCGCCGGAGAACGGTCTCTACAGGCCTGCCCCCCGTCCCGTGTAGAGGGGTATAGACGATGCGCAAGGAAGCGGCACTGCGCTGCCCTTCCGGGGTGAGGGGGAGGAGGTCGAGGACGCGCGCGTAGTACGCCTCGTCCACGGATTCTCCGATGCACTCCACGAGGCCTCGCGCCCGCGCCTCGGCGAGGGGAAGGACGGGCACGCGGAAGGGGTCGGCGATGCGTTCCATCTCGCGCGTGAGGGCTTCGGCAAACCGAAGGGTGATTTGCCCCCCGTCTTCGCCGTACACCTTGTACCCGTTGTACTCCGGCGGATTGTGGCTCGCCGTAATCACGATCCCCGCAAGGGCCTTTAGGTGCCGTACGGCAAAGGAGAGTTCCGGCGTCGGACGAACGTCGTCGAAGAGGTATGCGCGTACCCCTGCGGCGGCAAGAACGCCCGCGGCCTCTTCGGCAAACAGCCGCGAGTTGCGGCGGGAGTCGTAGGCGATGACCACGCCCCGCGACCCGTCGCCGTATGTTCCCAAAAGGTAGCGGGCGAGAGCCGCCGTGGCGCGCCGTACGACGTATCGGTTCATGCGCGCCGTGCCCGCGCCCATGATTCCGCGCAATCCGCCTGTGCCGAAGGGAAGGTCGCGGTAGAACCGGTCGAGGATCTCATCGGACGTGAGGTGGCGCAGTTCCCGAGCCGTGTCTTCGTCTACGGGGGCCGCGAGCCAGCGCGCGTATTCCCGCTCGGCGCGCTTTTCCCATTCGGCGAGAGCGTGCCGCTCCACACCCCGCACCTCCCCATTTGCCGGCTCTCCGTGTTCTCGTGCGCACGTTCTGCGAGCCATTATACCAAAATCTCACTCCAGCTTGGCCTTTCCCGCATCCATGCTCCCGAGCTCCACCTCCGACCTTTGTTCGCCGCGCAAGAACTCGATGCGAAGGCCGAACGCTCGGCCACCTGGGCGAGGTCGTCGGAAAGGGAAATGTCGGCGGGCGTCGGGGTATCCGAGGGTGCAGGTGCTTCTCTCGACCTGACCTGAAAAAGAAAGGAAGCGAGGACAACGAGGAACTCCCCAACCAAGGGAAATCGGGCAAGCGGGCGCAAACGCACGCCGCCCCCTCCTTTCGCGTTGGCGATCTCGCTGTCCCTAGCGTGCCCGACCCGGCCTTTCTTTAGCGGGAAAATCGCCTGGGCGGAGTCGTCCGAAAATCCTCAGGGACGCGAAGGGGGGGCCCCCGGCTGCAGGAGGAGGCCGAGAAAGCCGCTCACGTCGTACACCTGATCCCCCACCGTCGCCCGCCACACAGGGACGATCAGGCGGAGCGTCTCCTTTTCCCCGTAGGGTACGAGGCGGAAGCCGGCCTCGAGCCGATCGATCTTTTTCCCCGGGGGGAGGACGCCGGCGTCTGCGAGCACTTGGGCGACACTTTCCGGAGGGATGAGGAGGCGCGGCGGACCCTTGTCTCGCGGTACGACGGGGTGGAGGTGTACCGTCCTTCGATCGTCCTCGACCTCTGCCCACCCGTCGAAGACGGGATAGCCGTCGAGAAGCTGGCGGTAGACCGCCCTACCGCTCGCCTTCCCGACCAGGCGGAAGCCGCGGGCGTAGGGGAAGTACTCGGCAAGTGCCGCTTCTTCCCTCCCCTCGGGCAGGGGAGCGGGAAGGACGGCGGTCCACGCCCCTCGCCCTTCCGCTACGAGCCGAACTTCGGGGAGCGCGAGGTTCGCGTACGTCTCGTCCACCGTCCAGTAGGAGAGGTAAGGCTGGTCTCGCCCGATACCCGCGGGAAGCCCGGTGTTCCGCGTATCTCCGGGGATAAGGGGGTGAAACCCTTCGTAAACGAAGCGCTCCCCGAACCAGAGGACGACGAGGAAGGCGTCGAGGAGGAGGAAGAGAAGGAGAAGGTAAAAGAGCGGCTTCGCCTCCCTCACGGACCTCCCCCTTTCCCCTCGGCGGAGACGAACTCGCGCGTCTGGGGCGACCACCAGTACGCGTGCGGACGCGCGATTCCCTGTTCCGGAGGGTCGCCTTCAACGAACTCGTAGGCGACGAGCCACACGGCATCCGGAAACGGCCCTTTGAGCTCGCCGCCCGGGGGTGTGAGGGTAACCGTCTCCGGAAGCGTTTCAAGAGAAGTGCGCTTCCGCAAGGGCCATCGGCCTTCCACGACCTGCGGTCCGTTCATCCGGAGTTCGATTTCCCCAAAGGGGACGGGCCCCGTTGGTCCCGTCGCGAGAAGGGGGAATCCTTCCACGTGCTCGACAAAGTGAAGGATCACGTCGCCGCCTTCGCGTTCCTCGCCGACAAAGATCGCGGGAAAGAGGAGGCCTCCGTGGCGATTAAAGAAGATCGCCGCAGAAGAGAGAGGGGAAGGGTGTGCCGCCTCGTCCCGTCGGAGTGCCGGAGCAAAGTACGTGACCTGGCCGTCCTCTCCGAAGCGCACGCTCTCCACCCCGTTCGTGAAGATCTGGGCGCCCGTCCGCTCGCGGAAGGCGCGAAAGTTGGGGGCATCGAAAAAGAGGCGCGAGAGGTGTTCTTCGGGAGAAGGGGTTTCGTAGGCAATGCGGTAGACGGGAAGGCGGATTTCCGAAGTGGGAACGACAAGGGGAAACCGCCCTTCGCCCCGGGGGATCTCACGCGCGGACACGCTCCGGTCGAGGTACAGCGTGAGGGGGTCCCACCCTCCGGGGAGAACTTCCCCGACGTATGTCGTGTGGTTGCCGCGGAGAAAGCTCCCTCCGCGCGCCGGTCGCTCCGCGAGCGGGAGGTCTTCCCAGAGACCGAGTTCTTCGATTTCCTCGCCCACGACGCCGGCAAAGGAGGGGGGAGAGGGAGGAGGAAAGGGAGAAAGAGAGGTGAAGGTAAACGCGCGGTAGGGAAAGGGGAGGAGAGATCCTTCCCGCCAAGGGCCGTGCACGGCGGAGGCGAGGGTGCCAACCGGCACCCCGTAGACGACCCGCACGTCGTCCCCCACGCGGTACACCCCGATCCCCCACAAGAAGTCTGCGGGCGTGAGCTGCCCTTCCTTCTCGGGGGCGGGTTCGACGGCGCGCGCGTAAGGAAGAAGGGGAGGCTCTTCTTGCCAAATCCGGTACGTGAGAAGAACGCTCACCCCCACGAGAAAGGCGAGGAGAATGCCGAAGAGGCGTTCAGCGCGCACAATCCCCACCTCCCGGCAGGTAGAGCGTGGCCGTCGTCCCCACACCTTCCTGCGAAGCGATGGATATGTCCCCGCCGTGCAGGCGGACGATTTCCCGGGAAATAGCGAGTCCGAGCCCCGTTCCTCCGGGATTTCGGCTGCGCGACCGGTCTACGCGGTAAAAACGCTCAAACACATAAGGTAGATCGGCGGCCGGAATCCCCACGCCCGTGTCGCGCACGGCGATCCGCAGGCGGCCGCCTTCCTCTCCCACCTCGAGGCTCACCTTCCCCTTGGGGGGCGTAAACTGGAGGGCATTGTCCAAGAGGTTGTCGAGGACGCGGTTCATCCGCTCGACGTCCAGAGAAGCGCAGAGACGGTGTTCGGGGAGACGGAACGTAAACTCCACGTCCTTCTGGCGAAAACGCATGGCAAAGCGCTCGACGACCTCCGCGATCCACGCGTGAACGTCCGTCGGGACGAGGTGGAGGGTCATCTCGCCGGCGTCGATGCGGCTCAAGGTGAGGAGGTCCGCGATGAGGCGTTCCATTCTCCCCGCCTCGCGCAGAGCGACGGCGAGAAAGTGCCGCGCGTTCGGGGGAAGTTCTTCCTCCTCGGCAGCCTCCAGGTACGCCCGGATGGCCGTGAGCGGCGTGCGAAGTTCGTGCGACACGTGGGCGACGAACTCCTTCTGCCGCGCTTCGCGCCGCATTTCTTCCGTGACGTCCGTGACGGCCACGACGACGCCTCCGTCGGGCAAGGGGTTCGTCTTGATCCGGAGGTTTCGACTTCCCCTCTCCAGGAGAAACGCCCCCGCTTCGCTAAAGAGGTTACCAAGATCCTCGTCCGACGGGAGGGCGAAGAGTTCAGAAAGCGTCCGTCCCTCGACCTGCGAAACGCCCAAGAGTTCCAAGGCTACGGCGTTCGCCGCATACACCCGACCGCGGTCGTCGGCGGCGAGAATCCCTTCCGCCACGTGGGCGACGACCGCCGCGAGGCGGTGGCGTTCCGCCTCTGCCGTATGGAGTGCATCTCGAAGCGCCTCGGCCATACGCACGAACGCGCGGTCGAGCCGCCCGAGCTCGTCTGCTTCCTCGCTTGGCCTGCGCGAGGGGAACTCGCCGCGGGACAGGGCTTCCGCTTCCGCCGTTAGGGCGACGATGGGGGCCGAGATTCCCCGGGCAAAGAAGAGGACGACGAGGGCGCTCACCCCAAGGGCGATGGCGCCCGAGGTGAAGAAGAGCCTGCGCAAGTCGGCGATGAGGCGAAATGTCTCGGCGGCCGGGACGTCCATGACTACAGCGCCTACGACGCTCCCCTGATCGCGAATGGGGAAGGCGGCCACGCGAAAGACCTCTCCTTCCTCGCCGCGGACAAACGGGCCCACCGTGGCTACTCCCTCAAGGGCGCGTTCGACGCCCTCGTGGCGCAACTTGTGCCCCACGACGCGTGGGTCTGAAGGAACGCTCGCGACTACAAAGCCGCGATTGTCCACCACGTAGACGCGCCCGCTCGTCAGCGGGGTAAAGTTGCGCACGATCGTCTCGATGTCCTCGAGGAGCACGTCCTCCCGCGCGGGGAACTCCGACGAAAGGTAGGGAGCGAGGTAGAACGCCAGGAATTCGCCCTCCACGCGCACGGCATCGTCCAGGCGGCCGACGTAAAACGCCTTGAGGTTCGTGGCGAAGAGCGCGCCCACGAGCTCGAGGGTGAAGAGGAGGAGGAGGGAAAAGATGAGCGTGAATTTGAGCCACAGAGGCGTGCCGCGGGCGTGAAACGCCCGGTAAAACCACTCACGTACGGTCGTCGTCTTCATGGGGGATGTAGTACCCCGCCCCCCTCCGCGTACGCACGATTTCGGGACGCGCGGGGTCGCGCTCTACCTTTTCGCGCAGACGGCGGATCGTCACGTCTACCGTGCGCACGTCGCCTGTGTACTCGTACCCCCACACCTCGCGCAAAAGTTCCTCCCGCGACACCACGTTTCCCCGCCGGAGGAGGAGGTACGTAAACACCTCGAACTCCTTCTGCGTCAGGGGTAGGACGTCTTCGCCCCTGCGCACGACGAGAATCCCCAGGTCGACCGTGAGGTCAAACACGCGCAGGATTCTCCTCGGTTCTTCTTGCCGCTTGCCTTGCGCCCGGCGGAGATGGGCCCGCACGCGGGCGATGAGCTCTCTCCGCCCGAAGGGCTTGGTCACGTAGTCGTCCGCCCCGAGTTCGAGGCCGAGAACCTTGTCGAGCTCCTCTCCCTTGGCCGTGAGGATGAGCACGGGGACGTCGCGCACCCTCCGGAGCCTCCGGAGAAGCTCGAGGCCGTCGAGCTTGGGGAGCATGAGGTCGAGGATGACGAGGTCCACCGGAGCTTCCAGGGCGAGGCGCAACCCCGTTTCTCCGTCGTACGCCGTGAGCGTACGAAACCCTTCTTTTTCCAGGTGGTACTTCACGATCTCGGCGATCGCCTCTTCGTCTTCTACGATGAGGATGGTCTCTGCCATTTCGTGTCCCTCCAAAAATCCATTATACCTTGCGGCTCGAGTTCCGTACGGAGAACGCCTTGTCCCAACAAAAAAACCCGGGCCGTTTGGCCCGGGGATGGACGCAGGTGGTCAGCGCGCCCGATAGTAGCTCAGTGGGTTCGTGGGCGTCCCGTTCTTCCGAATCTCGAAGTGGAGGTGAATGCCCGTGGCATTCCCCGTCATGCCCATGATCCCGATCTTCTGCCCCTGCTCAACGCGTTGACCTGCGGAGACGAGTATCTGCGCCAGGTGGGCGTAGTACGTGGAGTACCCGTTGCCGTGGTCGACGATCACGAGGTTCCCGTAACCGGACATCCACGCGGCGTAGACCACGGTCCCCCGGTCGGCGGCGACGATCGTACGATCCTGCACGCCGGAGATGTCGATCCCCGTGTGGAACCCACCCCACCTGGGTCCGAACGGGCTCGCCACGTAACCGCCCTTCGTGGGCCAGACGAAGTTCCCCGTTCCCTCGTATACGGGGTACCCGCCTTGGGGTGCAACGCTGTACGCGACCCTCGTCCCGATAGCCACGACCTCGTCGACCGGGGGTACGAGGACTTCCTCCCGGAGCACTTCCTGCTCCTTGAGGAGCCCGTTTTCCATGACCACGCGATACACCAGGCGCTTCTTGCCGGGTTGCCCCTTCACCTTGACGACCCGCTTTCCGGCGGGGAGCGAATCGTCCTTCACTTCTTTCGTTCCGTAAGGGATGTCCACCTCGACCGTCTGCGTCGACTCCTCGCGCACGGTGAGGAGCGCCTTGGGACGCCCCACGTTGATCTGCTGCCCCGGGTAGAGGACGTCGTTGGTGGAAAGCCCCGGGTTCAGGCGCACGAGGTCGTCCACGGTGATCCCGAACTTCTGCGCCACAGCCCACAAGGTGTCTCCCGGTTGGATCTGGTAGAGTTCGGGCTCACTCCCGGAAAGGAGCAGCGTTTCCACCGCGGTCGGTTCTGCGAGTTCCTCCGGGGGAACGACGGCAGGGACAACTTCGACCGTTTCCTTGATTTGGATTGTCTTTCCGGATTCGGAGGGGTTCCCTTCCGCCGGTGCCGCGAGCGGGACGACGTGGACGGAGGGTTCACCCGTGTACACGAGTTTCGTCCCGCCGAGCTTACTCAACGCGTCGGACAAAAGGGTGCGCGCCTCTTCTTCGCTCGCGAGATAGGCGATGTGCTGGCCGTTCACCCGGAGCGCATACGCGTGCACGCGGACGTTTAGGCGGTCACCCAGTCGTTCGAGAACGGCGTCATCCTCCGCCGAACCGCGAAAGACCCTCACCCGCTCCAAGGCAATGGGCGACACCGTGAAGGCCCGCCCGCCCGTCGCGTGCCCGATGCGTTCGAGGCGATGGACGAGGTAATCCTGCACGACGGAAGCGGAAGATGCGTACCCGAGCGGCTCGCCGTCCACGTACACGCGGACGAGCTCGACCGTCTGGCTGCGGACAAACGCCCACGTCCCGCCCGCAAGGGCGAACGCGGCGATCCCCGCCGCCGCCACGTACTTCACCTTGCGCGGTAGGGCGCGAAGGCGGAGGACGGCTTCCCGGGTACGAACGCGGACGAGGTGCGCGTACGCTTCCCTTCCGGTTTCCGGAAGGCTGCGGACGAAGCCGACCGCCCGTGCTCGGACATCCGGCCACCGGGAAAGAAGGCTTTGAACTGCCGCGCGCAGCCGCAATCCTCGGTCCGCCACGGCCCTGTACGCCGCCGACCCCACCACCTGCAGGTGGGGAAACGACAGACGTACGCATAGTTCCTTCTTCTTCCGATTCCATGCTTCCCGCACCCGCTCCCACCGGGGAGACGGTGCGGATGAGCGCGACGTCGGATCCTGCATGCGCGGCCTCCCTCGATCGCGCTCCGCAGGCCGGGGCTCTCTATCTAGGAAGCTAGTCTAGCACATCTCGTGTGCGTTCTACAAGACTTTCTCCTCCCTGCGTTCCGCTAACAAACCGGAACAGACCGGCTTACGCATGCGGAGCGAGGGAGACGAACTTGCTGTAGCTGCGCAAAAATCCGAGGACGACCTTCCCCGTTGGGCCGTTGCGGTGTTTTTTCACGAGGACCTCGACCTTCCCGGCGGCCTCCGTGGTCTCGTTGTAGTAGTCTTCGCGATAGAGAAAGGCCACGACGTCGGCATCCTGCTCGATACTCCCGCTCTCCCGCAAGTCCGAAAGCTCCGGGCGTTTGTTCTGCCGCTGCTCTACGGCGCGGGAAAGCTGGGAGAGGGCGATGAGCGGGACCTCAAACTCCCGAGCGAGGGCCTTAAGTCCTCGGGATATCGCGCTGATCTCCTGTTGGCGATTTTCGTACGCCCTGCGGCCCGCCTGCATGAGTTGCAGATAGTCCACGACGACGAGGCCGAGGGGGCCCACCTCGCGCGTGAGGCGGCGAAGGCGGGTGCGCATGTCGATCAGGGTCAATCCCGGCGAGTCGTCGACGTAAAACGGCGCTTCGGAGAGCTTTCCCATGGCAACGGTGAGCTTGTCCCAATCCGCGGGGCTGAGTTCCCCGGAGCGGAGGAGCTGACCGTCGAGATTGGCCTCGGCGGACAGGAGGCGTAGGGCGAGTTGCTCCGCGGGCATCTCCAAGCTAAAAAAGGCCACCGGCTTGCGCGCCCGGAGGGCTACGTGGTGGGCGATGTTCAACGCAAAGGCCGTTTTCCCCACGGAGGGGCGGGCGGCGATGATGATGAGGTCGGAGCGGCGAAGTCCTGCGAGCAGGCGGTCCAAATCGAGGAAGCCCGTGGAGAGACCGCGGACCTCCTTTTCCCCCTGGGCGAGGCGTTCCAACATCTGGTACAGGTCGACGAGGACGTCCTGCAGACGTCGAAACCCTTCCTCCGGCCGAGATTCCACGAGCGCGGAGATCAACCGCTCGGCCTCTTCGAGTACCTCGCGTGCCGACCCACCCGTGTAGCCGTGGGCGGCGATCGCTTCGGCCGCGTCGATGAGCTTGCGCAGAAGCGCCTTTTCCTGGATGACTTCGGCGTAGTACAGGGCGTTTTTGGGAGACGGGACGCTCGCTGCGAGATCGAAGAGGTAGGCATCCCCCCCGACGTCTTCCAAAACCCCCTGCTCGCGAAGCTTGGCGGCCACGGAGACGACGTCTACGGGCTCCCCGTTCTCGGCGAGGGCGAGCATGGCCTCGTAGATGCGCCGATGCCCTTCGCGGTAGAAATCTCCCGGCGCGAGGATCTCGGAAGCACCCAGCAGAACTTCGGGGTCGAGAAAGATCGCTCCGAGGAGCGCCTGCTCCGCCTCCACGCTGTGCGGCGGCACGCGAAGCGCGCTGCTTTCCCCTCCGAGAAATGTCATGTCCTGCACCCCCGAGCTGCCCCCGCCCGCTTCAGCGTCCTTCCCCCTCCGGCACGACCTCGACGCGCAACTCCGCGGTGATTTCCGCGTAGAGCTTGACGGGTACGACGTACGCCCCAGGGTGGCGGATGGGGTGCTCGAGGAGAATCTGCCTCTTCTCTACGTCGATTCCCCGGTTCCGCAGAGCATCGGCGATCATCTGCGACGTAACCGCGCCGTGGAGGCGGCCCGCCTCGCCCAGGCGGACGGGAATGCGCAAGGTGAAGTCCTCCAAGGCCTTCTTCCGCTCGAGGGCGGCCTTGCGCTTGCGCGCTTCCCCTTGCTCGTGCTTTTCTCTCTCGTGGGCGAGGTGGCGCAAAACTCCCTCCGTCGCCGGTTCTGCCAACTTCCGCGGAAAGAGAAAGTTGCGGGCGAACCCGTCGCTCACGTCCTTCACTTCGCCCTTGCGTCCGTGGCCGGGAACGTCCGCGAGAAAGACTACCTTCACGTCCATCCCCCCTGCCTTTCCCTCCGGAAGGCGTTTCCGCACCCGAAAAGAAAAGGCGAACGGGCCTGCCGTTCGCCCAAAACGCGGTCGCGCTCACACGTCCGTAGTAAAGGGCAAGAGCGCGATGTGGCGGGCGCGCTTGATGGCCCGCGTGAGCATCCGCTGGTAGCGGGCCTTTGTTCCCGTCACGCGGCGGGGAAGGATCTTCCCCCGCTCGTTGATGAACTTCTTGAGGAGCTCAACGTCTTTGTAATCGATGCGGTCGATCTTGTTCACCGTGAAGTAACAAACCTTCTTTTTCTTCCTGCTCCTGCGTGCCAATGTCTCCACCTCCGCAAGCCGTTTTCGCAAGCCTTCCTCTCGCATCGCGCATCCGCCAGCCGGAGCTCCCTAGCTAGAACGGGAGGTCGTCTTCGCTCAAGTCCACTTCCTCCGCGTCAAAGAACGGATCGACCGGGCCGCCCACCGCAGGAGCTGCCTCCGCCTCCCCTTCCTCCCGGCGCCCGCGCGGTGCGTCGAGAAAGAGGATGTTTTCCGCGACGACTTCCGTGACGTACACGCGCTGGCCGTCGCGGTTCTCGTAGCTGCGGGACTGCAGCCGCCCTTCCACGGCAACCTGTCGGCCCTTCTTCAGGTTTTCTCCGACGATCTCCGCGAGCTTGCGCCAGGCGACGATCGAGATGAAGTCCGCCTTCCGATCCCCGTCTGCGCCCACGAACGGACGGTCTACGGCGAGCGTGAACGTAGTCACCGCGACGCCGTTTTGCGTGTAGCGCATATTCGGATCGCGCACGAGGCGGCCGACCAAAACGACGCGGTTGATCATCGTCCACCGCCCCTCCCAACGCGCGGGCTCCCCTCCCCCGAAGGCAAGGGATCCTGCGCTCAGTCCTCGTCCGTGCGGACGATGAGGTGGCGGATGATCGACTCGTTGAGGCGGATGACGTGTTCGAGCTCGTGCGCCGCCTTGGGCGTGGCGGTAAACTCAAACACGGTGTAGATTCCTTCCCGAAACTTGGCGATTTCGTAGGCGAGGCGCCTCTTCCCCCACGGGTCGACCTTCGTCACCTCTCCTCCGCGCTCTACGATCGCGGAGACGATGCGGTTTCGTTCCTCAGCAACTTCTTCGTCGCGAAGGTCGGGTCGGTGGATCGTCACGAGCTCGTAACTCCGCTTCATCGATACCCTCCTTTTGGACATCTGGCCCCTTTCGGAGCAAGGAGTCGGACACGAGGTCCGAACGGACGTCATCGTATTATACCAGAGTTCTTTTCCCATGCGCAAGAAAAGCGGCCGTCCCCCTTCAACGGCCGCCGCGCGAGCGATCCCACCTGCCTACGCCGGCCTTTGGACGGAGAGGAACCCTTGCCGCGCCGGGCTTCGGCAACTCCCTCCCCAAATCCTTGAAGAAGAGCTTGAAGATCGGACATCGTATCCACCGCAAAGCTCTTGCAGACGGCGCAGTGTGTTGTTCACGAGCGACTCCGTTTGTCTCCGGGAAACCCGAGAAAGGCGGACGAAACCTTTCGCCGCCCTACACGTGGAAGCGAAAGAGGACCACGTCGCCGTCCTGTACGACGTAGTCGCGCCCTTCCGCACGGACGAGCCCTCTCCGCCGCGCCTCCTCCATACCGGCGGCACGCACGAGGTCCTCGTACGCGACGACCTCCGCGCGGATGAAACCCCGTTCGAAGTCGGAGTGGATCACGCCGCCGGCCTGGGGGGCCTTCGTCCCTTCGCGAATCGTCCAGGCCCGGGCCTCCTTTTCCCCCGCCGTAAAGAAGGTGATCCGCCGGAGCAACCGGTAGGCCGCCGCGACGAGGCGGTCGAGCCCCGGCGCCGGAAGTCCGTACGCCTCGAGAAACTCTCGCCGCTCTTCCGGAGAAAGGGACTGAAGTTCGGCCTCCAGAGCTGCGGAGAGAACGACGACCTCCGCCCCCTCTTCTTCGGCGCGGGCGCGCACCGCGCGGACGAGCGGATGACGTTCGGGGTCATCTGCGAGCATCGCCTCGGAGACGTTGGCGACGTACAGGACCGGCTTCGCGGTGAGGAGGTGGAGCTCGGCGCGGAGATCTGCGCACTCCTCGTCTCTCTCTCCCCACGTTCGGGCAGGTCGTCCTTCCCCGAGGTGCGCCGCCAACCCTTCGAGGCAGGCGGCTTCTTTGCGCGCCGCTCCTTTGCCTACGCGCGCCCTTTTGCCCACCCGCTCCAGACGGCGCTCCACGGTCTCGAGGTCCGCGAGGAGAAGTTCGGTGTTCACGACCTCTACGTCGCGCGCGGGATCCACCCGACCGGCGACGTGTACAACACCCGGGTCCTCGAAGGCGCGTACGACGTGGACGATGGCCTCCACCTCGCGAATGTGGGCGAGAAAGCGGTTTCCCAGACCCTCCCCTTTGCTCGCCCCCGCCACGAGACCCGCGATGTCCACGAAGCGCACCGTTGCCGGAATTCGCTCCCGCGAGCGAAACATCTCCGCCAGAACGTCGAGGCGCGGGTCGGGAACGGGGACGACCCCGACGTTGGGCTCGATCGTGCAGAAAGGAAAATTTTCCGCTGCGGCACCCGCCTGCGTAAGGGCGTTGAAGAGCGTGGATTTTCCGACGTTTGGCAGACCGACGATCCCTGCGCTTACCGCCACTCCGCCTCTCCTTCCTCAAAGGCGAATTCCGATTCCGGACCTAGAAATCCGCCGACGAAGCGGCGTGCGGTCAACGCCCCGACGGCGGGAGTGGTTTCCCTTCGACGACCACTTCCCGGAGCTTTCGCTCCAGCTTCCACCGCGGGAGGAGGAGGATTCGCCCGCACGTCGTACAACGCAAGCGCACGTCCGCACCGACGAAGAGGACTTCCCACGTATCCCCTCCGCACGCGTGGGGCTTTTTGAGCCGCACCCGATCGCCTACCCGGAACTCGTGGATCACGCCTACGCCCCCCCGTGGTTTGCCTCGCTCCCGCCTCCGCTCGCCTCCGTTCGCCCCTCGCCCTCGCGGTAGAGTTCCGCAAGGGCTTCCTTAATGCGCGCGGCAAATTCCTCCGTGTCTTTTCCGCTCCTCGGAAAAAGGGGACGACCGTAGACGAGGACGACTCGGACCGGGCGGATGAAGCGCGCCCCTTTGGGAAAGGCGCGACCCGTCCCCACGAGAACGACGGGGAGCACGGGAACGCCCGTCTTCAAGCTCACAAAGGCCGCACCGTGCTTGATGGCCGCCTCTGCAAGTCGCGGGTTGCGCGTTCCTTCGGGAAAAATCCCGACGTTTTTCCCTTCCTGGAGGAGCCGGAGCGCCCGCCGCACGGCGCCGATGTCGTACGCCTCGCGGTTGACGGGGAACGCGCCGAAGGCCCGAATGAGCGGCGCCAAGACAGGAGAGTCGAAGAGCTCCTTCTTCGCCATGAAGTATATGGGCCTAGGGAAAAACGCGTCGAGGTAAATCGGATCGAGGGCGCTCTCGTGGTTGCCCACGACGACGTACGTCCCAAGGGGGTCGAAGCGCTCCCGCCCTATCACGCGGACGCGGTGGTATGCGCGGACGAGCTCGCGCACGAGCGGTCGCAGGAGGTAGAAGTACCACACGGAGAGACCCCTCCGGAACCCCTCTTTAGCCTATTGTAGCATCGCCAGGGGTTCAGAAACGTCGTCGGAAAGCCGCAACTCCTCGCGTCCCCGGGGCACGAAGATCCACAGGCGCCCCGGTTCGACCGTGAGGCGAAGGGGCTCCTCGCCGAGAATCTCCCCGTCCGCCTGCACGGGGAAAGTCGCCAGACGAAAGCGTACGCGCACGTTCCGACCGCGCAGGACGGTGACGTACGGCGTTTGCGTGTGCAATCCCGTGTAGACGAGGGGGAAGATGAGGAGAAACGGAAGCCGCCCGATGCGGTGGACGACGCACACGTCCACCATCCCGTCCTCCGGGCTTGCTTCCGGGCAGATCCGCATCCCTCCGGCAAAGAACGGGTGGTTGGAGGCGACGACGAGCCACACGCGGTGAAAGAGGAAGACCCGATCGTCGACGACGATACGCGCGCTCCGCGGCCGAAAGCGAAACCACTTCGCGAGGAGGAGAAGGGCGTACACGAACTTGGAAAGGGAGGACGGCCAGCGACCGCTACCTTTCAGGCGGTTTGCCGCGTCGGCGACGACGCCGTCGATCCCCACGCCCGCGGCGTTGAGGAAGTACCGCTCGCCCAAACGCCCCACGTCCGCCCTGCGAACGGTGCCTTGGAGGACCGCCTCGAGAGCCGCCTCCCAGGAAGAAAAGCCGATCCCGTGGGCGAGGTCATTCCCCGACCCCGCAGGAATCACCCCGAAGGGAAGGCCGGGCGCCGTCCGCAGGAGGGCGTTCGCCACCTCGTTTGCCGTCCCGTCGCCCCCCACGGCGACGACGGCGCGGTAGCGTCCGGTGCGCAGGACGCGAAGCGCCGTGTCGTACCCATTGGCCTCGGGGGTCGTAAAGACGGCTTCGTACGCGGTTTGGAGCGCGCGGAGCCGCCCTTCGACCGCCTTCCAGATCCGCTCGGCCCGCCCGCTTCCCGCGCGGGGGTTTACGACGAAAAGGAGGGGACGTTGCATGCCAATCACCTCGGCCCTACACGAATAGAGCCAGCAACCCTGCGACGACCAAGGCGGGCAACATGTTCGCCACGCGCAGGCGCGTGAGCTCGAGCAGGTTGAGCCCTATGGCGAAGATGAGGACCCCTCCGACGGCGCTCACCTCTGCGGTGATCCGCAGAAGAAGATCCTCGGAAACCGCACGCGTCAACCACCGTGCGGTAAGCGCTATCGTCCCTTCGTAGAGAAACACGGGAACGGCGCTCAGGGCGACCCCCGGACCCAACGTGCCCGCGAAGAGAACGGCCGTAAAACCGTCGAGAAACGCCTTCGTGTACAACACATGATGCTCGTTCCGCAGCCCGCCGTCAAGGGCGCCGACGATGGCCATCGAACCGACGACGTACACGAGGGACGCGGTCACGAAGGCATTTGCCAAGCCCCCGTGTCTTCCCACGCTCAGCCGCGCCTCGAAGGCTTTTCCCAAGGTTTCGAGCTTCCCCTGGAGATCCCACCGCTCCCCAAGGAGCGTCCCCAGAGCGAGACTCGCGACGACGACGAGGAAGTGCGAGGAGGCGAGCACCATCTGAATCCCGAGGATGACAACGGCGAGGGCGATGCTGCGGAGGACGGCGTCGGCCGTGGACGCCGAGAGGCGCAAGACGCGCATGCCGAGGAGCGACCCGACGAGAATGGCCGCCGTATTCACGAAGGTACCCCAAAGCGCGCTCACCGAGTTCCTCCCTTCCCCACGAGGAGTTCGGCGATGCGCTCCAGGTCCTCGCGATCGAAGAAGGCGATCTCCACCGACCCCGCCGCACCGGAAAGACGGATTCGCACGGGCGCACCGAGCGCTTCGGAAAGCTCCCGTTCGAGGGCCGCGTATTCGGATGGGCGGTCCTCCAACGCCCTGCGCCGCGCGGGTCTGCGGCTCTCGCTCCTCTGCTTGCGGAGAAATTCCTCCAGCCTGCGCACGCTCCACCCCTCGCGCACCACGCGATCCGCGAGTTCCCCGATCGCCCGGGGATCTTCGAGGCCCGCGAGCATTTTCGCGTGTCCCATGCTGAGCGTTCCACGTGAAACATACTCTTGAACCCGCTCGGGAAGAGCGAGAAGGCGCACGTAGTTCGCCACGAGCGAGCGGCTCTTCCCCATCTTCCGAGCGACCTCGTCCTGCGTGAGGGAAAAGCGTTCCATGAGCGCGCGGTAAGCGCGGGCAATCTCGATGGGGTCGAGGTCTTCCCGCTGGACGTTTTCGATGAGCGCGACTTCCATCATCGTCGCATCGTCGAAGGAACGGAGGACCGCTGGAATTCGCTCGAGACCCGCCAGACGCGCGGCGCGCACGCGCCGCTCTCCGGCGACAATTTCGTAAGCCTCGCCTCCCGCAAGCGGCCGGACGAGAATGGGCTGGAGTACGCCGTGCTCGCGTATGGAGGCGGCAAGCTCTTCCAATGACTGGGCGTCAAAGGTACGCCGCGGTTGGTAAGGATTCGGCCGTACGGCATCGAGGGGGATTTGGACGACTTCCTCTCCCTCGCGCACTTCGAGGGTGGGAAGGAGGGCGTCAAGGCCGCGCCCAAGGGCCGACTTTCTTTTCATGCTGCTCGAGCACCTCCCGCGCAAGCTCTATGTACTGTTCGGCGCCCTTGGAACGCGGGTCGTATACGGTGATGGGAAGACCGTGGCTGGGGGCCTCGCTCAGACGCACGTTGCGCGGGATGATGGAGCGGTACACCTTTTCCTTGAAGTAGCGCTTCACCTCTTCCACGACTTGAATGCTCAGGTTCGTCCGCGCATCGAACATCGTGAGGAGCACACCTTCGACGGTGAGTTGCGGATTGAGGTGCTTCTGGACGAGGCGAATCGTGTTTAGGAGCTGGCTTAACCCTTCCAGGGCATAGTACTCACACTGGATCGGAATGAGAACGCCGTCCGCCGCTGTGAGGGCGTTCACCGTAAGCAGCCCTAGGGACGGCGGCGAGTCGATGTACACAAACTCGTAGGCGTCCCGAATCCGCTCCAAGGCGCGCCGAAGCCGAAGCTCGCGCGACATCGTGGGAACGAGCTCGATTTCCGCCCCGGCGAGCTGGATCGTGGAGGGAAGGACGTCCAATCCCTCCACCGCCGTAGGGCGTACGACCTTGTCGGGAGGTACTTCGTTGATGAGCACGTCGTACACGTCGAACGTGACGTCCGCCTTGCTCACGCCTACACCGCTCGTCGCGTTCCCCTGGGGGTCCATGTCCACGAGGAGGACGCGCTTTCCGAGCATCGCGAGGGCGGCAGAAAGGTTTACGGCCGTCGTCGTCTTGCCCACTCCACCCTTTTGGTTTGCGATGGCGATTACCCGCCCCACGCTTCCTCCCTACCTCTCTACGCCCGTTTTCGCAACACGACGCGGAGGACAATCTGCCCCTCCTCGACGTGCTCTTCCACCTCCGCGTCGACCCCAGCCTCCCGCACCATCTCTACCGCGCGCCGCAGGGTATTCAGGGCAATCCGCAGGTCGCGGGCGACGCCGCGCGTATTCCCGCGAAAAACGCCCTTGGCGCCTTTCCGCGACGTCCCCCGCTTTCCTTCGGCCAGGGCGCGCACGCGCGCTTCCGTCTCTTTGACCGTGAGCTCGCGCTCGGTGATCTCCGCCAAGAGCTGACGCAGCGCGTCCTCGTCCGTCACGGCGAGCAGAGCGCGGGCGTGGCGTTCGGAAATCCTGCGCTCCGCAAGTGCCTCTTGAACGAAGTCCGGCAGGGACAAGAGCCGCAGCTTGTTGGCGATCGTCGACTGGCTCTTTCCGAGCTCCCGGGCGAGGGCCTCCTGCGTCAGTCCGTGCAACTCCATGAGCTTCTGGTAGGCGACCGCTTCCTCGATCGGCGAGAGCGACTCACGCTGCAAATTTTCGATGAGGGCGAGGGCCGCCGCCTCACGATCGCCGAGATCGCGGACGATGGCGGGGATCGTGGAAAGTCCGAGGCGCTTCACCGCCCGCAGGCGCCGTTCCCCGGCTACGACCTCAAATCCCTCCCCCACCGGGCGAACGACAATGGGTTGGATGAGGCCATGGCGGCGAATGGTCTCTACGAGTTCGTCGATCCCCTCGTCGGAAAACACCCGCCTCGGTTGGTAAGGCCCGGGAAACACCTTGTCCACGGGGAGTTCCTGTACGCGTTCCGTGGGAGCTCGGTCCCCTCCCGTCTTCCCCCAAAGTCGCCTTAGCGGTCCGGACATCTTCTTCCGCCCCTACCGATGACCGATTTACTCCTTCTCTTTGTTCTCTCCCCGATCACCTCTTTCCTGCCGGCTCCTGCCATCCGGGGCGTTTCACGTGAAACATCCGTCAGCCGGCTTCCGTCGCCCGTCGCCGGAACCAGAGGAGAACGCGTTCGCCAAATCCCTCGGGCAGGGGAAATGCCTCTTCCCCGACGAGTTCCCAGAACGCCTCGAGCTCCGCCCGCGCAGCCGCAACCTCTTCCTGGAACCCGGGTCCCTTCATCGCCAAAAAAAGTCCTCCCGGCAGCAAGAGAGGTCGCACCCAAGGAAGCAACCGCTCGAGCGGGGCCACGGCCCTGGCGACCGCAAAGCGGTACAGTTCCGGGTGCGATCGGGCATACTCCTCGACCCGCGCGTGCAGAACCGTAACCCCCTCGAGTCCGAGCCGTCGGACGACCTCTCGGACGAAGAGAACGCGTTTCCGCGTCGCCTCGAGACCCAAAATCTGCAGGGAGGGACGGAGGATCTTCATGGGTAGGGAAGGAAACCCGGCACCCGTACCCACATCGACCAAAAATTCCTCCCGCGGAAAGTAGGGCGAAAAGAGAGGGGTAAGAGAGTCCCAAAAGTGCTTTACGTACACCGCAAGAGGTTCCGTAATCGCCGTGAGGTTGATGCGTTCGTTGGCGCGAACGAGAAGGGTGTAGTAGGTTCGAAAGGCCTCACGCCGCGACCTGTCCAGTTCCACTCCGCGCGCGGCCAAAAGCCGGGCGAAAAGCTCCTCCGCAGCGACGAGCTCCCTCGAAACGTCGCTCACCGCACCGCCTCCCTTCGCCGCTCCCGGGACGCGAGGTAGACGAGGAGGGCCGACACGTCCGACGCATGTACCCCGCGCACGCGCGCCGCTTGACCGACCGTGAAGGGGCGTACCTGCCGAAGCTTTTCCCGCGCCTCTTCGGAAAGACCCGGAACGGCGTCGTAGTCTAAGTCGGGGTCGAGGCGTTTGTCCTCCAGGCGGCGCATGCGCGCGACTTCCTGCGCCTCCCGCGCGATGTACCCTTCGTACTTCGCCTCGAGCTCCACGGCTTCGGCCACATCGCGCGGGAGGGGAGAGGGCGGCGGCACAACCCGAAGGAGGTCGGTGAGGGAGACGTCGGGACGACGGAGGTAATCGTAGGCCGAAAGCGGTTCCCGCGGTACGGGGAGACCGTGGGAACGGAGCAACTCTTCGTCCGCCGGCGTGATGCGGATAGAGGACAGGCGTCGTCGTTCGGCTTCGATCGCCTCCACCTTCGCGAGGTACGCGCGGTAGCGCTCCTCGGACACGAGACCTACACGGTAGCCTACGGGTACGAGGCGGCGGTCCGCATTGTCGAACCGGAGGAGGAGCCGATGCTCCACGCGCGACGTGAGCATGCGGTACGGTTCGTCTACACCGCGCGTGACGAGGTCGTCGATGAGGACGCCGATGTACGCCTCGTCACGACCGAGGACAAGCGGCGATTCCCCGCGGACAAAGCGGGCGGCGTTGATCCCGGCGAGAAGTCCCTGGACGGCCGCTTCTTCGTAGCCGGAGGTCCCGTTGACCTGTCCGGCGGTAAAGAGGCCGCGCACGCGCTTCGTCTCGAGGGAAGGCCATAGCTCCAAAGGGTCGACGGCGTCGTACTCGATCGTGTAGCCGACGCGAAGGATCCGCGCGTTTTCCAGGCCGGGGATCGTCCGCAGGAGTTCCCGCTGCACGTCTTCCGGAAGGCTCGTGGAGAGGCCCTGGACGTACACTTCGTACGTATCTGCACCGTCGGGCTCCAGAAAGATCGGATGCCGCTCGCGATGCGGAAAGCGCACGATCTTTTCCTCGATCGAGGGACAGTAGCGGGGACCTGTGGCTTCCACGGCTCCGGAAACCTGCGGCGCGCGGTGCAAGTTGAGGCGTACAAACTCGTGCCCCGGCGGAGTCGTGTACGTGAGGTACGTGGGGAGTCCCGCGGTCGGTAGACCATCTTCTGCGCGCGAAGCGTAGGAAAAGTAGGGCGCCTCGGGATCGGGATCCTGGCGCTCGAGGCGAGAAAAGTCGATCGTCCTTCCGTCGAGGCGGGGTGACGTGGACGTCTGAAGCCGAAGCACGCGAAAGCCGAGGCGGACAAGCTGCTCCCCCAGGGCGCGTGCCGCGGGAAGGTTCTCGGGACCGCTCGGCGTACGCCGTTCCCCGACGATGACCACGCCGTTCAAAAACGTCCCCGTAGCGAGGACGACGGACGCCGCCTCGTACATCGCCCCCGTGTCCAGGAGGACACCCCGCACGCGTCCGTCGGCGACGTCAAGGGCGACCACCGCCCCTTGACGCAGGTCGAGCCCCGGCGTTTCCTCGAGGACGCGCCGCATGTAGCGCGAGTACGCCGCCCGGTCGACCTGGGCGCGAAGCGCCCGGACGGCAGGTCCCTTCCCCGTGTTGAGCATTCGCCTCTGAAGGGCGGTCCTGTCGGCAGCCCGGGCCATCTCTCCTCCGAGTGCGTCCAGCTCTCGAACCATGTGCCCCTTCCCCGGACCGCCAATCGAAGGGTTGCAAAACATTCGGGCCACAAAATCCAGGTGCAACGTGACGAGAAGCGTACGCCGACCGAGTCGTGCTGAGGCGAGGGCCGCTTCCACGCCGGCGTGCCCGCCGCCCACCACGATCACGTCGTACGTTCCCGCCCGGAAGCCGTCCCCCACGCCGTCCACCCCCTCTCCTACTTCCCCACACAAAATCGGGAAAAAATCTGGCGCACGAGGTCTTCGCCCACATCGATCCCGAGAATCGCCCCGAGCCGCTCCGCCGCGACGCGCAGGGGAAGGGCTACGAGGTCGAGGGTGGCTCCTCGACGCATCGCCTCCTCCGCTTCGGCAAGAGCCGCTTCCGCCTCCTCGGCCAAGCGGAGATGCCGCTCGTTCACGAGAAGAACTCCTTCCCACGCCTCTCCCTCCACAAACGCAAGCCGGAGCCGCTCCTCGAGCTCTCCAAGGCCTTCCCCCGTCGCCGCCGACACCGAGACGACCGGCGAGCCGGGCACGAGCTCGGCCGCACGTTGGCGTTCGAGGCGCGGAGCCAAGTCCGCTTTATTCACGACGACGATCGCGGGAACGGACAACGAGGCGACGTATCGCGCGATTTCCACGTCCTCTTCGGTGAGGGGGGAGCTCCCGTCCACGACCAAGAGGACGAGGTCCGCCTCGCGCAGCGCCTTCCGCGCACGCGCGACGCCAATGCTCTCTACCGGATCTTCCGTGGTGCGCAGGCCCGCCGTGTCCAAGAGACGAAAGCGAAAACCCGCAAGCTCCAGCTCACCTGCGACGACGTCGCGCGTCGTCCCCGGAATGGGCGTCACGATCGCCCGCTCCTCGCGCAACAAGGCGTTGAGGAGGGAAGATTTCCCGACGTTGGGGCGTCCCGTGAGGACGACTGCCGGTCCCTCGCGCACGAGCCGGGCAACGCTCTTTCCCCGAAGGAGATCTCCGACACGTCGACGGAGAACCTCCAGCCGCTGAAGAAACTCTCCTCGATCGATCTCCCCTTCGTCGTGCTCGGAGAAATCGAGTTCGAACTCCACCTGCGCCCGCAGGGCTTGCGCCTCCTCGAAAAGCCCGCGAACCGCCTGCGACACGTCACCTGCAAGCTGGCGCAGCGCGAAGCGCCGCGCGTACTCCGTCCGCGCGCGGATGAGGTCGAGAACGGCCTCCGCCTGGGCGAGGTCAAGACGACCGTGGAGGAAGGCGCGGAGCGTAAACTCCCCGGGCTCCGCGAGGCGCGCCCCGGCGGCGAGAACGGCCCGGAGCACGGCCCGGAGGACGAAAAAGCCGCCGTGGCCTTGAATCTCCACGACGTCTTCTCGTGTAAACGTACGGGGCGCTCGCAGGACGAGGACGAGGACCTCGTCGAGGACCTCCTCCGTACGGGGGTCGACGATCCGACCGTAGTGCACGGTATGGGTGGGTGCGAGGACGAGGCGGGTGCGGCCGCGAAAGACCTTGTCCGCGATGGCGAAGGCCTCGGGGCCCGAAAGGCGTACGATGCCGATGCCGCCCTCTCCCGGGGGGGTGGCGATGGCCGCGATCGTGTCTCCCCGTCCAGCCGCTCCTCCGGCGTAATCCCTCACGCGTTCCGTTCCCTCCCATCCCTCGCGGAGGCCTTCTCACGCCGCCCGCGGAGGAGGATGAGTTCGTAGACGAGGTACGTCTGGACGAGAGAGAAGAGGTTCGTCATCACCCAGTAGAGGGAAACGGCGCTCGGAAGGCCCAGGGCAAAGAAGAAGACCAGAGCCGGAGACAGGTAGAGCATTCCCCGCTGCATCGCGAGCTGGTCCTTCGTCATCTTCACGGGAGAAACTTTTTGTGAGTACCGGAACTGGAGTTCGCTCGTCGCCAGCGTGGCGAGACCCGCGAGCACCGGAAGGATGTACAGGGGGTCGGGCGTCCCGAGGGGAAACCAGAGAAAGCTCGCCCCGTGGATGTGCGGACTTCTCCGGATCGCGTCGTAGAGACCGATGATCACGGGAAACTGCAAAAGAAGCGGCAGGCAGCCCGACGCCGGATTGACGTCGTGCTCCGCGTAAAATTTCACGAGTTCTTGGCGAAGCCGTTCCGGATCCTTGCGGTACTTTTCCTGGATCTTTTGGATCTCGGGTTGAAACTCCTGGATCTGCATCGTGCTCTGGTACTGCTTGACGGCGAAGGGGAGGAGGAGGAGGCGGACGACAACCGTCACGGCGAGGATGGACAACCCGTACGAACCCCACAAGATCGAGGCAAACCAGTCGAGGAGGAGGTAGATGGGGTAGACGAAGAACGCATCCAAAAACCCGTTGCGCGGGTCGGGCGGAACGTCTGCGGGGGCACCGCATCCCCCCAGGAACGCCACTCCTAAGAGCATCAGGGCCAGGAGCGCATGGCGTTTTGGCAACCTCCGCATTGCGCTTCGCTCACTCCTCTACGGAACCGGATCGTCCCCTCCGGGGTGAAAGGGATGGCAGCGCGCAACCCGCTTTGCCCCCAACACGAGCCCCTTGACGACCCCGTACTTTTCGACGGCCTGGACCGTGTATTCCGAACACGTCGGGTAAAAGCGACACGACGGCGATTTGATGGGGGACACGTACTTTTGGTAGGCGCGGAGCGTTCCCAGGATGAGCCTTCTCACGCCTTATCCCTCCCACCCTTCACCTTCCGCGCCGCACGTCCCCGATGCGTCGCCATCTTCCAAGGAAGGCGGGACTCCTTCGCTTTCCTGCCAGAGCTTCGCCCGCTTGAGAAGACGCAAGAGCGACGCTTCGAGCTCGGAAAACTCCGCCCCGATTCCGCCGCGGCGCAAGAGAACGACGAGATTATACCCCGGACGAATGTGGGGGAGGGCCCGCCGCAGGATTTCCCGCAACCTGCGCTTGTACCGGTTCCGCAACACCGCATCTCCCAAGCGCCGACCCACGGAAACCCCTACGGCCCGTCCCCCGTCGTCTCGCCTCTCATAATAAACAACGAGGCGGGGATCGGCTACCGATTTCCCGCCCGTGATCACGCGCTCGAAATCTTCGTTCTTCCGCAGGCGATCCTTCCGGGAGAGGCCCACATCCTCCAACTCCCTACCGCCGTTCCGTGACGGCGAGGCGCTTCCGCCCCTTCCTGCGGCGCGCCTTGATGATCTTTTGCCCAGACTTCGTACGCATCCGCACGAGAAAACCTAGCGCCCGCTTCCGCCGCCGCTTGCTCGGGTTGTATGTCGGTTTCCCCATCGTACGATCCCTCCCGTGAAACCGAACCCAATTATATGGTTCTCGCCCGCCCCCGTCAAGAAATCCCGAACGCCCGGATTTTCCACAAGGGGATCCGCAACCTACTCACATTTCCACAAGATCCACATTTTTCGTCGCGCCCTTTGTGGATTCTGTGGATTGCGCGCGGGGATCGTTGAACCGTTCTCGCCTCCTTTGCTAAGATGAACTCATCCCCGACTGTGGACGAGCGGCGCCATCCACAAATCTATCCACAGGGTGTGGATATCATGTCGCACACGATGCACAACCTTCCCCGCTGGTCGGCGGGCGTATCCCCTGCCCAGGAACTTTGGGACCTCGTCCTCGGGCGGTTGCAGTCGCGGTTGCCGAAACCCAGTTTCGACACGTGGTTTCGCGACACGCGGGCCCTCCGTTTGTCGGAAAACACGCTCGTCGTCGAAGCACCAAACCCGTTCATCAAGGACTGGCTCGAAGAACACTACCAGACGGCTCTGGAAACCCTCCTGTCCGACATCGGAGGAAAGCCCCTGCGCCTCCGCCTCGTGACCGAAGACGAGCTCGAACCACCACCGAGCGCCCCGCCCGGGAGCACCTTCGAGAGTTCACCGCTCAACCCCAAATACGTCTTCGAGACGTTCGTCGTCGGCAGCGGCAATCGCTTCGCCCACGCCGCATGTCTTGCCGTAGCCGAGCGACCGGCATCTTCGTACAATCCCCTGTTCATCTACGGAGGCGTAGGCCTCGGAAAAACCCACCTCCTTCACGCCATCGGACACCACGTCCGCCGCCATCACCCCCACATGCGCGCCTTGTACATCTCCACGGAAAAGTTCACGAACGAATTTATCGCCGCCATCCGCGACAACCGCGCCGAACAATTTCGGCAAAAGTATCGAACGATCGACGTCCTGCTCATAGACGACATCCAATTCCTCGCGGGCAAGGAACAGACGCAGGAAGAGTTCTTCCACACGTTCAACACCCTGTACGAGGCGAGCAAGCAGATCGTGATCACGAGCGACCGTCCACCCAAAGAGATCCCCACGCTCGAAGACCGCCTCCGTTCGCGCTTCGAGTGGGGTCTCATCACGGACATCCAACCGCCGGACCTCGAGACGCGCATTGCGATCCTCCACAAGAAAGTTCGCGCCGAACAACTTGAAATCTCCGACGAAGTGATCGCCTTCATCGCCCGGCAGGTACAGACGAACATCCGCGAACTCGAAGGCGCGCTCACCCGCGTCCTCGCCTATGCCTCCCTGATCAACCGCGACATTACGGTAGACCTCGCAGAGGAAGCCCTGCGGGACCTCGTGCAGACGAACAAGCTGCAAAAGCACCTCACCATTTTCGACATTCAGAAGGTCGTAAGCGACTACTTCGGGATCCGCCGCGAAGACCTCGTCGGGAAAAAGCGAACGCGCAACCTCGTCGTACCCCGACAGATCGCCATGTACCTCGCACGCGAACTCACCGAACATTCGCTTCCGAAAATCGGGCAGGAATTTGGCGGCAAGGACCACACGACGGTGATCCACGCCCACGAAAAAATCCGCCGGGAGATTCAAAAGGATAAGCACCTCGCGCGCATCGTGAACGAGCTCCGCGAGCGTCTCAAGGTATTCACAAGTGGATAACCGTACCCGTCCGAATCCACAGGTACATCCCGTGGGGATCCGAGACCGGACGGGTTGTCCACAGGATCCACGAGCTACGACGCATACGACGTACTTCTCTTTACAACCATAGAGAAGAGAAAGGATGCGTTCCCCCCATGCAGCTGCACGTCGAACGGGAAGTGCTTTTTTCCGCCGTGCAACAGGCGATCCGCGCCGTCGACGCCCGCGTCGCCTTGCCGATCCTCTCGGGACTTTACCTCGAAGTTGTGGGCGATCGCCTGGTGATCGCCGGCGCGAGCGGAGAACTGTACGTGCGCGTCCAGATCCCCGTGGACCTCGCCGCCGAAGAAGGGCGCACGGTTTTGCCCGCGCGCTTCTTTTTCAACCTTTTGCGTCGCCTGCCCTCGGGCCCCGTAGAAATCGCCGTGGAGGAGGAGCGCGTACGCGTCCGCCAAGGCGACGTGGAGTTCCGCTTGAGCCCCATGGATCCCGAGGACTTTCCTCCCTTTCCCGAGGAAGTTGGAGCGGTGAGCATTTCCCTCGCCGGCGAGAGGTTGGAGCGGGCCCTGCGGAGCGTGCTCTTTGCCGCCAGCTCGAGCGACACGCGCCCCATTCTCAAGGGCGTTCGCTGGCGTGCGGCAGGCGAGGAACTCGTCTTCGTCGCCACGGATAGCCACCGGCTCGCCCGGCGGGTTCTCCCCCTCGAGATCCCCGTAGACCCTCCCGTCGAAGCGATTCCCCCGGCTGCCCGCCTGGAAGACATCCTCCCGCTCCTGGACGAAGCAGACCTGTGGCGCCTTACCTTCGGCAAGAGCACCCTCGTCTTTCGCAGGGAGGGGTTGGAGATCGCCCTCCGCCTCCTCGAGGGGGTGTATCCCGAAACAGACAACCTACTCACCTTGGAGGCGCAAACGACCTTTCTCGTAGCCGTAGAGCCGTTCCGAGAAGCGCTCGAACGTGCGGCCCTCGTGGTGCAAAAGAGCGCTCAGCCGACGGTTCGCCTAGATGCCGAGGGAGGAGCCCTCGTATTGAGCGCCAACCACCCAGAGCTCGGAAGCTATCGGGAAATCCTCCCCGTAGAGGGGTTCGAAGGGGAAAAGCTGAGCATCTGGTTCAACGTCCGCTACCTTCTGGAGGCGCTCAAGGGTTGGGAGGAGGAAAGGGCCGTCCTTCAGTTCAACGGGTCGTGGAAGCCGTTCCTCGTGCGTCCCGAGCTCGACCCCGGTTGGGTGCACCTCATCGTCCCCGTGAAGATCCCGTAATAAGTCGGGTAGGGGTTCCGCGTGCGACTCGAAGCGCTCGAAGTTCGCGGATTTCGCAACCTCGACATCGCCACGACGTTTGCGCCACGGCTCAACGCCATCGTCGGCGACAACGGCCAAGGAAAGACCAACCTCCTCGAGGCGGTAGCCGTACTCGCGTGGGGGACGTCCTTTCGCACGCACCGCCATCGGGAGTGGTTGCGTTGGGGGGCGCGGGAGGGGAGGATCGCTGGCGAGGTCGCGCGTGATGGTCTCCGCACGACCTTGGAGGTGCGCTTTAGCGCGCGGGAAAAGGTCCTCCGGTCGGACGGGAACCCGATCCGCCGCCGAGCAGACTGGTTTCCGCATCTGCGCGTTGTCCTCTTTCTCCCCGAAGACATCCACCTCGTTGACGGCCCCCCCGACCTCCGTCGGCGTTTCCTCGATCGGTCCTTGGGGAGTGCCGACGTCCGCTATTTGTACCTTCTCGGCCGATATAATACAATTTGGAAACAAAGGTCGGCGCTGCGGCAGAGGATAGCCGCGGGGCAAGCCGAGGTGCAGGAGCTCGAGCCGTGGGACGACCAACTCGCGCGGGTGGGAGCGGAAATCGCCATCCGGCGGAGGGCGTTTCTCCGGGAGCTCGAGCAGAGTGCGCGTCGGTTTTACCGCGAGTTGGGCGGTGACGAGGAGGGTATTTTTTTTGCCTACGCCTCTTTGGCCGAACGACATTCCGGGTGGGAGGAGCTCGTGGAAGTCCTCTCCGAAGAACTTCGGCGTGTGCGTCGGGAAGATCCGATGGTTCCCGTTCCCGGGCCGCACCGCGACGACGTGAAGTTCTACCTGGGCGGACGGGAGGCGCGCCTGCACGCCTCGCAAGGGCAAAAGCACACCTACACTTTAGCCCTCGCCTTCGGCGTCGCGGAGTGGTTTACCGCGCGCTTCGGGGAACCGCCGGTCCTCCTCCTCGACGACGTCGTTGGCCCGCTCGACGGCGCGCGCCGCGCGGCTCTCGCCGAGCTCCTCAGGCGTCAGGAGTGGCAGGTGTTCTTGACCGCAACCGAGTTTGCGGGCGACTTCTTTGGGACGGAAGACCGCCTGTTTTTCATGCGGGCGGGAACGCTTACCCCGGAAGAAGACGGCCACGCAGGCTGATCGGAACTCTCAGCGCGCCTGCTGGGAAACCGGTCGGGACGGGAAGGACGGGCCGTCCCGTTTTTCGTGCATTTTGGCCAAAGGCGGTGAAGGGATGGACGAGGCGCGTCGGTACACCGTGGACGAGATCCAAGTCCTCGAAGGCATCGAAGCGGTCCGCCGTCGCCCGGGTATGTACATTGGCTCAACGGACGAACGGGGACTCCACCACCTCCTTTGGGAGGTCGTGGACAACGCCGTCGACGAAGCGATGAACGGCTACGCCGACCGCATCGAAGTCGTCCTCCACGCCGACGGATCCGTGAGCGTTCGGGACAACGGCCGGGGGATTCCCGTGGACATTCACCCCCAGACCCAGACGAGCGGCGTGGAGACAGTGCTCACACGTCTGCACGCCGGTGGGAAATTCGGCAAGGGAGGATACCGAGCGGCGGGTGGTCTTCACGGTGTAGGGATTTCCGTCGTGAACGCGCTGTCGGAGACGCTTGAGGTGGAGGTTCGGCAGAAGGGGCGTCGGTACTTTCAGCGCTACCACCGTGGCGTCCCCGAAGCGCCGCTCGCGGACGTCGGTCCGTCGGAGGGGGAGACGGGGACGTGGGTGCGCATCGTCCCCGATCCCGAAATCTTCCGCGAGACGACGCGCTTCCGCCTGTCGACGATCGCCGCCCGTCTTCGCGAGCTCGCGTACCTCAACCCGGGCGTGACGATCCGCCTGGTCGACGAGGCCGCCGGAGAAGAGCACGTGTTTCGCGAGGACGGCGGAATTCGCGCTTACGTGGAAGAACTCGCCCGGGGAAATTCCCCGCTGCATCCTCCGATCGCCTTTGCCGTCCAGGAAGGAGAAACCCGGGTCGAGGTTGCCCTCGTCTTCACGGAAGCCCAGGCGGAGGAAATCCTCTCCTTCGTGAACAACATCCCCACGCGCGAGGGCGGTACCCACGAGAGCGGCTTCAAAGCGGCGCTCACGCGCGTCGTGAACGATTACGCCCGCAAGGCGGGGTTGCTCAAGGAGAGCGATGCGAACCTCACGGGTGAAGACGTGCGGGAGGGACTTGTGGCCGTCCTGAGCCTCCGCCTCCTCGAGCCCCAGTTCGAAGGTCAGACGAAGACCAAGCTCTCCAACTCCGAGGTCAAGCCCCTCGTCGATCAGCTCGTGGCCACGGAGTTTGCGCGTTTCCTCGAGGAGACCCCCTCTGTGGCGCGCGTCATCGTCGAGCGGGCGATTCTCGCCGCTCGCGCGCGGGAAGCTGCCCGCAGGGCGCGAGAGCTCACGCGACGCAAGGGCGCCCTCGATTCTGCCTCCCTACCCGGAAAGCTCGCCGATTGCACGAGCCGGGATCCGCGAGAGAGCGAACTCTTCATCGTCGAGGGCGACTCCGCGGGTGGTTCGGCAAAGGACGGCCGCGATCGCCACTTCCAGGCTATTCTTCCCCTCCGCGGCAAGATCCTGAACGTGGAGAAGGCGCGTCTCGACAAGATCTTCCAAAACGAGGAAATTCGCAACCTCGTCACCGCCATCGGTACGGGGGTCGGGGAGGACTTCGACCTTTCGCGCCTCCGCTACCACAAGATCATCCTCATGACCGACGCCGACGTGGACGGGGCGCACATCCGGACGCTCCTCCTCACGTTTTTCTACCGCTACATGCGTCCGCTCATCGAAGGCGGGTTCGTGTACATTGCCCAGCCCCCCCTCTACAAGGCCACGAAGGGGAAGCGCTCGCGTTATCTCTATTCCGACGCCGAACTGGAGGAGCTCAAGCGCGAGTGGGCCGACGTTCGGGGTGAACTCGTCGTCCAGAGGTATAAGGGTCTGGGGGAGATGAACGCCGATCAGCTCTGGGAGACGACGATGAATCCGGAAAATCGCCGCCTCTACCGTGTGACGATCGAGGATGCGGAGGAGGCGGAACGAATCCTCCAAACCCTCATGGGCGAGGACGTAGAACCGAGGCGGGAGTTTCTCCGCGCCTACGCGCACGCCGTGCGGAACTTGGACATTTGAAGGGATGCGGTGTTGTGCTCCGGATCCCCGCGGTTAAGGAGGGGTCGAGGTGGCTTTAGATTCCCGCATCGAGCCGGTGGACATCGCCCACGAGATGCGACAGTCGTTCCTCGACTACGCGATGAGCGTCATCGTGAGCCGCGCCCTCCCCGACGTCCGGGACGGGCTTAAGCCGGTGCAAAGGCGAATCCTGTACGACATGCTCGAGGAAGGTCTCACCCCCGACAAGCCGTACCGGAAATCGGCGACGATCGTGGGCACCGTGCTGGCGCGGTACCATCCGCACGGAGATGCGGCCGTGTACGAGACGCTCGTTCGCATGGCGCAACCCTTTTCCTACCGCTACCCTCTCGTAGACGGACAGGGGAACTTCGGTTCCGTGGACGGGGATTCGGCGGCGGCAATGCGCTACACGGAGGCGCGCCTGTCGCCCCTCGCCCTTGAGCTCTTGCGCGACATTCACAAGGATACGGTGGACTTCCGAGACAACTTCGACGCCTCGCGCAAGGAGCCCGTCGTCCTCCCCGCCCGTTTCCCCAATTTGCTCGTGAACGGTTCGCAAGGAATCGCCGTCGGGATGGCCACGAACATCCCGCCGCACAACCTCGGGGAGGCCATAGACGCCGTCCTCCTCCTCATGGAACGGCCCGACGCCTCCCTCGCGGAGATCCTGCAGCGGCTTCCGGGGCCGGATTTTCCCACGGGTGGCGTGATTCTCGGGCGCGAGGGAATCCGGAAGGCATACGAGACGGGACGCGGGACGATCCGCATACGCGCTCATGCGGAGATCGAGAGCCTCTCCGGCGGGCGCTCGCGCATTGTCTTTACGGAAATTCCCTACCAGGTAAACAAGGCGAAGGTGGTAGAGCGGATCGCCGAACTCGTCCGCGACAAGGTGCTCGACGGCGTGACGGACGTCCGCGACGAGTCGAGCAAGGGGAAAATCCGCGTCGTCGTGGAGGTCCGCAAGGGAGCCGACCCGCGGGTGATCCTCAACCAGATCTATCGTCACACGGCCTTTCAGACTTCCTTCGGGATCATCTTCCTCGCCCTCGTGGAGGGGCGACCGGAAATCTTGGGAATTCGCGATCTCCTCCTCCACTACCTCGCTCACCAGCGCGACGTCGTCCGTCGGCGGACGGTGCACGACCTCGAAAGGGCGGAGGCGCGCCTCCACATCGTGCAAGGTCTCATGCGCGCCGTCGACCTCGTGGACGTCCTCGTGCACCGATACGGTCCGATTCGCAGCGCACGCGACCGCAAGGAGGCCCGGGCGAACCTCTGCGCGCCGACGTTCGTCCTGGAGGGTGAGGCGTACGAGATGGGTTTCACGGAAGCTCAGGCGGACGCCATCTTGGACATGCGCCTCGAACAGCTCACCGGGCTTTCCATCGAAAAGTTGGCAGGCGAAGAAACCTCTCTGCGTCGTACGATTGCCGACCTGCGGGCGATTCTCGAGTCGCCGGCGCGTCTCGACGAAGTGGTGCGCGAAGAGCTGCTCGACGTGCGGAAGAAGTTTGCCGACGAGCGGCGCACGCGGATTCTCGACGAAGACGGCTCCTTCGAAGCCACGGACCTCATTGCCGACGAGCCCTTCGTCGTCACGCTCAGCGAGGGAGGGTATATGCGGCGTACGGATCCGAGTACCTACCGCGCTCAGCGGCGCGGCGGGAAAGGGGTTCTCGGCGTCCGCGGCCGGGAGGACGTGATCGTCCACGTCGTCCACGCGAACGCGCACGACACACTTCTCTTCTTCACGAACCGCGGCCGTGTTTATCCCCTCCTCGTGCACGAAATCCCCGAGCAAGGGCGGACGACGCGCGGTTCCCATCTCGCCAACTTCCTCCCCCTTGCGCCGGAGGAGCGCGTCACGGCCCTACTCCCCTACCGCGTTACCGACGCCGGGGACCTCGTCTTCGCCACGCGTTTGGGATACGTGAAGCGCGTGTCGACGGAGGAATTCCGTTCCCTTCGGAGAAGCGGCCTCGTCGCCCTATCCCTCGAAAAAGGAGACGAGCTCGTGGGCGTACGAAAGCTCGGAGCACGGGAAGAGGACATCTTCCTCGTCACGCAGGAAGGCATGGCCATCCGCTTTCCCGTGCAGGACGTCCGGGCGATGGGAAGGCAGGCGCGCGGCGTTCGCGGCATTCGCCTAAAGGCGGGTGACGTCGTAGTTGCCTTGGAGAGCGTTCGCGACGGAGACGAGCTCTTCTTCGCTACGGAACTCGGTTTCGGCAAGCGTACGCCTGCGGCGGAGTTTCGACCTCAGAGTCGCGGGGGACAGGGGGTTCGCGCCGTTGCGAGGCAGGCGGGGGCGCTCGTCGCCGCCGCCGGTGTGCGTGAGAACGACGACCTTCTCCTCGTAACCCGGCGGGGGCAGGTTATCCGCATGTCCGTGCGCCAAGTACCCGTCCTCGGCCGGGCGGCACGGGGTGTCCGCCTCGTGCGCCTAGAACCGGCAGATACGCTTCAGACTTTGGCCTGTATTCCCGCAGAGGAGTGACGCGGTCTTTCGTCCAAGTTCCAAAAGGCGACCTCGGAAGGAGGTCGCCTTTTTCGTACGGAGAAACCCGGAGAAGCGAGTGGATCCGGCATTTACAGCTCGAGCGGGATTTCCCGGACGTTTACGCCGAGTTCCTCGAGGGCGCGCAGCGCGTCTTCGCGCGTGAGCACTTCGGCGTGCCAGCGGTTTTCGTTTTCCATAAAGGAGATCCCCTTCCCCTTCACCGTACGTGCGAGGATGAGGGTGGGCTTCTGCGCGTATCCGACGTTTTCTAAAGCAGGGATGAGTTCCTCGAAGGAGTGGCCGTCGACGGGGATCACCGACCAGCGAAAGGACTCCCACTTGGCGATGATCGGTTCGAGGGCCACGACCTCTTCCGTGTCCCCGCCGTGCTGAAGGCGGTTGCGGTCTACGATGGCGACGAGGTTGTTCAGGCGGAGGTGTCCCGCCGCAAGGGCCGCCTCCCACACCGCCCCGTCCTGGAGTTCCCCGTCTCCGAGAAGGGCGAAGACGCGCACCCCGCTCTTCCGCCTTTTCGCTCCGAGCGCCATGCCCACGGCGACCGCGAGCCCTTGCCCCGGAATCCCCGTGCTCATGTCGATGCCGGGAACCGCGCGCATTTCGGGAAAGGAAGGGATACTCCCGGGAGAACGGGCGAGAAGGTCTTCCAGCGAGAAAAAGCCCCGTTCGGCGAGCGTCGCGTACAGTGCCACGGCCGCATGGCCCTTGGAGAGGACAAAGCGGTCGCGTTCCGGATCGTTGGGACGCTCCGGATCGACGTGAAGGACGCGGAAATAGAGGGCGGTGAGGATGTCCACGGCGGAGAGGGCACCGCCTACGTAGCCCTTTCCCTGGCGGAGGAGGAGGCGGATCACGTCCTGGCGTACCTTGCGGGCCTTGTCCTCGAGATCGCGGTACCCGCCGGCTGCGGAGACCTGCCTGTTACCCGACAACGGAACGCCCCCTTCCCTCGAAGGTCGCGTCGAGTTCCTGGCGGATGGCTTCGAGGCGCGAGGTGAGGATGGCCAGCGCGAGCTGGTACGGCATGATGAAGGGGGCATGGGTGATCTTTCCGAGGATCGCTCCTCCCCGCGGCCCCATGTGCTCCAGGAGGACGTGCGCCGTGGAGACGGGAATCGCTTGCGAAAAGGAAAGGGAGAGGAATTCTCGACCGCCTATCCAATCGCGCTTGGGCTGCACGTAGATTTCCGAGATTCGCTCGAGCTTTTCCTTGAGCCAGGGGCTGTGCGCAGGTTCCTTGAATTCCACACCTACGGCGTCGGGACGTTCGTCCTCCAAGGGGAAGAGCTTCACGATGGTATCCGCCATGGCGAGCTGCGGCTCCACGAAATTGCGGATGTCCCACTGACGCTTGCGGATCTCCGCGAGGACCTCCTCGACCGTGTACCCGCGAGCCGTGGCGTCGCGCAGGATCTTCCACCGCACCTTGAGTTCCTCGTGCGTATCGTAGTAGATCTTGAGGTCGTACATGTCCGCGGCGACCTGAAAGAGGAAGGGGTGAAGCCCTTCCACGATCACGTACGGCCGCGGCTCCACCCAGACCGGGTCGTCGAAATCCCCCGTGTCGTGGTTGTACACGGGGCGAAGCACCTTCTCGCCTTTGCGCAGGCGGTAGAGGTGGTCGATGAACAGCCCGAGGTTGTTTGCCCGCGGATGGAGAGCGGTGATGTTCACCGCCTTGCGTTCCTGGCGATTTAGGGAATGGTATCCGTCGAGTTCGATGACGCTCACGCGATCGCTGCCGAGGAGTTTTGCGAGTTGGGCCACGAGAGAGCTCTTTCCGGCCCCGCTGTCGCCGGCGATGCCGATGAGCACGGGACGAACCGAATGCATCACGGTCGCCTCCTTCGCGCGTTGGCGCGGATGTAAGGTCGGGCGCAGCACCCCTTCGCGTGTAGGACGACCGGTGGCGGCGGGGGGAGCTTCCCTCCTAATCTTTCGATTTCTACTAGACGATTTCTACTAGAACGACAGAAGGGGAGGATGCGCCGGAATCGAACGTTGTACTAGTACAGAAATGCGTACACTCCGGTACCTTAAGAATATGCAGGGGAAGGGGGTACGTGCTCCCGTACCCCCCGTTCCTCTACTCCGCCGGACGGACGACGTAGCGCTGGGTAAAGCCCGGGCCCACCGCGCGCTCGAGCGTAAAGCCGCGTTCCTCTTTGGGCCGTTGGACGAGGAAGGAAAGGCGGGTCGTTTGCTTTCCGTAGCTTCGGTCGTAGGCGTTGATCCGGATGTACGCGTCCGGATTTTCCCGACGACAAGCCTCGAGTTCCGACAAGATCGTATCGCTGTCCTTGGCGTCAAAGAAGGGAATCTTCCACATTTCCCAGTAGACGTTTCGCGGGTGAGGATCGTAGGTGAATTCGATGTTCACGGCCCAACCGTTTGCGAGGGCGTAGGCGATTTGTTTCTTGATCTCCTCGTCCGTGAGCGGGGGCAAGTACGAAAAGGCTCCGTGTCGAAGCACGAAGTTTCCCACGGCGATCTCCTCCTTCCCGTTCGTGAGGGTTAGGCCTGCGTGTGCGGCTCGACGAAGTCGGGAGCGTCCGTCGAGGCGAAGTCGAAGCGGACGTCGCCCCAAATTTCGAGGGCAGCCCGAAGCTCGGGCGAGAAGCGAGCGGCCTGTTCGAGGATTTCTTGACCTTCCCGGAGGAGATCCCGTCCCTCGTTGCGCGCCTTGACACTTGCTTCGAGGGCGACGCGGTTGGCCGTGGCGCCCGCCGCGATTCCCATGGGATGCCCGATGGTCCCACCGCCGAACTGCAGGACCGCGTCGTCGCCGAAGTAGTGGACGAGCGTGGGGATGTGTCCCACGTGCAAACCACCCGAGGCCACGGGCATGACGCCCGGCATGGCGCCGTAGTCTTGGTCGAAGTAGAGCCCCAGGGTCGGGTCGGCCTTGTAGGAGGATTCGCGCAGGACTGTGTAGTACCCCTTCGTGAGGTAGGCGTCGCCTTCGAGCTTGCCCACCACCGTGCCGGCGTGCAAGTGGTCGACGCCCGCGAGGCGCATCCATTTTGCGAGGACGCGGAAGGAGATCCCGTGGGTCTTTTGCCGCGTGAACGTGCTGTGCATCGCCCGGTGGAGGTGGAGGAGGACGCCGTTCTTGCGCGCCCACTTTGCCATAGACTGGATTGCCGAGAACCCGATCGTCAGGTCGATCATGACGATCACGCTGCCGAGTTCCTTGGCGAACTCCGCGCGCTCGTAGATGTCTTCCATGGTGGCGGCGGTCACGTTCACATAGTGTCCCTTGACCTCTCCGGTCTCCGCCATGGCCTTGTGCACGGCTTCCATGGCGTATAGGAAACGGTCGCGCCAGCGGTTGAACGGCTGCGAGTTCGTGTTTTCGTCGTCCTTCGTGAAGTCCAGCCCGCCCCGGAGAGCCTCGTAGATCACGCGGCCGTAGCTTCTGGGGGAGAGCCCCAGCTTGGGCTTAATCGTGCCGCCCAAAAGAGGTCGACCGAACTTGTTGAGGAGCTCTCGCTCCATGACGATCCCGTGGGGCGGCCCTTGGAAGGTCATCACGTAGGGAAGGGGGATGCGCATGTCTTCCAGGCGAAGGGCCTTCACCGCCTTAAAGCCGAAGACGTTTCCTGCGATGCTCGACACGAGGTTGGCGATCGAGCCTTCCTCGAAGAGGTCGAGGTTGTAGGCGATGTAGGCGAGGTATTGGTCCGTCCCCGGGACGGGCTCAACCTTGTACGCCCGCGCCTGGTAGCGCTCGTACGCCGTGAGGAGATCCGTCCAGATCACCGTCCACGTAGCCGTGGAAGACTCGCCAGCTACGGCCGCCGCCGCTTCGATCGGATCGACTCCCTCCTGCGGAACCAGGCGAAAGACGGCGAGGACGTCGGTGTCCTTGGGCTCGTACGTCGGGTCCCAGTATCCGAGCTCGGCGTAAGGTTTGACACCGGCGGAAAGGCGCGTCGTCTCGCTCATTTCAGGTCACCTCGCGCGTGGTGTGCTTTCGCCGTTCGGCGGCGAAGCCGAATTGGGCCATCCTTTGTGCGCTCCAGTATACCAGGACAAAATCGAAAGTTCAATACCCAAAATACAGGTGAAGCGTTTACATTTCTGTACTATAACATGAGCGCCACGGGGATCCTCCGCACTGGTTTCCTTACCGCCGCCTCGGCAAACGGGCAAAAAAACCCCCGCGGAAATCCGCGGGGGAATTCGGGCTGCGCCGCATTGCGCGGCTCCTAGCCGATGTACGCCTTTCCGCCCACGTAGGGGCGTAGGGCTTCGGGAATCCGGATCCTTCCGTCCTCCATCTGGTGGTTTTCCAGAAGGGCGATGAGGATTCGCGGCGAGGCGATGGCCGTGTTGTTCAGCGTGTACACGTACGCGAGGGAACCGTCGGACTTTCGGTAGCGAATCTTGAGACGCCGCGCCTGAAAGTCGTGGAAGGTAGAGCAGGAGTGCGTCTCTCCGTAAGCACCGCGTGAGGGCATCCACGTCTCGATGTCGTGTTTGCGGACCTGCCCTTGGCCCATGTCTCCCGTGGCGATTTGGACGACGCGGTAGGGAAGTTCGAGGCGGCGGAGGAGTTCCTCGGCGTTTTCCAAAAGCTCCATGTGCAGCCGGTAGGAGAGGTCCTCGTCAGCCGGTGCGAGGATGACCTGTTCGACCTTGGAAAACTGGTGGACGCGGTAGAGCCCAAAGGTGTCTCGCCCAGCCGAACCGACCTCGCGGCGAAAGGCTTCGGAGATCCCCGCGTACCGAAGGGGAAGGTCCTCTTCGCGGAGGATTTCCTCCGCGTGGTACGCCACGAGAGACACTTCGGCCGTCCCCACGAGGTACTTTTCGTCTTCCGGAATGTGGTACGCCTGCTCGCGCCCGAGGGGGAAGTATCCGGTTCCCTCCATGGCGAAGGCGTTTACGAGGACGGGAACGTACATGAGGGTGAACCCTCGTTCCCGCAGAAGGTCCAGGGCGAGTCGGAGCACGCCGAAGTGGAGGAGCACGCCGTCGTTCTTCAGAAAGTACGAACGGCTCCCCGCCACCTTGACCCCCCGTTCCACGTCGAGCATGTCGTGCAGGAGCATGAGCTCCACGTGGTTTTTCGGGGGAAAGGCGAAGCTCGGGGGTTCGCCGACCCGCTTCACCTCTCGGTTTGCGGATTCGTCGCCTACCGGGGTGTCGGGGGAAGGAGGGTTGGGGACGAGGAGCATGAGCGCGTGAAACTCCTCGAGGACAGCGGCGAGCTCCGCTTCCTTTTCCCGGATCGTCTCGCCTATTTGTCGAGTCTCCTCGCGCAACCGTTCTCGTTCTTCCGGAGGGAGCGTGGGGATACGCCGCGAGTTTTCGTTGCGCCGCTGCTTGAGCGCCTCGACCTCCTGGAGGAGTTCCCTTCGCCTTTCGTCGACCGCGAGAAGACGGTCGATGTCCACCTCGATCCCCTTCAGGCGCGCCGCTTCCTTGATGCGCTCGGCGTGCGCACGGATGAAGCGGATGTCGAGCAACGAGATCTCCCTCTCCTTCGCTCACGGGGAGCGATCTTTCGACCGACAGGGCATCCGGCGGGGAGCTCGTCTCGCCTCCGTCCGCAAAAGCGGCTTCCGTCCTTACAGCCCCCGTTCGGCCATAAGCTGTTCGGGAGAGAGCCCCCGTACGTCAATTCCGGGCATCGCCGCTCCCAAACCTTTGGACACGTACAAGATCCGCTCGTAGTCTTCCGGATGCTTTACGGCTTCCACGATTGCCCGCGCGGTCTTTTCCGGGTTTTCGGACTTAAAGATTCCCGAGCCGACGAACACGCCGTCCGCCCCGAGATGAATCATGAGTGCCGCATCTGCGGGCGTGGCTACGCCGCCCGCCGCGAGGTTCGGGACGGGGAGCTTTCCGTGCTCGTGGACGTAGGCGAGAAGTTCGAGCGGCACCCCCAACTTCCGGGCCTCCGCTACGAGTCCTTCCTTGGGAAGCGCGCGCACTTCCTGGATTTGGTGGTTGATCCGCCGCAGGTGGCGCACGGCTTCCACGATGTTCCCCGTACCCGCTTCCCCTTTCGTGCGGATCATGGCCGCCCCTTCGGCAATCCTCCGAAGGGCTTCCCCTAGGTCGCGGGCACCGCAGACGAAGGGCGTACGGAAGGTCGTCTTGTCGATGTGGTATTCCTCGTCTGCCGGGGTCAACACTTCGCTCTCGTCGATGAAGTCGACTCCGAGGGCTTCGTAGACGCGCGCCTCTAGGAAGTGGCCGATCCGCACCTTTGCCATGACCGGAATTCGAACGGCGCGCATGATCTGCTCGACGAGGGCGGGATCCGCCATGCGCGCCACACCGCCCGCCGCGCGAATGTCCGCGGGAACGCGCTCCAGGGCCATTACGGCGCTTGCGCCGGCAGACTCGGCGATTTTTGCCTGCTCTACCGACGTGACGTCCATGATCACTCCGCCGCGGAAACGCTCTGCCACCGCGATTTTTTCCGGCGAGAGCACGCGTTCCAGGGACCAACTCATCTTCCGTCGCCTCCGGTACGTTCGAATCCCTTACGCGGAAACGGGTCGCGTAAGTTCACCGAGCTATTATACCGCGAAGCGCCCGAAGGTGCATCTTCCGAAAGGAGGCTTCCCCTTCGTTGACCGAAAGGTTGCGGGGTTCCCCTACGCACGGTTCAACACGGATAGGGCGAGCTGGTAGGCGTTTGCAAAGAAATCCCTGACGGCCGCGAAGAGGATTCGCCACCAAGGGGCTTTGGGGACGTCCTCCCCGGCTACAAGCGGTATGTCGGGCGATTCTTCGAGGAGGGGGTACGGGCTATCCACATGGAGGTCGCCCACCTTTTCCCCCTTTTGCACCGGGGCGAAGAGGTTTGCGGCGGGAGACCAGTTCACCCGTACGTCTCCCTCGCGGCCGACCGGGACGACGTCGACGACGTCCGCCGTAGGAACCGCGGGTACGCCGTCTTTCGTCCCCCGACGTACGGGAACGTCGCCCAGAGGCTGGCCGGCCGGGGCGACGACCTTGCGCGCAAAGTTTTGAAAGCCGTAGTTCAAGAGGGCATGGGCGGCGAGGAATCGGTTCTTGTCGGGTTCCGGGTCGGGTGCGGGCTCGGCTCCCATGACGACGGCGATGAGGCGCATGTCTCCGCGCTTGGCCGTGGCGGTGACGCAGTACTTTGCTTCATCCGTGTACCCCGTCTTCAACCCGTCCGCTCCTTCGTAGGCGAAACGAAGGCCGGGGAGGAGCTTGTTCCAATTCTCCATGGCGATTTCCTGCTTTCGGTTGGCTCCCGTGGGAAAGTTCTCCCGGACGATGGACGTGAAAGACAGGATTTCGGGCGTGTCGAGGAGGAGATGGCGGGCGAGGATCGCCGCGTCTCGGGCAGACATCACGTTCTTTTCTCCGTTGGCCTTCACGAAGGGGGCAAGTTCCTCTTCCGGATAGCCGTGGCACGTCACAAAGTGCGTGTGCGCCATGCCCAGGGACTTAGCCGTCTCGTTCATGAGGGAGACGAAGGCTTCCTGCGAACCGGCCACCTTTTCCGCCAGCGCGGCCGTGGCGTCGTTCGCCGAGTACACGGCCATGGCCGTAAAGAGCTCCCGCACCGTGCGCGTTTCGCCTTCTTCGAGAAATACGCGCGACCCCTTGTCCTTTCCCAGAAAAGCCGGGTATGCGCCGATCGTCACGGGATCGTCCCAACGGAGTTTCCCCTCTCGCACGGCCTTGAGTACGAGGTATTCGGTCATCATCTTCGTCATGCTCGCCGGAGGAAGCGGCTCCTCGGCGTTGTACGCGTAGAGGACGCGTCCGCTTTCGAACTCCACGAGGATCGCCGATCGTACGTTGAGTCGAAGCGGGTCCGGACCGGACGGGGGTGCGCTCTCCGCCCACGCCGGATGTTGTCCGAGGAGAATCCCAAGTGCGGCGCCGATGAGGACCAAAGTGCGTGCGAGGCGGCGAAGCGCGTTCCGCACCGAACGGGGTTTGTCCACCGCAGCTCCTCCTCTCTCCCGAGGGCGTACCTGAGGCTTGTCCTCCTCCCCGGAATGAGTTCCGGGGCTTTCGCCGGCGGGTTCTGTAAGGGGAAGGCGCTTCAGGAAAGTTCCGTGCGCAGGTAGATATCGTGGGGATGGCTTTCCCGCAGACCGCTGCCGGTAATGCGGACGAACTGCCTCCGTTCCCAAAGGTCGGGAATCCTCCGCGCTCCCAGATACCCCATGCCGGAGCGAATCCCGCCAATGAGTTCAAAGACGACGTCGGCGAGGGGGCCCTTGTAGGGGACGTACCCTTCTACCCCTTCCGGCACGAACTTACCCGCTCCCTCCTGAAAGTAGCGATCGCTCGAACCCTCCGCCATCGCCCCCGCAGACCCCATCCCGCGGTAAGCCTTCATCTTTTTTCCGCCGACGGTTACCAGGTGACCCGGGGCCTCGTCCGTTCCCGCGAAGAGGGACCCGAACATGAGGGCGCTTGCTCCCGCGGCTAAAGCCTTTACGGCATCTCCCGAATGGCGCATTCCCCCGTCGGCTACGAGCGGGATTCCCGCGGCATGGGCCGCACGGGCGGCCCAAAGGATGGCCGTAAGCTGGGGGACGCCGACGCCCGCGACGATGCGCGTCGTGCAGATCGATCCCGGTCCTATACCCACCTTGACGCCGTCTGCACCTGCTTCGATAAGCGCGCGCGCCCCTTCTTCCGTGGCGATGTTTCCCGCGAGGACGTCCGCATGCGGGTGGCGCCGTTTGAGCGATGCCACCATTTCCAAAACGCGCTTCGAATGCCCGTGCGCCGTGTCGACGACGAGGATGTCGACGCCCGCTTCTACGAGGAGGTCGGCGCGTCTAACGTGAGTTTCTCCCGTCCCCACTGCGGCGGCCGCCAGTAGGCCTTCGCGCTTCACGCGCGCGACCGCTTCCGCCTGCTTTTTGGGATCCATGTTTCGGTGAAGGACGCCGAGACCCCCGAGTTTTCCGAGGGCTACGGCCATCTCCCATCCCGTGACGGTGTCCATGGCGGCGCTCAATACGGGGATGTCCAGACGGTGGTTGCGCGTGACGTAGGTTGCAAGTTCCGCCTCCACGGGAATTACTTCGGAATACCGGGGGACGAGCAAGACATCGTCGAACGTGAGGGCTTCGGTCCACGTGTCGGCAGAAAATTCCATGGTTGGGCATCCTCCCGGAGGCGATGGTATGAAAAATGGATTGGAGGTATGGGCGGGCGACGATGGACATTCCTCTAGTTCGTCCCGAGAAAACCTTCTCACCCTTGAGGCGGGCGTGCGATTTGTCCTCCGCCGGGCATACGCCCCTTGGCCCGAACCCGATCGTTCGCGGCTCGTGTACGCCAACGCACCAGGGGTGCAAGCCTTTTATACCCAGGGCAAGGTGTTTTGGGATGCGGCACAGGAAGCGAGGGAGCTCCCCGTTCGCTACCTCTTATGCTACACTGCAGCGCACAACCGGGGAAAGGTGCGCATCCTCTTTGCGGACCCCCACTATCCTCGTGGGCGTTCGGACCTCACCCACGGCCTCTCCCTTCGCTCCGGACGGCGGGAAGCGGGTGAGCTCAGCGGCGAGGTCTAGGTCGAACCCCAAGGGCGAGGCTTCCGAGCCTCGTCTTTTCCCGGGAAATATCTGCCGGCCTACTTCCGCGCGAACTGCCGGCGGAGGTACTCTACGAGCGGACGTAAGATGTCTGCCTTTCTCCCCGGGGTGACGAGGTAGACGCCGGCAAAACTCGACAGGAGGGACTTGTTTCGTTCGAAGAGGTCGAGGAGGAACTCTACCCCTATCTCCGGGTCCTCCGGACGTTCGGCGTACGCCCGGAGTAGGGAGTCCGGTACGGAGAACCCGGGGACGGACGCCATGAAACGCGCGTTTTTTTCCGAGACGAGGGGCATAAACCCGGGGTAGAGTTCGATTCCGGCGGGGAGGAAAGAGCGAAGATCGTCGAGGGCCTCGAGCATCCGGTCGCTGAAGAGCGGCTGGGTGAGGAAGAACGTCGCACCTGCTTCGACTTTGCGCAAGGCACGTTCCCGCGAAAAGCCCCCTGCGGACGTGGGATTGAGCGCTCCGCCGATGCGGAAGGAGGTCGGGTTTTTCAGCGGCCTGCCGAAAAAGGAACGCCCCTCGTTCATCCCCCGCACGAGGTGCATGAGGTCGATGGACGTCCGTTCGTAGACGGTTTTCCCCTCCGGATGGTCGCCGAGCCTCATGGCGTCGCCGCTGATGATGAGGACGTCTTGTATTCCCAGCGCTGCGAGGCCGAAAAAGAGGGACTGCTGCGCGAGGAGGTTGCGGTCGCGCGTGTTCACGTGAAGGACTACGGGAAGACCCACCTTCTGCCGGACGAGCTGGGCGGCGACGACGTTTGCCATCCGCGCTTGGGCGAGCGAGTTGTCGGAAAGGGTGACGGCGTCTACGTCCATGGCAGACAAGGCTTCTACGTTGGCGAGAAACGGCCCAACGACGTTGCTCTTTGGGGGGGGAACTTCCACGAGAATTCGGAAGGCCAAGGAGCCGATCCTCCTTTCGCGCGGCACTTCGCCGGTGAACTCCGAGGTTGAAGGCGGGGTTACAAGTTCCTCTGGATCTCTGTCGGGAAAGCTCGTCCGAACCGCGGGGAGAAGCCGATGCAGAAAAAGCCCTTCCCCGCAGGAAGGGCTTTGCGCAGATCGCGCGGTTGCCGATTGCGGGAAGGACCGGGTGTCCCCTACCTGCCGCTCAGATCTCCATCGCGCCGGCGCTCGAGAAATTCGCGGGCCGATTCTGCCACCCGATCGGGATCGAGCCCCCCTTCTTGGGCCGTTTCCGGCGTCTCGGGAGCGCCCAGCCGAAGGAGTGGGATCGGGCATTCACGGGAGAGGAATTCGGCGACGGCTCCTCCGAGTCCGCCTACCGTAGTGTGGTCTTCGAGCGTGACGACGACGCCCGTACGGCAGGCCCACTCGGCCAAGGACCGTTCGTCCAACGGCTTGAGCGTCGAAGCGTTGAGAACGGTGGCCTCGATGCTTTCCCCGGCTAGCCGCTTTGCGACCTCAAGCGCGGTATGGACGAGAGGTCCAGCGGCCACGAGGAGGAGGTCCGAACCCTCGCGCAAAAGCTTCCAGCGACCGATCACGAAGTCTTCCGACCGGTCGGTCACGGGAGGGACATCCCAAGAGGAAAGCCGGAGGTAGGCGGGTCCGTCGTAGGCGACGAGCGCCTGCGCCGCACGGTAGGCCTCGTGGGCGTCCGCAGGTACGACGACGGTCATGTGTGGCAGGACGCGCATGACCGCGAGGTCGAAGAGTGCTTGCCGCGGGGCGCCCGCGTCGTTGCCCAGGGCACTTCCTTCGAGCCCTACGATTTTTGCATTTAGCCGCGGGATGGCGATCGTTTGGGCGATAAAGGGGAACGCCCTTTGGGAGGCGTGGGCGGCGAGGGTGATCGCTACGGGAATGAATCCGGTTGTCGCGAGCCCGGCGGCCATCCCCACCATCGTCGCTTCGGCGACGCCGACGTTGATGAGGCGATCCGGATAGAGCTCGCGGAAGGGTACGAGGAACGAATGGGCGGCGCGATCGGCATCCAGGAGGATGAGATTGGAATACGTTTGGGCGAGCCCGACGACCGCTTCCGCAAAACCGTGGACCGACGCCGACCCCCGGCTCATGCGATTTCCCCCTTTACATCATCGGCTGTTTCCTTGGTTTTGAAGGGTTTGCCAGTCTCGGAGGAAGCGCTCGATCCCCGCATCCGTGAGAGGGTGGCGCAGAATTTGCCCGAGAACTTTCGGGGGAACGGTGACGACGTGCGCCCCCACCCGGGCCGCTTCTAGGACGTGTAAAGGGTGGCGGATGCTCGAGGCGATAACTTGCGTGGGAAGGTCGTACGTGCGCAAGATGTGTACGAGGTCGCGCACGACGTCCATTCCGTCGTGGACGATGTCGTCCAGCCGCCCCGCAAAGGGGCTCACGTACGTCGCCCCGGCCTTTGCCGCGAGCAATCCTTGGAGTGCCGTAAAGACGAGGGTTACGTTCGTGGAAATCCCCTCTCTGCTCAGCACGCGGACGGCGCGCAAGCCTTCATGGGTCATCGGGATCTTGACCACAGTAGGGAGACCCCAAGCCGCGATTTCCCTCGCCTCCCGGATCATCCCTTCGGTGTCCGTGGCGATGACCTCGACGCTGATCGGACCGTTGACGACGTCGGCGATTTCCCGGATCAAATTCGGAAGGTCCCTCCGGCCCGTTTGCGCCACGAGGGAGGGGTTCGTCGTCACCCCGTCGACAACGCCGAGTTCCGCGTAAGCCCGAATTTCCGCGACTTCGGCCGTGTCCAAGAAGATCTTCACACAGGCCCCTCCTTTGGCAGAGGCGATGATCAGTATACCCGAGAGAAGGTGAAAGTTCAATCAAGTTTGACGTAAGGAGGCCGTTTCAGGCGCTCTCCGCCTTCGAGTGTATGCCTTTCGCCCGCACGCGGCAAGGGCTTCCGAGCGCGAAGGGGATTCGCCTCTCCCTTTCTCGAGGACGCCCCGACTCGCAGGAAACCACCTTCATATCCTTGGGCTAAGGCGGAGGACCGTGCCCCGACCCCTTGCGGGGAATGCCCCCTAAGGGTACAATGTACCATGAGATGGTCCCGTAGCTCAGGTGGATAGAGCAGCAGTTTCCTAAACTGCGTGTCGGAGGTTCGAATCCTCTCGGGACCACCATGTATTTTTTGTTTAATTTGTTTTGAAATTTTAGTATGTTATGTTTAAACCTAGTTTAGTCCACCTTTTTGCCGGGTTCGCCGATGCCCGTACGGAAAACGCCCTGCGATGCACGCTTCCCAAATCCTCTTGCGTCAGCGCTGCGCGCCGTTTAATCCTGCGCAAAGCCCGTATACCCCATGGTCTTTTGAAGTCTTTCTGCCTTGGGATAGCGCCGGAAAAATCGCCGGATGTTGTCTTCGCAATCTAGCACGGTACGGGCCATCGCTCCATCTGCACGCTTGAAACTCCGGAATACGGGTAGCGCTCGGGCCAAATCCGCCGGTTGCTTTGGGAGCGTTTGTCTCCGTGTAAAAAACCGCCCTCTCGATCCCGTTCGAGAGGGCGCACGGTGAGTTAGGTGATCCCGCATTTTGTATGCTCTATGTTGGATGTGGGAAACCCGCTGAACGTCGCATAGGGATTGAGATGGTGGGCCATGAGGGACTCGAACCCCCGACACCCTGATTAAGAGTCAGGTGCTCTACCAAGCTGAGCTAATGGCCCGTATGGTAGCGGGGACAGGATTTGAACCTGCGACCTTCGGGTTATGAGCCCGACGAGCTACCGAGCTGCTCCACCCCGCGATGTAATCCGACCAGCAAAAGGTATCTTACCAGGTTGACATTGGGATGTCAAGGGGGGTCTGAATTTCGGAAGCGACTTTTCGTAGGTTGCACTCGTCTAGTAAGATTGTTATCCTAAAACTGTGTTTCCTCAGGGAAACGAACGTCCGCTTCAGGAAAAGCCGGGGGCACGCGCGCATCCCTCAAAACTGACGTAGTCCGGTTCGAAGGAGTGATCGTCCGTGGAAGTCGGGCAAACGTACGATCGCGCCCAGCGCGTGCTGCGCGAACGACCCCGGGGCTTACGGGGGATTTTGCCGTTTTTGGGGCCGGCGTTCATCGCCTCCGTCGCGTACATCGATCCCGGAAACTACGCGACGAACATCGCTGCCGGATCGAAGTACGGCTACCAGCTTCTCTGGGTCGTCCTCGCCGGCAACCTCATGGCCATCTTCATCCAGGCCCTTTCCGCAAAGCTTGGGATCGCCACGGGGATGGACCTTCCGGAGCTCGTACGGGAGCACTTCGGGCCCAGGGTCGGAATCTTCATGTGGCTCCAAGGTGAGCTCATCATCGTGGCGACGGATCTCGCCGAATTCATGGGGGGAGCGCTTGGTATCCATCTCCTCACGGGGATGTCCATGAACGCGAGTGCCTTGGTGACGGCCGTTCTCTCCTTTGCCGTGCTGGAACTTGGGCGGCGGGGAGTTCGCCCCCTCGAGCTCGCCATCGCCGCCCTCGTCACCGTGGTTACCTTTTCCTTCGTGGTCGAGGTGTTCTTTACGGGCGTTCGGCCCCTTCCTCTGATCCGCGGTCTTTTCGTTCCTTCATTTCCCGACGATGAGAGCGTCCTCCTTGCCGCGGGGATCCTGGGAGCGACGGTCATGCCCCATGCGATTTACCTCCATTCGGCGCTTACGAAGCGGCGGGTGATCGGCGAGACCTCGGAGGAGCGGAAGCAATTGTACCGCCTGGAACTCCTCGATCTGGGAATCGCCATGGGCGTGGCGGGGGTGATCAACATGAGCATGCTCGTCGTCGCCGCGTCCCTCTTCCACGAGCGCGGCCTCTTCGTAAGCGAGTTGGATCAAGCCCACGCCCTCTTAGGCGAACACCTTTCTCCCTTCGCGGCGACGCTCTTTGCCGTGGGGCTTACGGCCTCCGGCCTTTCGAGCTCCTCCGTGGGGATCCTTTCCGGCGACGTGGTCATGCGGGGGTTCATCCGCTTTCGCATTCCCATATACCTTCGCCGCGCGTTGAGCATCCTTCCCCCGCTCGCGATCCTCTTCATGGGGATGAACCCGAGCGACGCCCTTCTCTACAGCCAGGTATTCCTCTCGTTTGGCATCGCCCTGGCCCTCCTTCCCCTCGTGTACTTCACCGCCCAAAGACGGTACATGGGAGAGCTCGTAAACCGACCGCTCACCACGTTTGCCGCCACGATAGTTTCGGCGGTTGTGCTCGCCCTCAACGGGTACATCCTCTACGCTTCCCTCGTGCTCGGGGCTAGTTTTTGACGGGAATTTCCGGGCTGTCTTGCGCAATTGTCCTTGACAGGGAGATTCACGGGTGCTATGATATCCCTTGCAGCGGTAGGGATGGTGTTTCCGCCTGCGGACGTAGTTCAGGGGTAGAACGCAACCTTGCCAAGGTTGAGGTCGCGGGTTCGAATCCCGTCGTCCGCTCCAGATGAACGCAAACGGGCGGTGAAATCCGCCCTTTTTCTTTTGCGGAAGTGAAATTGTCCGGGAGGTGGAGAGGTGGACGACCTCCGGGCAGAGGAAATGTCTCATCCATGCGAAGCAGAAGAGGACCGGGATGCGTGCTACATGCGTGAGGCCCTCGCCGAGGCGCGCAAGGCCCTCCACTGGGGCGATGTACCCGTCGGAGCCGTGCTCGTGTACGAAGGGCAGATCGTGGGACGGGGGGCCAACACGCGCGAACGCGACCAGGATCCCCTTGGCCACGCCGAGATTCATGCCATTCGCGAGGCGGCCAAGGCCTTGGGGACATGGCGTCTCGCCGGGACGACGCTCTACGTGACCCTGGAGCCATGCCCCATGTGCGCCGGTGCCGCGGTGCAGAGCCGCATATCGCGTCTCGTCTTCGGGGCGTACGACCCTAAGGCGGGCTGCGCCGGGAGCGTCTACAACCTCGTGGAAGAGCCCCGCTTCAACCATCGCCTCGAAGTTCGGGGCGGGGTTCTTGCGGACGAAGCGGGGGAACTTTTGCGTTCCTTTTTTCGGAGGCTGCGATCCCCCCGTTGATTCTCCGCTCGTACGACGGTATACTTAACGATGCGCCATTGGCGCCGGTGTGGAGGCGTACCCAAGTGGTCGAAGGGGGCTGACTCGAAATCAGCTAGGGCGGCTCACGCCGCCGCGGGGGTTCGAATCCTCTCGCCTCCACCAGTTTTATTTTTGTAAACATATTTCTGAATTTTTGCTACAATATTTCCTTAGTCGAGATCTATTCTGGCATGTACTGGAAAAAGTTATTCGTCTGCGGTAGAATTAAGGACGAAAGCGCCTTGTTCTCTTCCCCTTGGGAAAGGCTTCGTGCGATAATCACTCAAAGGATGCCTATGCAAGCAATGGGTAAGGGGCGACAGTCCATGGGCGATGCACGCAAACTCCCCGCCAACTTCCCCATCGACGACCTCATCGATATGCTTCGGCTCGGCATCGTCGTGGTTCGCGAAAACGGGGAGATCGTGTACGCCAACGAACGGTTTCGCGAATTTTTTTCCCTCCGGGAAGAGGACCTCCAAAAAAATATAGAAGAGGTTTTTAAATTTTTATTTCCAGATTATTCCCCTGTTTCTCCTCCCATTCGCCTCGGCGTCGTTCGAGGCGAGGACGTGTTCGTCTGGCGAACGGAGGAGGGGCGGCGCGTCTTTCAACGGTTCAGCATTCCCCTTCCCGAGGGCGGGGCGGTCGTCGCCTTTCGCGAAACTCAGGAGCCCATCGTGCTCGACGAAAAGCTCCTGCGGGCGGATCGGCTCTCGCTCATTGGCCAGATGGCCGCAGGAACGGCGCACGAAATCCGCAATCCCCTCACGGCGATTCGCGGGTTTCTCCAGCTCCTCCTTCCATCTTTGGAGGGGAAGGGACTCGAACAGGAGGCCAACTACGTGCGCCTCATCCTCAAAGAAGTCGATCGTATCGGTTCCTTGATCGACCAGTTTCTCCTCCTCGGAAAACCTCGCGAGGTGAACTACAAAAAGGTAGACGTGCTCGGAGTGCTGCGCGACCTCATGCCCGTGATCGAAAGCGAAACCCTTCTTCGCGATACGGAGCTCGTGCTTTCCCTTCCGGGCTCCCTCCCTCCCGTCATTGCGGATCCTGACCTTCTCAAACAGGTGTTTCTCAACGTCGTGCGCAACGCCCTCGAAGCGATGGAGCGAGGGGGCATGTTGACGATTTCTGCGGAGTACGATCCCGAAGAACGGCAGATCCACTTCGCCTTTGCGGATACGGGACCGGGAATCCCCCCGTACCTCCTCGACCGCATCTTCGACCCGTTTTTTACCACGAAACCCGAAGGAACGGGTCTCGGGCTTTCCGTGTGTCAACGTCTCCTCCAGGACATCGGGGGCAACATTCGGCTTACGAGCAAGGGAAGGGGGACTACGGCGCACATCTATCTCCCGACGGTCGGGGGTGCGTAATCGCTCTGTGGTACAATGTTTCCTGCCGGATGAAACCGGCGGGAGGGAGCGGCGGTGTACCAGACGCTCTACCGAAAGTACCGACCGCGGTTTTTCCGCGACGTCGTTGGGCAGGAGCACGTTACGGAAACCCTCAAGGCGGCCATCCGCGAGAAGCGTGTACCCCACGCCTTCCTCTTCAGCGGTCCCCGCGGGACGGGGAAGACGACGACGGCACGCATTTTGGCGAAAGCGATTTCCTGCGAACGCCCCGTAGACGGCGAGCCGTGCGGGGAGTGTTCCACGTGTCGGCGCATCGAAGCCTGGGAGACGATGGACATCCTCGAACTCGACGCCGCAAGCCACAGGGGCATCGACGAGATCCGTGAGCTCAAGGAAACCCTTTACCTCCGCCCGTCCACGTTGCCCAAAAAGGTGTACATCATCGACGAGGTTCACATGCTCACCCCGGAAGCGGCGAACGCCCTCCTCAAGTCTCTCGAGGAGCCTCCGGAGCACGTGTTGTTCGTCTTGGCTACCACCGATCCCGAAAAGGTACCTCTCACGTTGCGTTCTCGCCTCATGCACTTCGCCTTTCGCCCCGTCCCTCCTGCGGCCACCGCAGCGCGCCTAGAGTACGTGGCGCGGGAGGAAGGGCTCGAGCTACGCCCTGAGGCCCGCGATCTCATCGCCTCGTTGGCGGCGGGAGGATTGCGGGATGCTCTGGCGCTCTTGGATATGGCGGCCGCCTTCGCGCAGGGAGGGCCCATCGAAGCCGACCACGTGCGCGAACTGGCGGGGACGCTGTCGGAGCAGGAGGGAAAGGAACTCCTCGCCGCGGTGCTGGAGGGGGAACTCGCGGCGCTCTTTGCACGGCTCGAGAAGCTAGAGCGCCAGGGGAAAACCGCGGAACAGATCGTGACGTACCTGCTTCGCCTCGTCAAGGACATTCTCGCGCATAACCTCTCCTCTGTGGAGGGGTCCGCGTCGAAGAGCGAAGCAGCTCCTTTTTCTCGAAAACCCGCAGATCCCGCCACCCTCCTCACCTTAGCGGAACGCCTCGTCCAACTCCTTCCCTCCCTGCGTGGATCCCCCTATCCCTTTTTGGTTTTACAGGTTCGGCTTCTGGCTCTTGCCGAAACCCTCCGTTCCTCCTCTTCGGCGGCTCTTCCGGAACGGCGCCCGAGCCCGTCGGCAGGGATGGCAGAGGGGGGGAAAGCCGGTACTTCTACGGACGGCGGGACTTCCTCCGCGTCCAACGTTTCGGGCGACGGCGGGGGAAAGGTTCTCCCCGAGGGAAGGAAGGTTTCAGGAAATGCCCGGAAGGCCGGAAGGGTTTCTCCTCCGGGGGGAACTTCGGGGGAACGCACCTTTTTACGGGAGTCGGAGGACGCGGAGGGACTTGCACGTCTCCGAGAAAGTTGGAAAGAGGTCATCGAGGAGGTCAAGAGGCTGAGCGTACGCACGTCCTCCTGGCTCAAGGGAGGATATCCCGTTTGGGTGGGTGAACGTTCGGTCGTCCTCGCCTTTCGCTACCCCATCCATCGGAAGATGGTGGGGGAGGCGGAACACCGCGAGCACATTCTCAAAGTGCTCCGGAGCTTCCTCGGGCGACCCGTCGAATTCGTCGCGCTCGAGGAGGGAGAATGGGAGAAGCTCCGCGAGGTCGACCCCGTGGACCTCGCCGTGCGCCTCGTGGGCGAGGACCGTGTGGAGGTCATCGAGGACGAGCCGGACGAAGCTTAGCAGATCGGCTCGAAAGGGTTTTCGCGGAGGCGGATCGCGGACGGAGATGCGCACGCTTCCGGGTTTCTTCTACGTCGAATGGAAAGGAAGATCGCCGTGCTCCCTCGCTCGCTTCGGGAGCTCATGTATCACCTTCAAAAGTTGCCGGGCGTCGGACCGAAGACTGCGGCGCGACTTGCCTACCACATCCTCTCCATGCGCGAGGAGGAAGCCGTGGGGCTTGCCGAGGCGATCCTCGCGGCGCGGCGGAGGATCCGCGAATGCTCGATTTGCCACGCCCACACAGAGGACGAGGTATGTCCGATTTGCCGCGACCCGCGTCGCGACCCGCGGCTGCTCATGGTCGTGGCCTGGCCCAAGGACGTCGACGCCATCGAGAAGTCCGGCGTATACCGCGGCCGCTACCACGTCCTTCACGGGCTCCTATCTCCCCTGGAGGGAAAAGGACCGGAGCAGCTGCGCATCCGTTCGCTTCTTGAAAGGCTCAAGGCGGACGAGCGCATCGATGAAGTGATCCTCGCCTTGGACGCGACGACGGAAGGAGAAGTGACGGCAAACTTTATCGCCCGCCTGCTCCGGGATACCCCGCTTACCGTGACGCGTCTCGGGTACGGCCTTCCTGTAGGGGGGTCTCTGGAATTCACGGACGAACTCACCCTTGCCCGTGCCCTCGAGGGGCGCCGGAAGCTCGAATTTTCTGCGGAAGGGCCAAAGGAGGTGAAGGGCAATCCCGACGAACGTCCGGAAGAAAGGGGGACTCCGCGACCGCGGTGAGTTGCGGATGGAGGAGGGCTATCTGGAAGAAATTACCACTTGCATTTTTCCGTGAGGCGGTGTATGATTGCAACTGTCGTCGCGAGAGGCGAAGGCTCCTTGAAAACAGAACAGCCTACACGAGCCCTAGAAGGACGGAGAGGGTGTCTTAGGACGTTAGGGCACTAAGGCACCTTTGGCCTAGCCGGCCGCTTCTCGAGGGCGCTCCTTTTTGGGGAGAAGACCTTAGGGAGGGGAGTCGGAGGGGGCGGTTGGGCTGGGATTTTACGGAGAGTTTGATCCTGGCTCAGGACGAACGCTGGCGGCGCGCCTAATACATGCAAGTCGAGCGGGGTAGCGCAAGCTACCTAGCGGCGGACGGGTGAGTAACGCGTAGGTAACCTACCCGCAGGACCGGGACAACCCTGGGAAACCGGGGCTAATCCTGGATACATCCGCTGGGCGCATGCTTAGCGGAGGAAAGGGTGAGGAGCCCGCCTGCGGAGGGGCCTGCGTCCCATCAGCTAGTTGGTGGGGTAACGG